>NZ_CAXTKA010000003.1:0-301897 GCF_964244875.1 uncultured Devosia sp.
CTGACAACCAGCCGGATGACGGCTCGACCTGCATCGGACACACTGTCCCAGGCAGTCGGGCTGGAGCATCCAATCCGAAAGGGCGGCTGCTCGATGCGCACGTGTAAAATCCCGTCGCATGCGGCGAGCCGCTGTCTCGCACTCTAAACCAAACCCATGAGGCGCGTCTCGCCGCATGCCGTTTGACTGCCATCCAACCGCCCGGCAATCCCGCGCGGCGCTTCGCTCTGGCCTTTGCCCGCCCATACACCGCTGCTATAGGAAAGCGATGAAACTGGATGGGCGACCGTGATCGGCATCGAATATTTCCTGGGGACGATCTTCGCCGATTTGCATATCGTGGCCGCGGTCACCGGCGCACTCTACATTTTGGCTTTCATCTGCGCGGTGCGTGAAATCATGAACTCACGCACCTCGCAGGGCTCCATTGCCTGGCTGGTGTCGCTGGGCCTGCTGCCCTTCCCCACCGCCCTGCTATACCTGGTCTTCGGCTGGAAGTTCTTTGACGACTATGCCACCGACCGCATCCGCAATGGCCGCGCCGCCCGCCAGCTGCGCGCCAAGGATTTGGCGCTGATCGACCAGGAGACCAGCGACGCCTGGCCGGTCCAGACCAAGGTCTCCGAGGTGCCGTTTCTGAGCGGCAACGAGGTCGAACTGCTGATCGACGGCACCGCGACATTCGATTCGATCTTTGCCGGCATCAGCCAGGCGCGAACCTACCTCTTCGTGCAATTCTACCTTGTGCGCGACGACCGCCTGGGCGCCGACCTCGCCGAGCGCCTGATCGAGCGTGCCAAAGCCGGCATCAAGGTGTTCCTGCTCTATGACGACGTCGGCAGCACCGGCATGCCCAAGCGCTTCCGTACCCGCCTGCGCGACGCCGGAGTCAAGGTCGCGGGGTTCAACCAGCGCCACAAATTCCTGCGCTTTTACGGCCCGACCCAGATCAATTATCGCAATCACCGCAAGATCGTCGTGGTCGATGGCGAGGTCGCCTGGGTGGGCGGACACAATGTCGGCGTCGAATATCTGGGCGAAAACAAGCGCTTCGGCCATTGGCGCGATACTCATGTCCGCGTATCCGGCCCGGCGGCGCTTGGCTGCGCCCTCTTGTTCCGTGAGGATTGGGCCTGGGCGACGGGCGAATTGCTGCCCGCCACCCCACCGGCCCAGGTGCCCACCCCCGGCGATCAATCGGTCCTGGTGATGGGTAGCGGCCCGGCCGACAAGCTCGAAGAATGCGCCATCGCCTTCACCGACGCGATTGCCCAGGCGCGTGAGCGGCTCTGGATCGTCAGTCCCTATTTCGTGCCCGACACCGATGTGCGAACCGCTCTATTCGCCGCCCGGTTGCGCGGCGTCGACGTGCGGGTGATGCTGCCCGAAAAGCCGGATCATCGGATAGTCTGGCTCGCCAGCATCGCGCACGCCGATTCCATGGTGCAGCACGGCATTTCGATTTATCGTTACACCAGCGGCTTCCTGCACCAGAAGGTGGTGCTGATGGACGACAAGATAACCAGCGTCGGCAGCGCCAATTTCGACAATCGCTCCTTCTCGATCAATTTCGAGATCACGCTCTGGTTCACCGATCCCAAGACCATCAATGCCGTCGAGACCATGCTGCTGGACGATTTCAAGAACTGCCGGGAAGTCGCTCTTGACGAGGTCAAGTCCCGACCATTGCTCATGCGGTTTGCGACCCAGGCGGCCCGATTGCTGTCGCCCGTACTTTGAAAGACTTTGCCCATGACTCAATTCCTGTTCCGCGACGATAGCTATCTGCAAGCCACGCCAGCGAGCGTCACCGCCGTGACCCCGGAAGGCGGGATCCTGCTCGATCGCACGCCATTCTATGCAGCGTCGGGCGGACAACCGGGCGATAGCGGCCGCATCGAGCGGTCCGATGGATCGAGCATTGTCATCGTAAGCGCAATTCATCCCGACGGCGACAAGACTGCCATAGTGCACGTCCCTATCGAGGGATCGGCCCTGCCGGTCGTCGGTGAAACCGTCACCGCTAGCATTGATTGGGCGCGGCGCTATGGCTTGATGCGGATGCACACGGCGCTGCATCTGCTGTCAGTGGTGTTCCCATTCCCCGTCACCGGCGGCTCCATCGGGGAAGACAAGGGCCGGCTGGATTTCGACATGCCGGACGTGCCCGAAAACCTCGGCGAACTCGAAGCCGATCTCAACGTCATGGTGCGGGACGCGCATGCGATCACGACGGAGTGGATCAGCGACGCGGAAATGGCAGCCCAGCCCGAGCTCATCAAGACCATGAAGGTCAAGCCGCCGATGGGACAGGGCCGGGTTCGGCTGGTGCGTATCGGGGATATCGACTTGCAGCCTTGCGGCGGCACCCATGTGCGCAACACCAGCGAGATCGGCGCGTTGCACATCGGCAAAATCGAGAAAAAAGGAAAGCAGAACAGGCGCGTAAGCCTGTTTTTTGCCAACTGAACTCGTTCCTTGCGCTGTAGGTTCTGTCACACATGACTTCCACCATAGCGATGAAGAACCGGAGGCTGGTGGCGTGAAGTTCCCAGTCAGGACGACAATCGGATTGGCGACGCTGCTGATCGCCGGCGGCACCATCTATGGTTGGGGGATCGGGCTGTTCTATCCTTGCGGGCCGCTCGACGGCGTTCTCAAACTTAGCAGATGCACCGTAGTGGCGCGCTACGAGGCGACCCGCATCGAAGCCATGCTGGCCGGGCCGGAGGGGCATGTGCTCTCGGTCCTGCGCGGCGACGGCCCGGAGCCTGGCGTGCGGCAGCTTCTGGTGCAAACCGATCTTGCCGATGGCAGCACCGGCAACACTGTCGAGCTCGTCGACATACCGAACGCTGCCTCGTGGATGAGCGCCGCCCTATCGCCCGACGGAACCCTTCTGGCGGCCAGCCTGTTCGACGGGCGGCCAATTGTCATCGATCGCGCCAGTGGCCGCACGCGGGTGACCATCGAGCCGTTCTACAACGTGGCCATGGTCGGCTTTCTCGATGACACCAGGGTGATGATCGACCGCGGCAATACCAGCAGCGGGCGTCCCCCGGCCATGGCGGCGATGGTGTATTCGGCGACGGACGGGACGCGGCTGGCCGATATCAGCGGCTCCCCCACCTTGCCGCTCTATCGGCAGGGCCTGGCCAATGCGGTCTCGCCCGATGGCAAGGTGCTGGTACAACACGAGGAGACCTTGGCTGACAGCGGCGTGATTGCGCTCAGGATTGCCGATAGCGCCTTTGCCGATTGGGCCAATCCGCTGGCGGTCGCGCCGCTGGGCGCCTGGGGGCTGAGCGAGCACATCTGGCCCGAGGTCTGGATCAGCCCGGAGGGCGCTTATGTCGCGGCTTCTTTCGACGGCGCCCGTTCCTGGGGCGAGGACACATCGGCGCTGTTGATCTGGGAGGTGGCGAGCCGCAAGCTGGTGCAGCGCATTCCCACGAACCAGGCGAGCTGGGACCTGTTGGTCTGGCTGCCCGACCGACGGGTCGCGGCGGCACGGTTCAACCTCGATTCGCGACGCAGCGAAATTGCCGTCATCGACTATTAGAGAACGGGGGGTGCATACATCAGGCCGCCATTGCTCCACAGCGCGTTCTGGCCGCGCAGCAGCGCAGCCCCGGTCTGCGGGCCGAAATGACGGTCGTAGAGCTCGGCGTAATTGCCGACTGCGCGAATGACGTCGCTCATGAACTTGGGCGACAGGCCCAGCGATCGCCCGAAATCCTGCTCGAGGCCAAGGATGCGACGGACGCCGGCTGTGCGCGTGGCATTGAGCGAATCAATATTGAGCGAGGTCGCGCCCAGTTCCTCGCCGTCGATCAGCGCGAACATGGTCCAGCGCACGATGTTGAACCACTGATCGTCCCCGCTGCGCACCACCGGCCCGAGCAATTCCTTGGAAATGCGCTCGGGCAGGATACGGTGGCTGGCCGGCTCCGGCAGGTCGCGGCGGATCGCCTGCAATTGCCGACTGGTCGCGGAAACCGCCTGGCACAGGCCCGCCCGATAGGCAATGGCAAGGTCGGCGGCGTCCTCATAGACGACCTCGGTGTAGCTGGCCTGGTTGGTGAAAAAGAACTCCTCCATCCGATTCAGTTCCGAACCGCTATCGACCACGCAGACGCTGACCTTGTCCATTTCGTAGGCCGATACGATGCCCAGCGACTGCGGCACCATGAATGCCTGACCATCAAAAAAGCTGGGAGCAACGAAGCTGGCGCCATAAAGCGTATCGCGGCGCTGCGTCCAGGCGCCATTACGTGTCAACACATCCACCGTCCCGGTCTGCAACCAGGCAAACCGCGCCTCGCCGCGCAGGGAGCGAAACTCGATCTTGTCCGGATCGCCAAACACCGCTGCCGCAATGGCGCGACACAGATCGACATCGAACCCCGACCATTTGCCTGCGGCATCCTGCTGGGCAAAACCGGGCAACGGACTGGTCGCGCCGCAAATCAGAAAACCACGCTCCCGCACCGCTTGCAGCGTCGGAATTTTCGCTCCAGCGCTATCCGGCGCCTGCGCCCCTGCCGGCAAGCCACCCAGAACCAGGAGGACAAAAATACAAACTGCAGCGAACCACGACCGTGCTCTCGCAACGCCAACGAGCGGTGATTGCCTTTGCCCCATCATGGCCGTCAGCATATCCGCCACCGGCTTGCGCCGGTCAAGCAGGCAAGCCGATTGCTCGCCGTTTTCGACAACGCAGGTCAGCGGTTCAATGCAGGATCTGGCTGAGGAACAACTTGGTGCGCTCGTGCCGCGGGTTGGAAAAGAAGCTTTCG
Source organism: uncultured Devosia sp. (assembly GCF_964244875.1). Classification (NCBI taxonomy): domain Bacteria; kingdom Pseudomonadati; phylum Pseudomonadota; class Alphaproteobacteria; order Hyphomicrobiales; family Devosiaceae; genus Devosia; species uncultured Devosia sp. Next base: position 4,800 of record NZ_CAXTKA010000003.1, read on the forward strand.
GGTTCGTTCTGCTCGATGATCTGCCCCTGGTCCATGAAGATGACGCGGTTGGCGACCTGGCGCGCAAAGCCCATTTCGTGCGTCACGCAAATCATGGTCATGCCCTCCTCGGCCAGCGAGATCATGACCTCCAGCACTTCCTTGACCATTTCGGGATCGAGCGCCGAGGTCGGCTCGTCGAACAACATGATCTTGGGCTGCATGCAGAGCGAGCGGGCAATGGCGACGCGCTGTTGCTGGCCACCCGAAAGCTGGCCGGGAAATTTCAGCGCCTGTTCGGGAATCTTGACCCTGGTGAGATAATGCATGGCCGTCTCCTCGGCCTCGGCCTTGGGAATGCCACGCACCCAGATCGGCGCCAGCGTCAGGTTCTGCAGAATAGTCAGATGCGGAAACAGATTGAAATGCTGGAACACCATGCCCACTTCGCGCCGCACCTCATCGATCCGCTTGAGATCGTTGGTCAGCTCGGTCCCGTTGACGATGATCTGCCCCTGCTGGTGCTCCTCAAGGCGGTTGATGCAGCGGATCAAGGTCGACTTGCCGGAACCCGACGGCCCGGCAATCACTATGCGCTCGCCGCGCATCACCTTAAGGTCGATGTCGCGCAACACGTGAAAATCGCTGTACCATTTATTCATGCCGACCACGTCGATCGCCACGTCGGTCGACGAAACCTGCATCTGAGACATATCGATCGCCCGATCGACCGTTTCGAAATTTTCCGTCATTGCTATCTCTTGTGCCCAGTGTGGAGGCGCCGTTCCATCCATTGGGAATAGCGCGACATTGAAAAGCAGAAAATCCAAAAGATCATGCCGGCAAACACATAACCGGTGACGGCGCGGGTCGGCGTGGCCCAATTGGCATCGGAGCTGGCCGACTGCACCGTGTTCAACAAGTCAAAGATACCCACGATCGAGACCAGGGAGGTATCCTTGAACAGCGAAATAAAATTGTTGACGATGCCGGGAATCGAATGTTTCAGCGCCTGTGGGAGGACAATGAACATCATCGATTTCCAGTAGCTCAGCCCAAGCGAGGATGCTGCCTCGAACTGGCCGCGCGGAATAGCGGCCAGACCACCGCGCACCACTTCGGCGAGATAGGCGGCGGTGAACAAGGTGACGCCGACCAGGGCACGCAGCAATTTGTCGACGGTCATCCCCTGCGGCATGAACAGCGGCAGCATGACCGAGGCCATGAACAAAACGGTAATCAGCGGCACGGCCCGCCACAGCTCGATGAAGCAGACGCACAGCGTCTTGATGATCGGCAATTTGGATCGTCGGCCCAAGGCAAGCACGATGCCCAGCGGCAGCGAACAGATGATGCCGACCAGCGCGATGATCAGCGTGACCATCAGGCCGCCCCAGGATTCAGTCGGAACGACGCTCAGGCCGAACACCCCACCATGCAGCAGATTGAAGGCCACGATTGGGAACACGACAAAGAACAGCAGGGCATTGATGCGCTTGAACGGCGCCCTGGGTACCAAGAGGGGAAGCAGTAGCAGCGCCAGCAGGACGAAGACGGTATTGACGCGCCAGTATTCCGCCGGTGGATAGAAGCCGTAGATGAAAAAACTGAAGCGCGACTGGATGTAGATCCAGCAGGCGCCGACATCGGCGACGCGGCAATCGTCCACCGTTCCATTGAACACGGCATGGCCGATCATGAAATTGTAGATCTGCGGCACGATCCAAAGCACCAGCAGGATGCCCAGGATGGTCATGATCGCGTTGCCAGGCGTGGAGAACAGATTGGCGCGAACCCAAGCTAGCGGTCCCGTCGTATTGCCGGGCGGTGGGCGTTGCGGGCTGAATTGTTCCCGCACGAAGCCATTGGCCGAAGCATCGGTGATATCGCTCATGGCCGCCTCCTATCGCTCGACCAATGCGACGCGCGCATTGTACCAGTTCATCAGCGCCGAGGTGGACAGCGACAGCGTCAGGTAAACCAGCATAGTGATGGAAATGATCTCGATGGCACGGCCCGCCTGGTTGAGCGAAGTGCCCATGAACACCGAGACAAACTCCGGATACCCGATGGCAGCACCAAGCGAGGAGTTCTTGATGATATTGAGATATTGGCTGGTCATCGGCGGAATAATCACGCGTAGCGCTTGCGGAATAACAACCAACCGCAGACGTTGTCCGTTGTCGAGACCCAGCGATTGCGCCGCTTCGGTCTGGCCATGGCTGATCGCCACGATGCCACCGCGCACGGTCTCGCCGATGAATGTCGCATGATAGAGCGACAGGCCAACGATCAGCGCAACCAGCTCCGGCGGAAGCTGAATGCCGCCGCGATAATTGAAACCCTGCAGGACGGGCGTCTGGAATTCGACCTGGGTGCCCGAAATAACGAAGGCCAAGAACGGCAGGACGATCAATATGGTCAAGCTGGTCAGCGTAACCGGAAACTGCTTGCCGGTGGCGAACAGGCGTTCACGCGCCCAGCGCCGAACCAAGACAATCGCCACGATGGCAACCACGACGGCGATCGCAAAGATGAAAAACCGATCATCCACCAGCGGCTTGGGCACATAAAGACCACGCTGGTTCAGCGCCCAGCCGCCAAAAAATACCAGGCTCTGCTTGACCGCCGGCATGGCCTTGAGCACGGCGAAATACCAGATGAACAATTGCAGCAGCAGCGGCACATTGCGGACGAGTTCCACATAAACCGTCGCCAGGCGCGAAATGATCCAATTGTTGGAAAGCCGCGCAATGCCCAAGGTAAAACCGACGATGGAAGCGACGAAAATAGCGATGATGGACACCAGGATGGTGCTGGCAAGACCGGTGACCAGGGCCTGCCAATACAGCGACGAGCGGTTGAAGCCGGTGAGCGTGAAGCTGACTTCAAACCCGGCCGTTCCCCACAGGAAGTCAAACCCGGTGGCCTTGTTTTGTGCGGCCAGGTTCGCCGCAGTGTTGTGGATAACCCAACTGACGAACAGCACGACCGCCAAGGCAACCGCGATCTGATAGACGATCCCGCGGATTTTGGGATCGTTGAAAAACGGGACCTTGGGCGCACTTTGTCGCCCGGCGTCAATTGATGCCACGTACTGCTCCTGTCGTGCCGCGAACCATGCCTTGCTTGCCGCGACCTTTGCGCAGTCCGGTCAACAACCGGACGACGCGAAAGCCTCCGGCGCCATGGACGGCGCCGGAGCAAATGGACCTGTTAGCGGATCGGTGGCGAGTACTGGATGCCGCCTTCGTTCCAAAGCGCGTTGAGGCCGCGTGGCAGGGCGAGCGGCGTGTTGGCGCCGACATTGCGCTCGAAGATTTCACCGTAATTGCCGGTGCCCTTGACCACCTGGTAAGCCCAATCCTTGGTCAGCCCGATCGGGGTACCGAAGTCGCCTTCCACGCCGAGCAGGCGCTTGATGCCGGGATTGTCGGAGCCGAGCATTTCATCGACATTGGTCTGCGTGACGCCCAGTTCTTCGGACTCCAGCAGGGTGTAGTAAACCCAGCGGGTGATCTCGAACCACAGATCGTCGCCTTGGCGCACCACGATGGCGAGCGGCTCCTTGGAAATGATTTCGGGCAGCAACGCATAGTCATCGGGAACGGCAAGCTCGCCGCGGTTGCCCGCGAGCTGGGACGAATCCGAGGTCATGACGTCGCAACGACCATCTTCAAAGGCCTTGAGCACTTCGTCCTGGCCGGTAAAGGTCACCGGATTGAACTCGAGGTTGTTGGCCGAGAAATAGTCGGCGGCGTTCAGCTCGGTGGTGGTGCCGGCCTCGATGCAGACTGCGGCGCCGGAGAGATCGGCCGCCGAAGCAATGCCGTCGGCCTTGCGGACCAGGAAGCCTTGGCCGTCATAGAACATGGTGCCGACAAACATCAGGCCGAGCGTGGTGTCGCGGGTCATGGTCCAGGTCGTGGTGCGGGCGAGCAGGTCGACCTCGCCCGAGCCGAGCACGTTGAAACGATCGGTGGATGTGGTGGGCGTGAAGCGGACGGCCTTGGGATCGTTGAAGATGGCCGACGCAACAGCGCGGCAATAGTCCACATCGAGGCCCGACCACTCATTGTTGGCGTCGGGCAAGCTGAAGCCGGGAACACCTTCGGTAACGCCACACTGGACGAAACCGCGGGCTTTGACGTCGGCGAGCGTATCGGCCTGAGCCGAAGCCGCCACGAGGCCCAAGGCGGCCGTCAAAGCGATCATTGCGAGCTTGTTTTGCATTATGTTGCCTTTGTTCGATTCCTGACGATGTTTTGTCCGCAACTCGATCCGCCTTGCGGCTGGCCGGTCCGGTTGACACCACTGCCTTGACGGCTTGGGTGATGCTGATAACCATCGAAGCGGCTAATGGTGCGGGCGTCAAGGCCCGACAGGCCGTTGCGACAGGAGCGCTGTCGCTTTTTTGGGCTTTATCCCGTGAGTGATTTGATTTTGTGCAGGCTGGTGCGATGAGTGATGAAGACGCAGGCGACTTCGATGCGCTCTCGATGGAGACGCTGCTGACACATTTGGGACGCGACCCGCACGAGCAGTTTGGATTCGTCAACACGCCGGTCTATCGCGGCTCGACCGTGCTGTTCAAAACGCTTGCCGATCTCGAGGCCCAGGACCAGCGCTTTCTTTATGGCCGGGCGGGCAATCCGACGACCGAGGGTGTGGAGGCGATCGTCACCGCCTTGGAGGGCGCGCATGCCACCAAGCTGGTGCCCTCTGGCCTGGCCGCAATTACCATTGCCTTGCTGAGCTGCGTGCGGGCGGGCGACGAGGTTTTGATCTCTGATTCGGCATATGATCCTGGCCGCGTCTTCGCCAATGGTTTTCTAGCACGGATGGGAGTTTCTACACGCTATTTCGACCCGCGAATCGGCGCTGGAATAGCCGGGATGATCGGACCGAAGACCAAGGCAGTGCTGGCGGAAAGCCCCGGTTCGGTGACGTTCGAAGTGCATGACCTTCCCGCCATGGCTGCGGCAACAAAAGCCACCGGCATATGCCTTATTGTCGACAATAGCTGGGCCAGTCCGCTTTTTCATCAGCCGCTGAAATTGGGTGCGGACATCGTAGTGCATGCCGGCACCAAGATGTTCGTGGGACACTCGGACGCCTTTGCCGGCACCATTTCGGCCACGCAGACCCGCTGGGCCGAGGTCGAAAAGACACGCAAGTCGCTCGGCTTTTTTACTTCGGCGGACGAGGCGTTCCTCGTGGCGCGTGGACTTCGGACCCTTTCAATCCGCATGAAGGAGCATGAGCGGCGCGCGCTGGACATCGCGGCTTGGCTGGAAGGCCAGCCGGAAGTCGATGTGGTGCTGCACCCTGCCCTGCCTAGCCATCCCGACCATGCCATTTTCAAGCGGGACTTCACCGGCTCGGGAAGCCTGTTCGGCGTGCTGCTCAAGGCGGCACCTCGCGAAGCCGTGGCCGCCTTCGTTGACGGGCTCAAGCTGTTCACCATGGGCTATTCGTGGGGCGGTTACGAAAGCCTGTGCCTGCCCACCAACCCGGCGCGAATGCGAACGGCAGTGCCCTGGACGGCAAGCGGCAACCTGCTGCGGCTGCATATCGGGCTGGAAGGCGTGGATGACCTCAAGGCCGATCTGAGTGCCGCGCTGCAACGCTATCAAGTGGCACGCTCGCGCGGATCAAGCTCAATTGCACATTGAACGATCGGCACCCTTGCCCTTTGCGATTGAACACGGTAACGGGATGCGGCGATCTCGGAGTGTAGCTCAGCCTGGTAGAGCACTGGTTTTGGGAACCAGGGGTCCAAAGTTCGAATCTTTGTACTCCGACCATCGCAATTTATTGGTGCCTGCTGCATGATCCGGCGCAGCACATCGGTTTCAAGGATCTTCGCATGACGGCCCGCATCTATCGCCCCGCTCCCAATGCCATGCAGTCAGGCAAGGGAAAGTCCAAGGCTTGGGTTCTCGTGCATGAACAGGCATCCGCGCGCGGCATCGATCCGCTGATGGGCTATACGACGTCAAGCGACACGCGCCAGCAGATCAAGCTTTCGTTCGATACATTGGAAGCCGCCGAAGCCTATGCACAAAAGAACGGCATCCCCTATTTCGTGCAGCCGGCGCATGACGCCACGCCCAAGCGCGTCAGTTATCCCGATAATTTCCGCTCCGACCGCAAGACGCCCTGGACGCATTGAGCCTTGCTGCCTGTAGCCGTGGAGCTCACTGATCGTTGAAACGTTGTGCCGTGGCTGCCTTAGCCAATGGTCAGGCGACGGCCAAAAAGGACGGACCGATGACAGCCCTTGCACGTCTGCTTGCCGCCGCTTTAGCCCTGCTCTGCGCCTTACCGGCGAGCGCGGCACCGGCCCTGTGGCAAGTCAGTGATGGTGACAGCAGGATCTGGCTGTTCGGCTCATTCCACGTCCTCCCGCCGGCCCTGGAGTGGCGGACGCCGGCCTTCGACAAGGTGCTTGCGGGCGCTGACAAAGTCTATTTCGAGGCCGACGTGGGAGACGCAGCCCAGGCGTCGATCGTCACCCGGACGTTCGAAATCGGCATGAATGCACTCGGCACCACTCTCTCCAGCCAGTTGCAGCCGGCGGACGCAGACATGCTGCGCAGCACGATCGCCGAAATGCAACTTCCCATGGGCATGCTGCAGGCCATGAAGCCGTGGCTGGCCACGACGACGATCAGCAGTGCCGCCCTTATTGCCGCTGGCTACGACCCCACACGCGGCGTCGACATGCTTCTGCAAAAGCAGTTGCCCAAGGAACGGCAGGCTTTTTTCGAGAGCGCAGAGGAACAACTTGGTTTTCTGGCCAGCGCACCGGAAGACGAGCAGATCAGCATGCTGACCGATACGCTCAAGCAACTCCACGCCTTGTCTGGCATGACCGACGACATGGTCGCCGCCTGGTCCGACGGCGTACCCGAACAGCTGGGGGCCATATTCATGCAGGACTCAGCGGGGTACGACGGGTTCGTGCAAAGGCTCATCTATGACCGCAACAACACTTGGTCAAACAAGATCGAAGCCATGCTGGCGGCCAACGAGCAAAACTTCATTGTTGTCGGCGCGGGTCATTTGATTGGCGATGGTAGCGTCGTGGATTTGCTTGAACGCCAAGGCCATCGCGTCAAGCGGCTGCAATAGCAAAGACGCCACTTGAAGCGGCGTCTTCGCCGTGAGGTTCAGACCTCGCTGAGCTTGGTCCATTTGCCGTCGGATTGGCTGGATTTCACCGATGCGGTGATGAATTCCATGCCTTCAACGCCATCGGCAAGGGTCGGCAACAAGCCGTCGTAAGGCGCGCCATTGCCGCGAATGACCTCGGCGAACTGGCTGTAGAGCGTGGCGAAAGCTTCCAGATACCCCTCGGGATGGCCAGCGGGAACGCGCACGTTCATGGTCGATGCCGCGTTGCCGGAAATGGCGCCGCCACGGGTCAGCAATTGCTTGGGCCTGCCGAATTCGGTGAACCACATGTAATTGGGATTGTCCTGGCGCCACTCGAGTCCACCCTTGTCGCCATAGACGCGCAGTTGCAGACCGTTCTCGCATCCGACGGCTACTTGGCTGGCCCAGAGCATGCCCCTGGCTCCGCCTTGGAAGCGCAGCATGATATGGACATTGTCGTCCAGTTGGCGCCCGGGAACGAAGCTGGTCAGGTCCGCCGACACGGCTTCGGTTTTCAAGCCGGTGACGAAGCGCAGTAGATTGTAGGCATGCGTGCCGATATCGCCAATGGCCCCGCCCGCTCCGGACCGCGCAGGGTCGGTGCGCCAGGAAGCCTGCTTGTTGTCGTCGGCAGCTGGCTCGGTCAACCAATCCTGCGGATACTCGGCCTGGATAACGCGAATCGTACCGAGAGCACCTGACTCGACCAATTGCCGGGCTTGGCGGATCAGCGGGTAGCCCGTGTAATTATGGGTCAATAGAAACTTGGCGCCGTTTTTTGGCTTGATGGCCGCCAGGGCCCGCGCATCCTCGAGTGTCGCCGTGAGCGGTTTGTCGCAGATGACGTGGATACCGGCTTCGAGGAACGCCTTTGCAGGACCGAAATGCATGTGGTTGGGCGTAACGATCGAGACCGCTTCGATACCATCGGGACGGGCCGCCTCGGCGCGTGCCATTTCCTCATAGCTGCTATAGATGCGGTCCTCGGCCAGACCAATATTGCGGCCGGATTCCTTGGCGACTTCAGGTCGCGACGACAAGGCACCTGCCACCAGGTCATAGTCGCCATCGATGCGGGAAGCGACGCGGTGGACATAGCCGATAAAGGCTCCGGTGCCGCCGCCGACCATGCCCAAACGAATGCGCTTCGCGCCGGTTTCAGCCATAGCTGTTCTCCCTAAAGCCCGAGAATCTTGCGGTTTGCCGCCAGATCCGTGCCGGCCGACGCAAAATCGTCAAAAGCGTGCTCGGTGACACGGATAATGTGGTTCTTGATGAATTCAGCGCCCTCGCGCGCACCGTCTTCGGGATGCTTGATGGCACATTCCCATTCCAGCACCGCCCAACCGGCAAAATCATACTGTGCCATCTTGGAAAAAATCGAGGCGAAATCCACTTGCCCGTCGCCCAGCGAGCGGAAGCGCCCTGCCCGGTTGATCCAGCTTTGGTAGCCGCCATAAACGCCCTGTCGGCCGGTCGGATTGAACTCGGCATCTTTGACGTGGAACATACGAATACGCTCGTGATAGATATCGATATAGTCGAGATAATCGAGCTGCTGCAGCACGAAATGGCTGGGATCGTAGAGCAGGTTGGCGCGTGGATGGTTGTTCACGCGCTCGAGGAACATTTCGTAAGTGACCCCATCGTGCAAATCTTCGCCGGGATGGATTTCGTAACACACGTCCACGCCATTCTCATCGAACGCATTGAGGATTGGCGTCCAGCGACGAGCCAGTTCGTCGAAGGCTTCTTCGACCAAGCCAGCCGGACGTTGCGGAAACGGATAGAGAAACGGCCAGGCCAGCGCGCCCGAAAAGGTCGCGTGCTCGGTTAAGCCCAGATTGCTTGAAGCTTTTGCCGCCCACATCAACTGCTGCACCGCCCATTCCTGGCGCCCTTTGGGATTGCCCTGCACCGCGGCCGGAGCGAAGCCATCCAGCATGGTGTCATAGACCGGATGGGCAGCCACCAACTGACCCTGCAGATGAGTGGAGAGTTCGGTAATGGCCAGACCGTGCTTGGCGGCGGTGCCGGCCAACTCGTCGGCATAGGTCTTGGAGGTCGCGGCCTTTTCCAAATCGATCAAGCTGCCGACCCAAGTAGGGAGCTGTACGCCCTTGTAGCCGTAATTGGCCGCCCAGCCGCAAATTGCGTCGAAAGAATTGAACGGTGCCGTATCGCCGGCGAACTGGGCCAGAAATATGGCGGGCCCCTTGATGGTGCGCATATCGTCGTCTCCTCTGTCGGCGCTTTGCGCCTTAGTCTTTCGTTGCCGCTTTGAACGAACAGGCGGCGGATGACCGCCGCCTGAACACGTTTTGGATCACAATCTCGACCGGCACACCTTGCCTGTCAATGAGGTACGCACATCAGGCCTTCAGCAATGCCTGGGAGTCTTCGGGGCTCAACGCCGCGGGACGCTCACAGGTCGTCGACAAGGTCAACACTTGGCCGCTCTCGCCGGCTTTGAGCAGCGACGTCATCACGTCGACGGCATGCAGTGCCACATCGAGACCGCAACGCGCCGGGCGGCCCTGTTCAATCGCCTGCATCATGTCGGCAAGACCGGCCGTGCGGTAATTGGCGCGCGGGTGCTCCTTGTCAAGGTCCTGGTTGGCCTTGCCGAATGGATGCTGCCAGGGCGTAACCGGGGTCTTGGTGCCCGCGATGTCAGTGGTGATCAGATCGCCGCCAAAGAAGTTGGGATCGGGAACATAAACCGTGCCCTCGGTGCCGTAGAGCTCGATATTGTGGTGACCGTGGCTAGCCACGTCCCAACTGGTGCCGATCGTCACGATGGCACCATTATGGAACTCCATGATGCCATGAATGGTCGTGGGCGTGCCCACCTTGACCATCGTGCCCTGATGGGGGCCGGGAGCCGTCACTTCGCGTTCTGCGCGGGCCATCGACGTAAAGGCAGAGACGCGCTTGACCGGCCCAATCAAGTGGATCAGGTCGGTGACATAATATGGTCCGATGTCCAGCACCGGGCCAGCACCGACCTGGAAGAAAAAGTCTGGATTTGGATGCCAGTGTTCCATGCCGCGGCTCATCACATGCGTGGTGCCGCTCATGATCTTGCCGATCTTGCCGCTGTCGATGATGTCGCGAGCCTGCTGATGCGCTCCTCCCAGGAAGGTGTCGGGAGCGCTGCCGACCTTGAGGTTGCGATCGTCTGCCGCTTTCTTGAGCGCCATGCCCTCTTCGAGCGAAAGCACGAACGGCTTTTCGGAATAGGCGTGCTTGCCTGCCGAAATGATATCCATCGATACCGAATAATGCGTCGCGGGAATGGTCAGGTTGACGATCACGTCGAGTTCGCTGTTCTTGAGCAGCTCGTCAGGCGTCTGCGCCTTGACGCCGAACTCATCGGCACGTTTCTGGGCAGCAGCCGGCAGGATGTCGGCCACGGCACGCACTTCAAGCCCCTTGAACAAGGGAGCCAGTTTCAGATAGGCAGCAGAAATATTGCCGGCACCCATGATGCCGACACCATATGTTTTGGCCATTTGGATTACTTCCACTTCTTGGCGGTTGCGATGGAGCGGCTGGCAAAGCGCTCGGCATCGGCGGGATTGTCATGCTCGGCAACAAAGTACTTCGCCTGGGTCTTGGCGGTCACATCCTTGATCAAGCTGTCCCAATTCAGTGTGCCGAAGCCCACATCCGCCCAGCCGTCCTCGTCGGCAAGTTGGCCCGCCGGCGCGAGATCCTTGACGTGAACGGCGGTGATCCGGCTGCCGTACTTATCGAACCAGTCGTTTGGATTGGCGTTGCCGCGCGCAATCCAGGCAACATCGGCTTCCCACTCGATGTTGGTGGCTGTGTCGAGCAGGATTTCCATCGGCGTACGGCCGCTGGTGGTGGGTACAAATTCGAAATCATGGTTATGCCAACCAAAGCCATGGCCTTCAGCCTTGAAGGTTTCAACCAGGCCGCTTAGCGTCTCTGCCAGTTCGATCCATTTGCTCTCATCGGTGCTGCGACCTTCGACGCCGATATGGGGGCAATAAAGCGTCTTCATGCCAAGGGTTTCGGCAATTTTGAGGGCGGAAGCAGTATCCTGCAGCTGTGTCAGGCCGAAATGGCCGGTCGGCATGGTGAGGTTGTTCTGCTTCAGGTTGGCCGCAAGGCCTGCCGCATCGGCGTAAAGCCCGCCATAGCCTTCCACCTGGGTGTAGCCAAGCGCCGCCAGCTTGGGCAAAAACGCTTCCAGCGGGGTAAAATTACGAGCGCTATAGAGCTGAAATGACAAATCGGTCACTGATGGCCTCCTGATTGGTGTCGTTGAAAAGGGCACTTCGACGTGTGCCGGGATAGCGTATTAATTGGGCACTATCGCGCCGGTTCGGCATCCTGGTTGCTTGAAAAGTAACATCGACGATGGCCTCACCGAGCGGTTCACCGCCGGCGTAAGCAGCGCCGCGTTGATCTTGGGTTTTACCTAGATGCGGCAGGTGGTTTCGGCATTGAAGATCGAGCCACGTGCCGGATCGAAACCGACCAGCATTTTCTGGCCGGTGGTAATCACCACGTCGCTGTCGCAACGGAAAGTCACCGCCCTGCCCGCGATTTTGGTCCAGGCCAGCGTGTCTGACCCCATCGGCTCGACGATCTCGATCTCGACTTCCTGATTGAATGGCTTGGACTTGGCCTCGTCGCCAATCACGATGTGCTCAGGTCGGACACCCAGCACGGCCTTGGTCGACCCGCTCACCGGCGCTGCAAACTCATAGGTGTCAACCGGCACGACAGTGCCGTCATCGGCAACGAACGTCTGGTTGGTGGGGTTGAGCGTGCCTTCGAGAAAGTTCATTGAGGGCGAGCCAATGAAGCCGGCGACATAAAGATTGACCGGACGGTTATAGATAGTGTGCGGATCCGCCAACTGCTGGATTTCGCCGTTCTTCATGATGGCGATACGGTCTGCCAGGGTCAGCGCTTCGATCTGGTCGTGGGTGACGTAGATCATTGTGTTCTTGAGCCGATGATGCAGCCGCTTGATCTCGACGCGCAGATCGCTTCGCAGCTTGGCATCGAGGTTGGACAATGGCTCATCGAACAGGAACACGTCCACGTCGCGCACCAGGGCGCGACCGATAGCAACGCGCTGGCGCTGACCACCCGAGAGGTTAGCGGGCTTTCGGCCCAGCAGCGGCTGGATTTGCAGGATTTCGGCGGCACGGTTGACGCGGCTTTCGATTTCCGCCTTGGGCATGCCGGACACGCGCAAGCCGAATGACAGGTTTCGCTCGACGGTCATCTGCGGATAGAGCGCGTAGGACTGGAACACCATGCCGATGCCGCGATCCTTCGGCTCGGCCCACGTAACATTCTTGCCGCCGATGAAGATCTGCCCTTCTGTAACATCGAGCAGCCCGGCGATGCAATTGAGCAAGGTCGACTTCCCGCAACCCGAAGGTCCGAGCAACACGATGAATTCGCCCTTGGCCACTTCCAGGTCCAAGGACTGGAGCACCTTGACGCTGCCGAAATCGAGCGACAGATCTCTGATCGAAACACTGGCTTCCATAGTCGTTATCCCTTCACCGCGCCGGCAGCGATGCCGCGGACGAACCATTTTCCCGAGATGAAATAGACCGCCAGGGGCACGAGGCCCGTCAGGATAGTTGCGGCCATGTTGACGTTGTATTCCTTCACGCCTTGCGTGGAGTTGACGATGTTGTTGAGTTGCACCGTCATTGGATAGTTCTGATTGCCGGCAAAAATCACGCCGAACAGGAAGTCGTTCCAGATACCGGTGATCTGCAGGATCATCGCCACCACAAAAATCGGCAGCGACATCGGCACCATGATCTGGAAGAAAATTCGCCAGAACCCGGCCCCATCGACGCGCGCCGCCTTGAACAATTCGGGCGGCAAAGACGCGAAATAGTTGCGGAACAAGAGCGTCAGGATCGGCATCCCGAACACGGTGTGGATGAGAATGACGCCCTGCAGCGTCGAAAACATCTTGAGCTCGCGCAGGATAATGACCAGCGGATACAGCATCACCTGATAGGGGATGAATGATCCAAACAGCAGGATGACGAAGAAAATCTCCGAACCCTTGAAACGCCAATTGACTAGGGCATAGCCGTTGATCGAGGCAATCAGCACCGAAACGATGACGCTGGGGATGGTGATCTTCATGGAGTTGAAGAATCCAACCTTGAGCCCCTCGCAGTAAAGCCCGGTACATGCCGAGTCCCACGCCTTGAACCACGGATCGAAAGTGATGTTCATCGGCAGCGCGAAAATGTTGCCGGCGCGCGCTTCGTCCAGGTTCTTGAGCGATGTCACGAGCATCACGTACATCGGAAACAGGTAATAAACCGAGACGAAGAACAGCAGCGAATAGATGACGATGTTGCGCGGAGTAAAGAACGGACGCGGTCGCATGCCGCGCGGCTCTACAGTATCGATAGCCATGGTTGGCCTTTCTTGCTGACGCGTCCGGTCAAGTGTTCTTTTTGCGTCCAAATTCGAGATAAGCCCAGGGGATCAGAATGATCAGCACCGTCACCAACATCACGGTGGATGCGGCGAGGCCCTGCCCCAGATTGGCGCGGCCGAACATGTAATCATAAACGTACTTGGCCGGCACATCGGAGGCGAAGCCGGGCCCGCCCTGGCTGAGCGCGATCACCAGATCGTAAAGCCGAACGATGCCGGAGCCGACGATCACCAGCGTGGTGATAATAACGCCACGCATCATCGGCAGCACGATCTGCAGATAGGTGCGCCAGGTTGGAATGCCGTCGACGCGTGCGGCCTTCCAGATTTCCTCATCGACGCCGCGCAACCCGGCCAGCATCAGCACCATCACGAAACCAGTGCCCTGCCAGAGCCCGGCAATGACCAGGCCGTAAATGACCGTGTTGCCATTGTTGAGCAGATCGAAATGAAACCAGGTCAAACCCCAGTCTTGCGCAACCTTTTCGATCCCGTAATTTGGATTCATGATCCACTGCCAGACCAGGCCGGTGACGATGAACGACAGTGCAAAAGGATAGAGCAGGATGGTGCGGAAGGTATTCTCGAAGCGAATTTTCTGGTCCATCAGCACGGCCAGCAGGAAGCCGATCGACATGGTGAAAACCAGCGACATGACGCCGTACAGCGCCAGGTTTTTGGCCGAACCGATAAAGCGCGCCGTGTGGAACAAGCGCTCGTATTGCGCCCAGCCGACGAACTTGCCACTCGGCAATGAGCCTGAATTGGTGAACGAATAAACGATGCTCCAAACACTGCAACCGACAAACACAACCAGAACCGTTATGATCATGGGCAGCGCCGCGATCTTGGCACTCAGGTTTCGCAGCAGGAGATTGCGCAGAAAACCTGGCCGGGTTGCTTGTTCCGGTTTGGATTGTGCGGTCAGGGTCGCATCGGCCATGGATAAATGCCCTATTCTGAGCTTGAGCGCGGATGTTCCAACACTATCGGAGCAAGCGCCACATATTTCGCATCTGAGGGGAAAACGGTCCCATTCTCCCGGTGACGCTCACATTGCAAAGATGGCCGGCCCGGGGTTTGCCCAAGCCGGCCACGCTCAGCCTATGGTCGATGCACCCATCAGTCGGCGGACGCGACGATGTCAGCGAACTGGGCCTGCATGTCGTCGACGGTCATGGACTTGTCGGCAAAGAACGCAAGCACGAGGTCCTGCAGTTGGCCCTGGGTATCGGAGCTGAAGGTCTGATCGCCCGTGGGCAGCACGTTGTCAGGGTTTGCCAGGATGGCCAGGCCCTTTTTCATGCAGTCATTGGCAGCGTTCAGATCGACGTCGCCACGAACTGGCATCGAGCCCTTCTTGAGGTTGAACGCAACCTGCGTTTCTGGGGTCAGCAGCAGCTTGGCCAGTTCGAGCTGCGCGCGGGTCACTTCCGGATCGTCGTTCTTGGGGAAGTAAAACGCGTCGCCGCCAGTATCCACTACGTCATGCAGGCCCAGGCCGGGCAGGCACTCGTAATCGGTGCCGGCGACCTGGTTGGCCACGGCAAATTCGCCTTGAGCCCAGTCGCCCATCACGTTACCGGCAGCCTTGCCTTCAATCACGAGGTTGATGGCGTCGTTCCACTGCGGAACCATGGCGTTGGATTCGGTGGCGTCGCGCACGTCGGCCAGTGCCTGGACCACCGCCTTGAACTCCGGGCCGCGTACGGCATCGGCATTCTTTTCGACATTGACCTGGCGGAACAGGTCAAGCCCGCCAATACCAGCCAGGAGCGAACCCCACATGGTGTTGATCGGCCAGCCCTGCCCGATTGCCATCGGCAGAATCCCGGCTTCCTTGAGCTTGGGGAAATCGGCGACATAGTCGTTCCAGTTCGTTGGCGTCGGAATGCCGGCCTGCTTGAAGGCCGCGTCGCTCAGCCAGAGCCACTGCGTAGAGTGAATGTTGACGGGCACGCAGTACATCTTGCCTTCGAACATGCAAGAATCCATCAGCTTGGCCGGACGAATCACGTCAGCCCACTTCTCGGCTGCTGCGACTTCGCTCAGGTCCTGCATCAGGCCGGCCTGGATCAGCTGCTCGGCATCGCGGCCGGTGTTCATCTGCGTGGCACCCATCGGGTTGCCGCCCAGAATACGGCTGATGATGATGGGGTTGGCAGTGTCACCGCCGCCGGCGATGGCGCCATCGACCCATTTGTCGGTGCCGAGAGCATCAAAGCTGTCGGCGAACACCTTCACGGCAGCGGCTTCGCCACCCGAGGTCCACCAATGCGTCACTTCAAGGTCGGTAGCGTGCGCAGTACCGCACATCAGCGCCGCTGCCATTACGGCAGCCACTGAAAACTTATTCATTTGTAGTCCTCCCAACATCCTCATGGGGCCTAACGCCCCTGCGAAACAGCCAGCCGAGATGTCGCCTTCTTGGGAGGCGCTCCGCTGGCCGAATGTAATCGATTGCATCAAACAAATTTTGCTGGTGCAATCGATTGCATGAGTGTCAAACACTTCTTGCGGTTGTGTCAAGATCGAATTAGACGGTTTGCGCTGCTGACAGCCTGAGGGGGCGTTGCCACGCATGAGCACAACGAGAAGAACGCCGACAATCCAGGACGTTGCACGCTTTGCCCAAGTCTCGACGGCCACGGTCAGCCGGGCACTTTCCAGCCCCGAACGGGTCAGCCAAGATACGCGCCTGCGAATTTCCGAAGCGGTGCTGGCCACCGGCTATACCCTTAACCAAGCCGCACGATCGCTGCGGCAGCGGACATCCAAAACCATTCTGGTGGCACTGCCTGACATTCGAAACATCTTTTTTTCAGCGATTCTAGACGCCATCGAGCGCGAGGCGACGCGACGCGGCTATAGCACATTGGTGTGCAACCGCTGTTCCGGCCCCAACCCCGCACGGCAGCTCGGCGAGTATTTTCGCTCGCATCGTGCGGACGGTCTATTGCTGTTGGACGGCGCGCTTAACCTGTCGCATTTGCTGGAGCTGGCGGGCGAGCCGACAGACGTTCCGCTCGTCGTGGCTTGCGAGGACATTCCAGATGCCCCTTTTCATACCGTCAAAACCGATAATGCGCGCGCGGCCGCATCGGCAACACAGCACCTGATCAATTTGGGACATACCCGAATCGGTCACATTGCCGGGCCGCTTGGAAATGTATTGCGAGATGAGCGGCTTGAGGGTTTCCGGCAAGCGATCCATGATGCAGGACTGTACGTACGTCCGGACTGGATTTTTCCCGGAAACTTTCAGATGGAAAGCGGCTTTGCGGCGGGGCTGGACTATCTGGCCGGGACCGACCGGCCAACTGCAATGTTCGCTGCGAATGACGAAATGGCGATCGGCTTCCTGTCGGCCCTGCGCGAGAAGGGGCTGGAGTGCCCGCGCGACATTTCGGTTGTCGGCTTCGACGATCTGGCTGTCGCCGTCCACTATTCGCCGCCCCTGACCACCATACGCCAGCCCCGCGAGAAACTCGGCCAGATGGCGGCGCAGATGTTGATCGGGCTGCTTGAGGGTAGAGCGGTCGAACCCAGGCGTGTCGTGCTCAGGTCCGAACTGATCCTGCGCTCGAGCACAGCGCGCTTCCATTCGCCGCCTGGCTGAGACACAGCTTTCCCGTACAGCAACGATCATGGGTGTTCACGCGGCCCGGAAATAAGCTAAAGGAGCATTGCACAACACCATGGTCCCGTAGCTCAGCTGGATAGAGCAGCAGCCTTCTAAGCTGTTGGTCGGGGGTTCGAGTCCCTCCGGGATCGCCAGTTTCGTGCTGCAACATGGCCGCCGTAACGAATGACCATTTGTATTCATCCTGCCATCAGATTGCCGTGTGTCGACAATAGTCCCAACGCACCGGCGACAATTGGCCGGCAGGAGACGATGTTGACCGCACCGGACAAGCTGAACGAGACTTATTCCTGGTGGAGCCGCGAACAGCGGCCGTTCACCTTGGCAGAGCTGATCGTCGATGGCGCTGTGCATGTGCTTGGCCTGGTGATTGCCATCGTAGCCGGCTCGATCCTGCTTGTGTTTGCGGTGACCTACACGGCACCGGAGGCGGCGCCCGCGCTTTTGGTCTATGTCGGCTCGCTGGTGGCGGTGCTAGGGGTGTCGCTGGCCTATAATTTGTGGCCGATCTCGCCGATCAAGATGTATCTGGCGCGGCTCGACCAGGCGGCGATCTTTTTGTTTATTGCAGCCACCTATACGCCGTTCCTGGCCATACTGGGTGGAACGCCGGTTGCCACGATCCTGACGGTGTTCGTATGGGGCGCGTCGCTGATCGGCATTGCGCTGAAACTGATCGTGCCGCAGCGCTTCGGACGCCTCGCAATTGTGCTCTACTTGGCTATCGGCTGGAGCGGCATCTTAGTATTCCAGTCGCTGGCCCATACCTTGCCGCCGCTGTCGCTTTGGCTGCTGCTGGCTGGCGGCGTGGTCTATTCGCTGGGGATCGTCTTCCATCTGTGGGAAAAACTGAAGTTCCAGAATGCGTTATGGCATGTATTCGTCGTGTCTGGCGCATGCCTGCACCTATGGGCCGTGCTCGAATGCATGGTGATCAGCCGCCTTTAGCGGCTATTTGGTCTTGCGCACCCGATCGTGCACCATGGTATCGCCGGGTTCGAGACCAATGGAAGCGGCCTGCCCGCCCGGTATCTCCAGCACGAACTGAACCGGCACCTCGGACGGTATCGAGGTCGTATCATGCGGGCGCGCATTGGCATGCACGGTTTTGACCACGCCATCGGTACCGACGAAAATCATGTCAAGCGGGATGAACGTGTTCTGCATCCAGAACCCGACTTCGCGCTCCTCCTTGAAGTCAAACAACATTCCGGCGTCGTTGGCCAGGTCCTGAACGAACATCAGCCCCTTGGCACGGCTTTCGGGTGTATCGACCACTTGCACATTAAAGGCGTGGTCGCCGGTCGCCGTGCGCAAGGTCAGCTTGCCTTCATCGCTGCACGCAGCCAGGGGCGCGAAGACAATCAGGGCCGCGAAAACAAGGCCGACAATGCGGGCCGCACGGGAAGGCTGCCGCCAGGCAATGGACTGCATCATTGGGGTATCCTAGTGGGAAGACGGTGCGTCGCCCCAACCATCGGGCCGAATTTCGGCGACCATAAGGCCCTTGGGTCCATTGCCGTAACGCACCAGAACGAATTGACCCGGCCGCAGTTCGGCGATGCCGAAGCGGCGCAAGGTTTCCATGTGGACGAAAATATCCGGTGTGCCCTCACCGGCCGACAGGAAGCCGAAGCCGCGAATGCGATTGAACCATTTGACTTCCAGCCGCACCATGCCGGAGGTCGCCTCCACCACCACATGGGTGCGCTGCGCGGGCATCTGCGCCGGGTGCCGCGCGGTCGATTCATCCATGGAAACAATACGAAACGCCTGCAGGCCCCCGGGACGGTTCAGCGCCTCGACCACGATACGGGCGCCTTCATAGGCCGTCTGGTAGCCGTCGCGACGCAGGCAAGTGACATGCAGCAGAACGTCGGCCAGACCGTTGTCCGGGACGATGAATCCAAAGCCTTTGCCGGCGTCGAACCATTTGATCGCGCCGCTGATTTCGATGGTGTCGAACCCGGCATCGCCGCTGTCCGGGCTGACCGTATTCGGCATGCCGCCCGGTTCATCGCCGTCGCCAGAAAACTTGGCCCCCATGTTTCCCCAAAGCCTTTTCGTACTCGCCCCGCCGCCGCGAGGTACTCCACCAGTGGTGCCACTGTGTCCGATTCAAGGGGAAAAGTTAAGAAGGCGTTGCGATTTTGTTTGAGTGGTCGCAGTTGCCCCGTCGGCCCTGGATTGATAGGCCTGAGGCACCGATTTCTGGAGGATTTAGCAATGCAATATCTACATACCATGGTGCGCGTTACCGACATCGAGGCGAGCCTGAAGTTCTATTGCGAGGGGCTGGGGCTGGAGGAGACGAGGCGGGCGGACAACGAGAAGGGGCGCTATACGCTGATCTTCCTGCGGGCGCCGGGCGATGTCGGTGGCGAGGTCGAACTGACCTACAATTGGGATCCCGAAGAGTATGGCGGTGGCCGCAATTTCGGGCACCTGGCCTATCGGACCGCCGATATTTACAAGCTCTGCCAACACTTAAGCGAGATGGGCGTAACCATCAACCGGCCGCCGCGCGATGGGCATATGGCGTTCGTGCGCTCGCCCGACGGCGTGTCGATCGAGCTGATCCAGGACGGCACCCTGCCCCCGCAGGAGCCTTGGCTGTCGATGCCCAACACTGGCAAATGGTAGTTATTGCTAGCATCGCGTTAACGCCGACACTCACATTTCGCTAACCACACGCCTTAGCGTGCGGTTAGCGAAACCGATCGTATTTTAGCGACTTCACCACGCCACGTTTAGGTGTTGCATTCCAGCAACATTGGCCACGGAAGACGCCATGAGATCGATCGCCGCCGCACTCCTGCTCGCCGTGACCGTGGCTCTGACAGGTTGCATGCCGCTGGCGATGTTCGCCAGCAGCAGCGGCGCCGCCTACTCGGGCAAAAGTAACAGCTTTGGCACCTTCGTCGCCAGCCGCGAGGTCAATGCGTTCTGCATCACGCCAAAGCTTCGATTTATCATCTGGGACTTCGAAGGCCATTTCGGGCGCAAGGTGATCATGAACTCGGGCTATCGGGATGCGCAGCATAACGGGTCGGCAGGCGGCGCGGACAGTTCCTACCACAAGAAGTGCATGGCGGCCGATTTCTACATCCCCGGCGTCGACAAGAGCCAGCTGATCGCCTACGCCATGGCCAATGACGGTGTAGGTGGGCTGGGATGCTACCCGGGCCGCTCGTTCATTCATGTGGATGTACGCGACCGCCCCCATGGCTATCGCCGGCCCGTGACATTTTCGGGCTGTTGAAAATTTGCGGCGGCTGGCAAAAATGGGTTGCGCATCAAGGATGGGCTGAATATAGGAACCCCACGCTTAGGCGCCCATCGTCTATCGGTTAGGACGGCACCCTTTCACGGTGCAGAGCGGGGTTCGATTCCCCGTGGGCGTACCACCCTCTTGCCCGCCAGGAGCTAAGCGACTATCTAGCAAGAGATGCCGAACCGATCGGCATTTCATGACCAATGCGCCCATCGTCTATCGGTCAGGACGGCACCCTCTCACGGTGCAGAGCGGGGTTCGATTCCCCGTGGGCGTACCAGTCACTCCAGCGCGCCGTGCAGTCGGCAAGAGCCTTCCTGCGATCAGCACATTTCCGTTTGCCGTTCGCGCCGCAAACCACATGCCGCCGTCGGCAATCGGAACGGTCGCTCTGGTGCCAGGCCGGAACCGATCAGGCCGGCTTGCGGTACTGATAGATGCCGACGTCGATGGCGCCCTCGATAAAGCCGGCCTCGCAGTAGCTGAGGTAGTACGCCCATTTGCGCTTGAACTCTTCATCGTAGCCGAGCGGCGCGATCATCGGCCAGCGTTCGAGGAACCGGTCGCGCCAGAGCTTGAGTGTCCTGGCATAGGAGAGGCGGAAGGTTTCGGTGTTTTCCAGCACCAGGCCGACCTTGTCGCCAAATTCTTTCATCACGGTCTTGGTCAGCAGCATGCCGCCTGGAAAAATGTAGCGCTGGATGAAGTCCGGACCGCTCTTGTAGCCGCGGAAATCGGCCTCGTTGATGGTGATGGCCTGGATAGCGGCGGTGCCGCCGGGCTTGAGCCGGTCATGGATGGTCTTGAAATAGCTGGGCCAGTTGTCCTCGCCCACAGCCTCGATCATCTCGATGGAGCCGATATGATCGAACTGGCCCTGCGTGTGCCGATAATCCTCGAAATGCAGGGCCGCGCGCGCGTCCAGGCCCTGGCGTGACAGCCGCTCCTGGCCGAACTTCAACTGCTCGGCAGAAAGGGTAATGCCGCGCAGATTGGCCTTGTAGTCGCGAGCGACGGTTTCGGCGAAACCGCCCCAGCCGCAGCCGATTTCCAGAACGCTGGACCCTTCGGTAATGCCGGCCATGTCGGCGACGCGATGATACTTGGCGCGCTGGGCCTCCTCGAGGCTCTGGTCGCCCGAGGTGAAGACCGCCGATGAATAGGTCATCGAAGGATCAAGCCACTGGCCATAGAAATCGTTGCCCAGGTCGTAATGCTCGGCGATATTCTGCTTGGAGCCTTCGAGCGAGTTGGGACGCGAAATGTGATAGGCGAAGTCCTGGGCCGCCTTGCGGAACAAGCCCGGATTGGCGCCTTCGAGAATATCGCGGTTCTGCAGGAAAAAACGAAACAGCGCCGTCAGATCATCGATCTCGATATCGCCCTGCATATAGGCATGGGCGAAGCCCACCGTGCCGCGGCGCATGGAATCGCGGATGACCTTGAAGTTGTTGAGCTTGAGAACCGTGTGCTCGCCAGTAGTGGCGCTACCGATGGTGCGCGCGCGGCCGTTGGGAAAAATGACGGTAACGGCGCCGTGACGCGGTTCGGCCAACAGGCGAACCCCTACGGATTCGACAAGACGGGATATCAAGTGTGTCCACAGCGTTACACCACCGTGGTCCTGATCGACTGCTGTTTTCGTCATTAAGCCGCGAATTCCAACTAACAGGAAGCTGACGGCGGCTGCTGAGCGGTCGCCGAAGGTGAAATCAGTGGCGCGTCCACCGAGCCACAACAGTAACGCTTCCCAGAAAATAACGGGTGCACTGTACCGCTGATAATTGGATATGCAAGTGGGACTTTCAAGCCCACATCCGAACCTAACCGCCCGCAGCAGCGGCGCAAACTGGCCTCACGCGCGGGGCTTGGCAATGTCCTTCAGGCGAAACTGAACCTGCTCGCGGCCTTGCCAGTGATCGATGGTCAGGGTGCCGGCGAAATGCATGTGCTGATCGTCCGCCCCGAGCAGCAGATCGCCAATCGGGGTGCCGGCGGCGCGAAAGGCGATGGCCTTGAGCCGCGCACCGTCTTCGGACGCAAGCGTGAAGCTGACGTGACCGCCCTTGCCCACGACCTGCGCAAATTTGGCGCGGTGCGCGGGAAACGCAAAGACCGGCGTGGCGTTGCCGGAGCCAAAGGGCCCTGCCCGCTCGACATCGCGCACCAGATCGGGGGTGGCGCCACGAGCCGTCAGCGCCGCATCGACAGGCAGGGCGGTGGCGGCACGAGCCCGTCCGACCGTCGCGGCGAGACGGTCTGCCAAATGCGACCTAAGCGGCCCGATTTGTCCAGGCTTGACCGTGATGCCCGCCGCCATGGCATGACCGCCGCCCTTGGCGATCAGGCCGAGTTCCACCGCCTCGATCACGGCATGGCCCAGATCGACACCCGGCATGGACCGGCCCGAGCCCGTACCGGTGCCATCGGGTTGCAGCGCAATGGCAAAGACGGGCCGCTCGAAACGCTCGCGCAGGCGCGCGGCGATCAGGCCGGCGATGCCCGGGTGCCAGTTGGCCGAAGCCAGCACCAGCACGGGCGGACCCTCGCCGTCGCCGATTTCGGCTTCGGCGACGCGGGTGGCTTCTTCGACGGCTTCGATCTCGATGCGTTGGCGTTCGGTATTGAGCGCGTCGAGCTGGGCGGCAATCACCAGCGCCTGGTGCTCGTCATCCAGCGTCAAAAGGCGCGTGCCCAAGGCTGCATCGCCGATACGGCCGCCAGCGTTAATGCGCGGACCGATGAGAAACCCAAGATGGTACGGGTTAAGCGGACCATTGACGCGCGCGGCCAGCGCCAGGGCGGCAATGCCCTGATTGTCGCCCCGGCGCGCCACGTCAAGGCCGCGCAAGACAAAGGCACGGTTGAGCCCGACCAGGGGCACCACGTCGCAGACGGTTGCAAGAGCGACCAGATCCAGAAGCTTCATCAGATCGGGCATGCGCGTGTCGCCGCGCAGGCGCAGCACGCGGTTGACCGCGACCAGCACCATGAAGGTGACGCCGGCGGCGCAGAGATAGCCCAAGCCCGAAATGTCGTCGGGCCGATTGGGATTGACCAGCGCCGTGGCATCGGGGAGATCGTGATCGGACAGGTGGTGATCGATCACCAGCACGGCGGCGCCGCGGGCGCGGGCATGGGCGATGGGCGCATCGCTGGTGGTGCCGCAGTCCAGCGTGATGATGAGGCTGGCGCCGCTGTCGATCAGCTTGTCCATGGCAGCGATGTTGGGGCCATAGCCCTCAAAGATGCGATCGGGAATGTGCACCTGGGCATCGAGACCAAAAAAGCCCAGATAGCGCGCCATCAAGGCGCAGGAACAGGCACCGTCGACATCGTAGTCACCGAACAACGCGACCGATTCATTGTCGGCGATAGCGGTTGCGATGCGCTGTGCCAGCGCATCCATGGCGGTCAGGGTCGAAGGATCGGGCATGAGGGCGCGAAGAGTGGGCTCGAGGAAGCTGTCGGCATCCTCGATATCCACGCCGCGCCCGGCCAGGATGCGCGCCAGAATTTCGCTGTGGTCGCTGCGTTGCGCGATGGCGGCGGCAGTGCGCGTCATCGCCGGATCGAGCCGGTCGACCCAGGCCCGGCCGGTGGCCGACTGGGTCACGTCGAGAAAGGAGCGCGCGGGTTCGACCATGGCGTCAGAGTTAGGTGATTTGGGGACCACGGTCGAGGGGCAGTACGCTGCGCGATCAGAAGGCAGGAGGCGGCCCGGCGACCTCCATGCCATGCTTGCGGCTCAGCTCGCGAAACGTTGCTGAGGTCGCATCACGCAGACCTTCGGCAAAGAACGCTTCCATGGTTCCCGCAGGTTGAAAGCCCACCATCAGCCGCCCTGTCTCGGTCAGATTGACGAAGGCATGCGGCACGCGGCGGGGACCAAAGATGAAGTCGCCAGGGCCCAGCTCATGGGTGGCATCGCCGATGCGAAACCGGAAATCGCCCTCCTGCACGAAAAACAACTCATCCTGTTCGTGATGAAAGTGCAGCGGCGGGCCACCCCGCGCCATGCGGATCGTATCGATCACGCACAGTGCTCCGCCTGTGTCGCTCGCGGAAATCTTGATGTCGAACCGACCATTCAGGAACGTCACCGGTTGCCCGAACCGGTCCTGGTCGGCAAGGACGCTAAACGAGCCACTGGAACCATGCATCGCTTCGACCCCCGCCACCTTTGGGTCAAGCGTCCTCCCGGCGATGCCCGACGTCAAGAGGCATCAACGCGCGTGCAGCGCCTTGATCCAGCGCACGGTCTGGCTCCAGGAGCGCATGACGATGGTGGAGGTTTCCACCGATTGGCGGCGCAGGCGAATACCGTCGAGCAGCGTGCCGTCGGTGACGCCGGTGGCGGCAAACAGGACATCGCCCGACGCCAGATCGGCAACGTCGTAGATGCGCCCGGCATCGGTGATGCCCATGCGATAGGCGCGTTCGCGCTTTTCCTGGGTGTCGAGGATCAATTTACCCTGCATCTGGCCGCCGACGCAGCGCAGTGCTGCCGCAGCCAGCACGCCTTCGGGCGCCCCACCGGAGCCCAGATAGATATCGATGCCGGTATCGTCGGTATTGGCTGCATGGATGACGCCGGCAACGTCGCCGTCGCTGATCAGCTTGACGGCTACCCCTGAAATGCGCAGCTCCTCGATCAGGGCGGCATGGCGCGGACGATCCAGCACGATGGCGGTAATTTCGCGGAGGGGAACACCCTTGGCGGCGGCGAGCGACTTGACGTTGTCCGTCGCGGTTTGATCGATATGCACCACGTCCCTGGCATATTCGGCGCCGATGGCAATCTTGTGCATATAGACGTCGCGCGCGACATTGAGCAGTCCGCCCCGCTCGGCCATGGCCAGCACGACGATGGAATCGGGTTGATTCTTGGCGCAGAGCGTCACGCCCTCGAGTGGATCGACAGCGATATCGACCTGTGGACCCTCGCCGCTGCCCACGGCTTCGCCGATGTAAAGGTGGTCGATCTCGCCGGCTTCGCCCTCGCCGATCACGATGCGCCCATCGATCTGGACGCGCATGAGTTCGGCTTGCATGGCTTGAACCGCGGCGTCGTCGGCGCTCTTCTCGTCGCCCTTGCCGCGCCATTCGGCGGCGGCGATAGCGGCCCGTTCGGTCACGCGCACCAGTTCGAGCGTCAGAGTGCGATGCAGATTGGCCGCGTCACGGCCACTTCCGGCCTTGCTCAGTCGCATAGTTCCCCCTGCGCCGCGCGGACGGTGCGGTTACAGCATCTCGATCCGGATCAGCTGCGGCTGGCCCACTATGAACCCATCGGCGGCAATCTGCGCAAGAGATTCGCGCACATTGGCCTCCAGGGTCTGCTGGGTGATCATCACCACCGTGCGGGTCGGCACCCCGTCCTCGGGGGCATCCTTAGCTTTGAGATCGGACCGTTGAATGACACTGTCGATGGAGATGGCATGCTCGCCCATGCGGGTGGCGATGGCCGCCAAGGCGCCGGGAACATCACGGGCATTGAGCCGGACATAATAGCCGCCCTCATGGGCCTTCATTGGCGCCTGCTTATAGGGCAGCAACTCGTCGCTGGGCACACCGAGCGGCGGCACGCGGGTGCCGCGGGCAATGTCGAGGATGTCGGACAGCACCGAGGACGCAGTGGGCGGCCCGCCTGCCCCCGGACCGGCCAACAGCAGTTCATGCACATGGTCGGTCTCGAGCGCCACCGCGTTCATCACCCCGTCGACACCGGCAATAGCGCTGCCCTTGGGCACGAAGGTGGGATGCACGCGCTGCTCGATGCCGTCCTCGGAGCGCTGCGCTATGCCCAGGAGCTTGATCTTGTAGCCCAGATCGGCAGCAACCTTGATGTCGTGCTGGCTGATCCGGGAAATGCCCTCGACATGGATTTTGTCCGGCGCGATTTCGTAGCCGAAGCACAGGGTGGTCAGGATCGACAGCTTGTGGGCCGTATCGAAGCCGTCGACGTCAAAGCTCGGATCGGCCTCGGCATAGCCGAGCGCCTGGGCATCCTTGAGGCAATCGGCAAAGGAGATATCTTCGTTGCCCATGCGGGTCAGGATGTAGTTGCACGTGCCGTTCATGATGCCGAACACCTTGGCGATCCGGGCCGAACCCAAGCCCTCGCGCAAGGTCTTGATCACCGGGATGCCACCGGCGACGGCTGCCTCGAACCCAAGCTGGGCGCCCGATTCCTCGGCCATGCGCGCCAGCTTGACGCCGTGCTTGGCCAGGAGGGCCTTGTTGGCGGTGACGACGGGACGCCCGATATCGAGCGCTGCCTTGACCGCGGCCAAAGCCGGCCCGTCCTCGCCCCCGATCAGTTCCACGAACAGATCGATGCCATCGGACTTGGCCAGCGCCACCGGATCGTCGAACCAGTCGAGGCCCGAAATGTCGATGCCGCGATCGCGCGAGCGGGATCTGGCGGCGACGGCGGTTACGACCAGTGGGCGGCCCAGCTTGCGGGTGAGTTCGGCGCTGTCCTTTTGCAGGATGCGCACCAGGGTGGCGCCGACATTGCCAAGCCCGGCCACGCCGATGCGAAGCGGCGTGGCGGTCGCCGCCTCACCGAACTCCTGCATCGCCTTGAGGATGCGCGCGCGCGTGTCGGACCGCGGCTCGCGCCCCTCGCGCAGGTCGAACACGAACAGCGGATCGCCGGCTATGGTGCGTCCGAACCGGGTCGGGGTCCAGCCGCGCCCGGCAATAAAGGCCTCGACCGACTGGCGGAAAGTTTGGATGTCAGACATAGGCACTCCCTGTCGGAAAGCGATATGGATAGGAGTTAGCCTATGCGTCAATAGGATTGATGAAGGTTGCGCATGGCGCTAGCAACGCCTACATTGCTAGCAATGCAGGCGGAGTGGGACCATGGCGGCTCTGACAATCAGGAACTTGGACGACACCACCAAGCGCGATTTGCGCCGTAAGGCGGCCGAAAATGACCGCTCGATGGAGGAAGAGGCTCGTTTGGCCCTGCGCAACTGGGTCAAGACCGAACCACAGCCCGAAGAGGGGCTGGCGACGCGCATCCGCCGTTACGTGGAAAAGTTTGGCGGTGTGGAGCTTGAAATTCCGCCGCGGGGACCAGCCCGACCGCTTCCTGATATTTTCGACGACAAATGATTGTACTCGACACCAATGTCGTGTCCGAGCTCATGCGGACTGCGCCAGATCAGGCAGTGCTGCTTTGGCTGAATTCACAGCCGGTCCCGTCGATATTCATTACTGCGATCACGGTGGTCGAAATGCAAACGGGCGTTGAGAAGCTTTATCCCGGTCGCCGTCGCGATGACATGCAAGGCCTCGTCTCGGCGATCCTGGGAGAGCTGGGCGGACGCATTTTGCCATTCGACAGTGGCGCTGCGCTGCATTACGCACAGCTTATTGGCCCCATCATGCGGACCAAGGCAACGATGGAACCCCTGGACTACCAGATCGCCGCCATTGCCCGTTTCCATGGCGCCGCCGTGGCAACGCTCAATGTCAAACATTTTAAGAGCACCGGGATCGAAATTATCAACCCCTGGTCATCTTGATCCTAAGCGCTCAGCGGCACGACATTGCCCGTGCTGCCATGGCTGCCGAGCAGTTTCTTGATGTTGCGGGCGGCCTGGCGGATGCGCTGTTCGTTTTCGACGAAGGCGAGGCGGATGTACTGATCGCCATACTCGCCGAAGCCGACGCCGGGCGCGACGGCCACGCCGGTTTCCTGGATCAGCAGCTTGGCGAATTCCAGCGAGCCCAGATGGGCGAATTGCGCCGGGATCGGCGCCCAGGCGAACATGGTGGCCTTGGGCGAGGGAATATCCCAGCCCGAACGACAAAAGCTGTCCACCAATACGTCGCGGCGCAGTTTATAGACCTTGCGGACCTCGTCGATCACGTCGTCGGAGCCATTGAGCGCGGCGGTGGCGGCGACCTGGATGGGGGTGAAGGCGCCATAGTCGAGATAGGATTTCACCCGCGCCAAGGCAGCGATCAGGCGTTCGTTGCCGACGGCAAAGCCGACGCGCCAGCCGGGCATGGAATAGGTTTTCGACATCGAGGTGAACTCGACGGAAATATCGATGGCGCCGGGAATCTGCAGGATGGAGGGCGGCGGCACGTCATCGAAATAGATCTCGGAATAGGCCAGGTCCGACAGGATGAAAATGTCGTGCTGCTTGCAATACTTGACCACGGCGGCATAAAAATCGAGATCGGCGGTATAGGCGGTCGGATTGGCGGGATAGTTGAGGACGAGCGCAATCGGCTTGGGGATCGAGTGCCGGACGGCGCGATCGAGCGAGCGCAGGAAATCCTCGTTGGGATCGGCGGGCATCGACCGCACGACGCCCCCGCTCATGATGAAGCCGAAGGCGTGGATGGGATAGGTCGGATTGGGCACCAGCACCACATCGCCGGGAGCGGTGATGGCCTGGGCCATGTTGGCGAAACCTTCCTTCGATCCCAGGGTCGCAACGACCTGGGTATCGGGATTGAGCTTCACCCCGAAGCGGCGGCCATAATAGCTGGCCTGGGCCTTGCGCAGCCCGGGAATACCCTTGGAACTGGAATAACGATGCGTGCGCGGATCGAGCACCGTTTCCTGCAGCTTGGCAACGATGTGGTCCGGGGTGGGCAGGTCGGGATTGCCCATGCCCAGATCGATGATATCGACGCCATTGGCCCGCGCCTTGGCCTTGATGGGATTGATGTGCTCGAACACATAGGGCGGCAGGCGGCGGATGCGGTGAAAATCTTCGGTCATGATCATCCTCGGTGGTCCTTGGTGGACCCAATGGGCCGCGACGCGCCTTGGGCACTGCGCCGCTCCAACAGGAGCGCGCCATTATCGCGGAATTATGGTTGTGAACGGGTTAAACCAGCGCCAGCGCGCCGGGAACAATCATGTTCGGCTCTTCCCTGCCGGCGTGGCACGCGGGAAGAGCTAGCGGGCGCTCGCCCGAGCGCTCGCGGCAAGGCAATTTGGCAGCACGCTGTTGCCGGCGAGCCAGGCTCTGCGCAAAGCAAATGTGTACAGCGGCGGCATGTCTCTTGCCCTTCGGGAGCGATTTTTGTAAGGAAACCAGCAGTCGAGAGCCGTTCTTAAATGCTGTACGGGGTATTGTAAATGGCCCGGGGGACGCCAACCTTCGGCTCCAGAACGGCCTATAGCGAGGTTTAGCTTTGAAGCGCATTGCCCTGGTCACGATCGGCACGCAAGGCGATGTTCAACCCTATCTGGCGCTGGCCATGGCGCTGCAGGAGCGCGGCTATTCGGTTGTCCTTGGCGCCTCGGAGGAATTCGAGGGCATGGTGAGCGACCACGGCATCGAGTTCCATTCCCTCGGGCCCTCGATCCAGGCCTTCCTGATGCAGTCGCGATTCGAGAACGCGATGAGCCAGTCGATGCTGATCAACGGCCCGTCCCTGTTGCGGCAGGGACAGCAAATCGTCGATACGGCGGCGCGCCATGGCTGGAACATGTGCCAGGGCGCCGATGCGCTGATCCTCAACATGAACACCAGCTTCGGCATCGACATTGCCGAGGCGCTGCATGTGCCGGCGCTGATGGTCGCGCTGCAGCCGCTCAACTCGACCAGCGAGTTCCCGCTCTGCATCTATTACGGCGCCGATTTCGGGCCCGCCTTCAACCGGCTGACCTATACGGCCATGACGGTGCAGCAGATTTACTACAACCTGCCGCGCAACAAGCTGCGGCGCGAGCTTATGGGGCTCGAATCGCGCAAGAAGGGCGGCTTCTTCCGCAATACCGACGGCACGGCGCTGACCACGCTTTATGCCTATTCGGACGAAATCTCCCCGCGCCCGCGCGACTGGCCCAAGAACGCGATCGTCTCGGGCTATTGGACGCTCAAGGACCGCAGCGACTGGCAGCCATCGGCCGAATTCCAGAAGTTTTTGTCCGAGGGCGAAGCGCCGGTTTATATCGGCTTCGGCTCGATGCCGTTCGGGGCCGAGCGCAATACGCAGATCCTCAAGGATGCAGTCAAGCTGTGGGGCGGCCGCGCAGTGGTGGCGCGCGGCTGGGGCGGGATCAATCCGAACGATCTGCCCGAGACGATTTTTGCCATCGAGAAGGCGCCGCACGACAAGCTGTTCAAATATGTATCCGCCGTTGTGCATCATGGTGGTGCGGGCACGACATCGGCGGGGCTGCATCTGGGCCGGCCCACCTTTATCGTGCCGCAGACCGTGGACCAGCCCTATTGGGGCCGCCGGGTGTTCGAACTCGGTTGCGGTCCCAAGCCGGTACGCCTGCGCAAACTGACGCCGGACATCCTGGCAGCGGCGCTGGCCGATCTGACCACCAGCGACAGCTATCGCAAGAACGCTTCGGCGCTGGCGGAAAAACTGCATGCCGAGGACGGGACCACCAGGGCGATCAAGGTGATCGAGCGGGTCATGGCCAATTATACGCCGCGTGCAATCAAGAAGAAGCGGAAGCCGGCGTTGAAGCTGGTGGGGTGATTTGAGGCTGTAGTTATCGCGCTCGTAAGGGCGGTGGTTTGCGTATGGCTTGGCATCCTGCCGGTCCCACAGGACGGCTCCCCTCCTGCCAGGGGGAGGGTGGGTGGGGGTGCGAGAGCCCCGATATCGCGGCTGGTCAACCCCCACCTTGATCCTCCCCCTGGTAGGGGGAGGTGTCGACTGGGGTATTTGGCCAGGTGTTCTGGTGATATGCGATAGCCCTCTCCCCGGAGGGGCGAGGGGATTAATCGCATTTGTGCCACTATCGGCGGTCCCACAGGACGGCTCCTCCCCCTGTCAGGGGGAGGGTGGGTGGGGGTGAGAGAGCCCCGATCGGGCTGGTAAACCCCCACCTTGATCCTCCCCCTGGTAGGGGGAGGTGTCGACTGGAGCATTTGGCCAGGTCTGCTGGTCATATGCGATGGCCCCTCTCCCCGGAGGGGCGAAGGCTAGGGTGAGGGGCCGATGGGCGCGACAAGCGCCCGACCGGACTGTGGCCGTTTATCGAGTTATTCGGCAGGAACAGCTCCGGCGGTATCATCGAGCGCTTCGATGCTCTCGCCGCGGTTGTAGATGTCCTGGTCCAGGATGCCCTCGCGCTTGGCAACGATGGTGGGGATCAGGGCCTGACCCGCGACGTTGACGGCGGTGCGGCCCATGTCGAGGATCGGATCGACCGCAAGCAGGAGGCCGACGCCCTCCAGCGGCAGGCCCAGGGTCGACAGGGTCAGCGTCAGCATGACGGTGGCGCCGGTCAGGCCAGCGGTGGCGGATGAGCCGATGACCGATACGAACGCAATCAGCAGATATTGCTGCAAGCCCAGCGGGACGCCGTAGAACTGGGCGACGAAAATCGCGGCGATGGCGGGATAGATGGCGGCGCAGCCATCCATCTTGGTGGTGGCGCCGAGCGGCACGGCGAAAGCGGCATATTCCTTGGGCACGCCAAGATTTTCCTCGGTGACACGCTGGGTCAGTGGTAGGGTGCCGATGGACGAGCGGGACACGAAGCCAAGCTGGATAGCGGGCCAGGCGCCCTGGAAATAGCGCATCGGATTGAGGCCATTGGCGCCCAGCACGATCGGGTAAACCACGAACAGCACAAGGGCGAGGCCGATATAGATGGCGGCGGAGAACCAGCCGAGCTGGGCCAAGGCGTCCCAGCCATAGACGGCGACGGCATTGCCGAGCAGGCCGATAGTGCCGATCGGGGTCAGGCGGATGACCCACCACAGGATCTTATGAACGATCTTGAGGAAGGAGCGATTGAACGCGAGGAACGGATCGGCAGCCGCGCCGACACGCAGCGCCGCAATGCCGACCACGATCGAAATGACGATGATCTGCAGCACGTTGAAGTTGAGGCTGGTCGTCGCTCCGGTATCCTTGACACTGGTCGACGCGGTCAGGCCCAAAATGTTGGAGGGGATGATGCCCTTGAGGAAATCGAGCCAGGAGCCGGTAGAGGATGGCGCCTGCGCGGCGGTCTGGGCGACGGCGGTGTGCAGGCCGGGCTGAATGATCAGACCCAGCGCCATGCCGATGCCAACCGCGATCAGCGCGGTGATGGCGAACCACAGCAGCGTCTGCCAGACGAGGCGTGCGGCATTGTTGAGCTCGCGCAGATTGGCGATCGATGCGACGATGGCCGTGAAGATCAGGACGGGCACCAGGGCCCGCAGCAATGACACGAAGATCGAGCCCACGGTCGCCAGGGTCTGTGTCAGCCAGTTGGCATTGCCGGCCGCATCGGGACCCATGCTGCGGGCGACGTAGCCCAGCACCAAGCCCAGCACCATGGCGGTAAGGACCTGAACGCCGAAGTTGCGATAGAAGGGTTTGGGAGCCTTGGCCGGACGGGTGGCTGTTGAAATAGTGGTGGGCGACATCGTTGACCTACAAAACTGAGTGGCGAAGCTGCCTGCCGATTAAGCGGGTCGCCTCATAATTGATCGCAATCTACGCTTGGCCCGCGCGATATGCTGCGCATGGTTTTGTGTTTGCAACGGGCGATGGGGAAATTCATGTCGCCGCCAATGGGTTCCGTGACAATTTCCGCGCAAAGTCTAGCGCAGCACCAGACTCGCCAAGGCGGCGATCAGTGCGGGAAGCACAACGGCAAGCGCGAAAGCGAGCACCAGGGGGCCGGTATCGGCCGAGGCCCAGGCGAGAGCCAGCAGCCCCGCCCCGGCCAGCCCGAAGCTACAACCGGTGAGGCGATGCACGATGCGCCAGGCGCGATCGCCGGCGATCGGCCATGGCAGGCGCAGACCGGCATAGGTGTGGCGCTCGGCTTCGGCAAAGACGATGCCGAGCACGATGAGAATGGCGCCGAACGCAAAAGCCGTGATCCGGATCAGGTCGAGGTCCGAGCCGATGCCGGTCAGGAGCAAACCGAGCTGGACCGCAACGAGCAAGCCCAGCAGCAGCGTCAATGCCGGATCCAAAATATGGCGCACCTTGGCGAGATGGTTCTTGGTCAAAAGCAGGCCAAGGATACCGAAGCCCAGGAGCAGGATGATGGCGATGGTGGGCGCGGCGGCCAGAGCCAGGTCGCGCGGCCAGAGCCAGTCGGCCTGGCTGGCTCTCCAGTGGGCGGGAAAGGCGTAAGCGGCCGGAATGCGAAAGAGCGCGACGCCGGTGATGGCGATCAGCACGGTCAGCAGCAGCAGGTGGAAGCGGGAGATGAGGTTGAACATGGCTGAATGGGGATGACCGAAAGCGCCGAACCCCTCACCCGCCCTATCCGGCTGAACGCCGGTTAGGTCACCCTCTCCCACAAAGGGCGAGGGAAGCTCAGAGTTTTTTCGACCATCAAGCCGGTTTCTTCACCTGTGGGAGAAGGTGCCCTTGTGGTCGGACAAGAGATAGGTATCGAGGACCCCGCATGCAAAAGAAAAGGGCCGGTTTCCCGGCCCTTTGCAAATTGGATCTGAAGCTTAGCGCTTGGAGAACTGGAAGGACTTGCGGGCCTTGGCCTTGCCGTACTTCTTGCGTTCCACGACGCGGCTGTCACGGGTCAGGAAGCCGCCCTTCTTAAGGATCGGGCGCAGGCCCGGCTCGAAGAAGTTCAGCGCCTTGGAGATGCCGTGACGAACCGCACCGGCCTGGCCCGAAAGACCACCACCGGCGACGGTGACGACGACGTCGTACTGGTCATTGCGGTCGGTGGCGACGATCGGCTGCTTGACGATCAGCTGCAGCACGGGGCGGGCGAAATAGGTCGCGAACTCGCGGCCGTTGATCACCAGCTTGCCCTTGCCCGGCTTGATCCAGACGCGCGCGACGGCGTTCTTGCGCTTGCCGGTGGCATAGGCGCGGCCCTGCGCGTCGAGCTTTTGAACGTGGACCGGCGCCAGGTTGATGGCAGGCGCGACGGCGGTGGTCCCGAGGTCTTCGAGAGAATTGATGGTCTCGGCCATGTTACTTCACCCTCACGTTCTTGGAATTCATCGCAGCCACGTCGAGCGCCTTGGGCTGCTGGGCCTCATGGGGGTGCTCGGCACCGGCATAGACCTTGAGGTTTTTGAGCTGGGCGCGGGTCAGCGGGCCGCCCGGCATCATGCGGCGCACGGCGTTTTCCAGCACGCGCTCGGGGAAACGGCCTTCGAGGATTTCGCGGGCCGTCCGGTCCTTGATGCCGCCGGGGAAGCCGGTGTGCCAATAGAACTTGTGCTGGTCCAACTTGCGACCGGTGAACTTCACCTTGCCGGCATTGATGACGACGATATTGTCGCCCATGTCCATATGCGGGGTGAAGGTAGGCAGATGCTTGCCGCGCAGACGCGAAGCGATGATCGAGGCGACGCGACCGACCACGAGGCCGTCAGCGTCGATCAGGATCCACTTCTTGTCGATCTCGCTCGGCCTGGCAGTGTAAGTGCTCATGAGTGAAATTCCCTGGAGTTGAGTGGCTTACCGGCCCGTTCTCGAAGGAATTGGCGGCTTGTTGCGGTTCGTGTAGAGGCGGACTCGCGTGCCGTCAAGAGGGTTGATAAAGCAAAGCAAAATCAATGCTTTATTGATACGGTATTATAATACCGTAATCTGTTACTCGCCGATCAGCCTCGCCTCGCACGGCGCATATCGGCGATATAGGCCGCCACCGTCCCCGCCAGCATGAAGGCCAGCGCCTGATGGCCCACGGCCAAACCGATCGGGACGGAAAACAGCAGTGTGGCAATGCCGAGGCCGGCTTGCAGCACGACGAGGACGGCGATGCGCGGCAGCCAGCCATTGACGCCGGCAAAGCCGCCACGGCGCGACTGGCGCCAGATGGCGACGGCCAGATAAAGCACGATGGCATAGGCGATGCAGCGGTGGACGAACTGCACCGTCAGGGCGTTTTCGAACAGATTGCGCCAGAACGGCTGCATGACGGTCAGGCCGTTCGGAATAATGGCACCATCCATCAGCGGCCAGGTATTGTAGCCCATGCCGGCGTCGAGCCCGGCGACGAAGGCGCCGGCGGCGATCTGGACGAGGATCAGCAGCAGCAGGACCACGCCAGTCCAGATATTGGCGGGGGTCACGCTGCCCGGCGCCCTGCCCGGCTCCAGAGCGCGCGGCACATAGACCAAGGCGATGAACAACAGCGCCGCCGCGGTGAGATGGGCAGCCAGGCGATATTGCGACACCGAGGTGAGCTCGGACAGACCGGACGAAACCATCCACCAGCCGAGCAGGCCCTGGAAACCGCCGAGCACGAACAGCCCCGACAGAGGCCAGGCCAGCGTCTTGGGCAGGCGGCGTTGCACCAGAAATACGAGGAACGGCACGAGGAAGATCAAGCCCAGCAGGCGCCCGAGCAGCCGATGCAGGAATTCCCAGAAGAAGATGGCCTTGAAGCCATCCAGCGTCATCGCGGCATTGTTGACCTGATATTGCGGAATTTGCTTGTAGGCATCGAACTCGGCCTGCCAATCGGCATTGGTCAGCGGCGGAATGGTGCCCGAAATCGGCTTCCAGCTGGTGATGGACAGCCCAGACTCCGTGAGCCGGGTAATGCCGCCGACCACCACCATCAGCAAGACGAAGGCGGCGACAGTATAGAGCCAGATGCGCACTGGGCGCAGCCGATCGTGGGCAGGCGCGGCAGCAAGCAGTGCGGCATCATGGGCGGTCGTCAAGATATTATCCCGGTATCGGTCGACGGAACGCAGTGGTATGCCCGGCCCTGATGAACCGCAATAGCCGCGATGACGCATGATGACGCAGCGCAAGCGCAAGTTTTTGGGAGTGCTGCTGATCCTGGGCTCGATCGTCGCGTGGCTGGCGATCGGCACCACGATCTATCTCGAGTGGTTCCAGGGCATGGCCTGGTTCGTGCTGATCGTGTTCTTCGCGGTCGTGGGCATGGGATGGATCTATCCGGCCATGGCGATCATCCGCTGGATGGCCAAGGACGACGTGCCAAGAGCCTAACCGGTGACGCGGCCCATCGCGGAAAAGATCGCTCCGGTCGCGAAAACATCGACGTAGCGACGTTTCTGAAACAAACCGTTGAGCGAGACGCGCGGTAGGGCATGCAGCGATCGGGCGTGCCGCGGATAGAGGCCGCCCGGACGCGTGGTGACCCCGGAGCGGAAGCCCAGGTCGCGGGCCATGTCGAACTCGCGCGGACCTGCCGAGAGTGGCCCGCCCAGGGGATAGGAAATGTGGGCCGGGCGCTCGCCCAATCGTGCCAGCAAAATATCGGCGGATTGGGCCATTTCGCTGCGGGCCTGGTCCGGCGACAGCTTGGCCAGTTCGTAATGGTGGACGGTGTGCGCGCCGATGGTGCACAGCGGCTCGTCGGCAAAGTGGTGCAGTTCCTGCCAGTCCATGATGAGCTCGCGGCACTGTCGATCCAGATCGTAGCCGTGGTCTTCGGCGAAGCTGCGGACCAGGGCGATGCGCTCGGCTTCGGGCATCTTGCGCAGCCGCCAATAGAGGGCGTCGTAAGCGGCCTGTTTCTGGGCGGTGGTGGTGGTTTCGAGGCGCTCGACATAGCCGCCTTCGACGATCGCGACACTCTGTTCGCGGGCGATGATGTCCTCGATGGCTTGCCACCAAACCTGTCCTACGCCATCGACCAGTGCGGTGGGAACATAAAGCGTGAACGGACAGCCCTGGCGCTGCAGGATGGGCAGGGCATGCCGCAGGTTGTCCTTATAGGCATCATCGAAGGTGAAAACGACGAATGGCTTGCCCCTGTCCGGCGATGCCAGCCGGACAAGCGCGTCGTCCAGGCTGACGATATCGAGGCCCAGCGCACGAATGCGGGTAATGCAGAATTCCAGAAAATCGGGCCGCACCTGCAGGATTGCATTGGGCGAGAAGGCGGGCGGCGCTTCGGGCAGAACGCGGTGCAAGGTGAAGATCACGCCGCGCGAGGCGGACAGGGCGCGGATCAAAGCCGGCAGGCGCGACAGCCAGAGCGCCTCGAACATGGCGCCGATGGCGGCGTATTTCAGTGAGGGCACGGGATGACCTCGCCCAAACTAAGCTGCGACCAGTTCGGGCGTAGTGACGATTTCGGCGCGGCCGAAACCGGCTTCCGAGAGATGCGTGCGCATGTCCTCGACGGCCTTGAAATCATCATTGTCGCTGGCAACCAGAACCAGGCGGCCATCGAGTTCTGCGAACAAGGGCAGTGTCGAAGCCATGCCGACGTGGCCGGTCATCAGCACCACCACTTCATAGATGTCGCCCAGCGCCTCGACCAGGGTCACCGGCCTGGCGGAGCGATGATCGATGGCGGATTGCTGGCCCCATGGCACCTCGGCAAAAGTGTTGTCGCTGGATTTGTGCACCACATCGCCGAAGCTGGCCTTTTCGACACTGAGATCGGAAAGGCCCGGATCGTCGGACAAGCGAGCGCTGCCGGCATCGACCAGGGCAACGCTGAGCCCCTTGTCCAGCGCATCGGTCACCAGGGCTTCGGCGAGCACTTCGCATGCGGCGTTGGAGCGGTGCCCGGCCAGCAGCACCAGCCGGGTACGACCGAGCGCCAGATCGGCGGACAGATCGGCAAAGGCGGTATAGGCCGGCCGGGGCGCCAGGATGGTGGGAGGGGTTACCGCTTCGATTTCCGCATCGTCGGGCTCGTCGGCAAGCGGCCAATCGGCCGGGATCACGTCCGAGGCGGCCGTCGCGTGGCTCAAGGGCGCGAAGCGCTCGGCCTGATCGGCTTCCGCAATGGGCGGATCGATGATCACCGGTGGCGCGGTCTCTTGCCAATCGAGATCATCGGACGCGACAATATCGTCTTCGGCCTCAGGTTCGGACGCCGTCACCTGTTCGCTGAAGGTCGGCTCGATGGACTGCGCAACAGCAATCGGAGGCAATCCGGGCTCGGCTTCCCAACGCTGGTCCGGCTCGAGTTCGTCTTCCATGAACGGCGCGGTTTCCAGCTCGTCCTGGGGCCGTTCCGGCTGCACAGGTGCGCTGCGGCCTTCCAAGATGGCACGGCCCGACATCAACTCACCCAGCACCACCAGGCCGATCTGACCGGCAGCGGCGACGATGCCAACCGCCATCAGGATCAGCGAGGTCTTGGGCGAGGCCGGGCTGACCGAGGCCGCAGCCAGGGAAATGACGCGAACGTCGGGCAGCGCCGAACTGGAGTCGGCGCGCGACGATGCCTCGCTATAGCGTTGCAGGTAGCTTTCCAGGAGGTCGCGCTGCGCCTTGGCCTCGCGTTCCAGCCCATCGAGGGTGACGGTATTGGTAGTAGCGGCCGATGCGGAGCCCTTGGCGCGGGTCAGCTCGGCGCGCAACGAGGTTTCAAGGCCGGCTTCGATCTCGGCTTCGGACTCAAGGCCCTCGGCGACACGGCGGCCTTCGAGATTGATCTGGTTGTTGAGTTCGTTGATCTGGGCGACCAGCGCCAGAATGGTGGGATGGTTTGGCAGCAGCGTCGCGGCCTTTTGCGCCTGCTCGCCCTGCAACTGCGCTTTTTGCTGGGTCAGTTGCTGAATGACAGCGGAGGCGCGCACATCGGCAATGCCGTCGATCGGCGCGCCGCGTTCCAGCAAGCCCCGGATCAGGGAAGCGCGCGACAGGGCGGCGCTCTTGCGCTCCTGGGCCTCGGTGATCTGGCTGGCGACGCTAGACAGGTCCTGATCGGCCAGGCTGGTGTTGTTGGCGCCCACGAACAGGTCATTGCGGACCTTGAAGTCGGCGACGGCATTTTCCGCCTCGGTGACCGAGACGCGCAGCTTGGCGATTTCATCGCCAAGCCAGCCGGACGCCTCGGCGGTGTCGGACAGCGACAGGCCGGCGCGGCGGACCACATGGGCATTGGCGACACCATTGGCGATCTTGGCCGCAAGCTCGGCATTGGTGGAGCGAACCAGAACGGTGATGATGGCCGAATCGCGTTCCTGGATGACGGTCATCCGGTCGAGCAGATTGGCCAGAACCGTTTCATCGACATTGGCCGGCGCAGCCTTGCGGCCAAGGAATTGCGAGACGATGCCGAGGGGTGACGGACCGGCGCCGGTGCCGTTGAATTCGGGCACCGAGCGCAGATCGAGCTGGTCGATGACGTTGAGCAGGGTTTCGCGCGACTTGATGAGTTCGATCTGGCTGGACACGACGCCCGCCGCCAGGCCGCTGACCGATGACGGCTGCTCGTTGCCCGACCCGGTATAAAGATTGTTACGCGGCTCCACCAGAATGCCGGCCGAGCTTTCATACATGCGCGGCACGAACATCAACAAAACGAACGTGGCGGCAAGCAGCAGCAGCGTCACCACGATGATGCGCGGCAAACGCCTGACCACGGCGCCGCAGACGGCGCCCAAGTCTATTCTGGCATCGCGTAGCGCTTGCGACTCATAGGCCATTGCATACCTCGCCTGTTCGCGAATTTATCGCCTCTGCGTAGTAAGCAATCCGTTAAGGGCTTTGCAGATCGCAATAATACGCGCCCGTTTTAAGGGAATTGTTAACCATCGCCGACGACACTCCCGCCATCAACCCGAGCGGGATTCGCATGCGCTGGCTGGCTGTTTTCACCGTTGCGATCATGTTGCCGCTCGCAGCCTGCGCCACGGTTCCCGCGACCTATCTGGTGGATACCAAGGGCCCCTATCAGCTCGACACGGGCGATGCGGTGCGGGTGACGGTTTACGGCGATGCCGATCTGAGCGAGACCTATCGGGTGGACGATAGCGGCGCGATTGCCTTCCCGCTGGTCGGATCGGTCGTGGTGCGCGGACAAACCACCAAGGTTGCCGCGGCGCGCCTGGCGGCGGCGCTCGCCAATGGCTACATGCGCAATCCGGATGTGGCGGTGGAAGTGGCCGAATATCGGCCCTTCTTCATCCAGGGCGAAGTCGGTAATGCCGGCCAATTTCCTTATGTTTACGGCATGACGGTGCGGGCGGCGATCAGCACGGCCGGCGGGTTCTCCGATACGGCCGACCGGAACCAGGCCATCGTTTATCGACGGCAGGGCACACAGATGGTCAAAGGCGCTGTCGATCTCGATTTCCCGATTTATCCCGGCGATACCGTCGTCGTTCAGGAACGCTGGTTCTAAGCCATGGCAGCGACCGGCAAGTTGCGCATCCTGCAGGTGATGCGCGCTCCCGTCGGCGGGCTGTTTCGGCATGTGGCGGATTTGACGCGCGCGCTGGCCTCACAAGGCCATGAGATCGGCATCGTTGTCGATAGCCTTGCCAACGACGCCCAGACCGAAGGCAAGCTGCGGGCGCTCGAAGAGTTCGCCACGCTGGGCATTCACCGCTTCGCCATGCCGCGCGTACTGGGCGGCGGCGATCTGGTGACGCCGCTGGCCGTGCGCGGTCTTGCCCGCAAGCTGCACATCGATGTGTTGCATGGACATGGCGCCAAGGGCGGGTTTTATGCGCGGCTGGCAGCCATCGGCCAACACGACACCATTGCCGTTTACACCCCGCATGGCGGTGTCTTGCATTTTTCCGCGTCCTCGCCTTCGGGCCGGGTTTTTCACATGCTCGAGCGCCGGCTGATGCAGCCGACGGCAGCCATCATTTTCGAGAGCGCCTTTGCCAAGGGTGCCTATAGCCGGTTGATCGGGGTGCCGAGTTGTCCGAGCCCGGTGATCCACAATGGGCTGGACCGGGCGGAGTTTGTGCCGGTGACGGCCGAAACCGATGCGGCGGACTTCGTGTTCGTGGGGGAATTGCGCGATCTCAAGGGCATTCACGTGTTGGTGGAGGCGCTGGACGGCGTGCGCCGCTCGGACGGATCGCCCGCCAATTTGGTGATGGCCGGCGATGGACCGGGACGGGCGCGGCTGGTCGAGCAGATCGCGCAGCGCGGCATGACCGAGCGGGTGGTCCTGGCGGGCGCGCGGCCGGCTCGGGCCATATTCGCACGCGGCCGCTGTGCGGTGGTGCCGTCGCTGGCGGAGTCCCTGCCCTATGTGGTGCTGGAGGCGGCCGCAGCGCAATTGCCGGTGATCGCGACCGATGTGGGCGGAATCCCCGAAATCTTCGGGCCGACGGCTTCGAGCCTGGTGCCGGCCGAAGATGCCGCGGCCCTGCAGGCAGCGCTGCAGCAGGCGCTGGATGATCCGCATGCTGCGGCCGTCGAAATGCGCCAGCGGCTGGATCACATTGCCCAGGCCTTCTCGCTGGACCACATGGCCGCGTCCATCGAAGCACTTTATGTGGGGCTGCTGGCTAAAAGCTGAGCCGCAGTTTCACCGAGTCTTCATTCCTTAAGCCGATGATGCCGGCACGTGCGAGCATCGGAAGCGTCAAATGTATCGTGTCGATCCCAAGCAGGCCGTGCTGGATCACGTGTCCAGGCAGCCTGAATCCGGCAATGCCGAAGGGCCCCTCTCTCCTCAAGCCGAAGCCATTATCGCCAGGCCCGCGGAGCGGGGCTATTCCGGGGCCGTCATCGTTGGCATTGCCCAGATTATCGAGGCGATGCTCTTGGCCGGCCTGGGCTACGCCATCTATGACGTCTATGTGCAGGTCGGCGATCCGGCGTTCTACGTCCCGGTGATCCTGGCGGCGTGCCTTTTGGCCAACGTGCTGTTCAACGCCGCACGGACCCATCGCATCGTGGCCTATCGCCGGCAGTTCGCCCAACTCGGCCGCGTGCTGGCGGGCTGGACCATGGTGATGGCGCTGCTCACCATCGGGCTGTTCTTCTTCAAGGCCTCGGACCTGGTATCGCGCGGCTGGCTGCTGGGCTGGTTCGTCGGCGGGGCGGCGCTGCTGATCCTTTACCGGCTGTCCCTCCGCGCGATGGTGCAGCGCTGGACCGAGATGGGACGGCTCAAGCGCCGCACCGTCGTCGTCGGCGGCGGCAAGGACGCAGAGACGCTGATCCTGCAGATCGCCAAGGGCGCAGCCAACGACATCAGGCTGCTCGGTCTGTTCGATGACCGGGTCGATGACCGTTCGCCCGAAACCGTCGCCGGCTGCCCCAAGCTGGGCAAGGTGAGCGATCT
The DNA here is from genome assembly GCF_964244875.1 of uncultured Devosia sp. Taxonomy (NCBI): domain Bacteria; kingdom Pseudomonadati; phylum Pseudomonadota; class Alphaproteobacteria; order Hyphomicrobiales; family Devosiaceae; genus Devosia; species uncultured Devosia sp. The sequence continues at coordinate 47,235 of NZ_CAXTKA010000003.1, forward strand.
GATCGAGTTCGCGCGGCGCACCCAGGTGGATCTGGTGATCGTCTCGATGCCGCTGTCGGCCGAAAAACGCGTGCTGGAAATGCTGACCCAGCTCTGGGTCCTGCCGGTCGATATCCGGCTGTCGGCCCATATGAGCAAGCTCAAGTTCACCGACAAGGCCTATTCCTATGTCGGGGACATCGCCGTGTTCGACATGGCCGACCGGCCGATCTCGGACTGGAACCTGGTGTTCAAATGGGTGTTCGACAAGCTGGTGGCGCTGACGGCACTGATCGTGTTTTCGCCGGTCATGCTGGTGACCGCGATCGCCATCAAGCTTGAAAGCCCCGGCCCCGTCTTCTTCCGGCAGAACCGGCACGGCTTCAACAACGAACTGATCAAGATCTACAAATTCCGCTCGATGCGCACCGACATGCTCGATGCGAGCGCCACAAAGCTGGTGACCAAGGACGATCCGCGCGTCACCAGGGTGGGCAAGTTCATCCGCAAGACCTCGATCGACGAGCTGCCGCAATTGCTCAACGTGCTCAAGGGGGAAGTCTCGATCGTCGGACCCCGCCCCCACGCGCTGCAGGCCAAGGCCGACAACCAGCTGTATTACGAGGCCGTCGAGGGCTATTTCGCCCGCCATCGCGTCAAGCCCGGCATGACCGGCTGGGCGCAGGTCAATGGCTGGCGCGGGGAGACCGACACGATCGACAAGATCATGCAGCGGGTGAACCACGACCTGTATTACATCGAGCACTGGTCGATCCTGCTCGATCTCTACATCGTGCTGCTGACGCCCATCTCGCTCGTCTCCAAGACCGAGAACGCCTATTGAGCCTCACCCATCCAACCGGGGGAGCATCGTTCGAGGCCGGCTCAAGACAAGCCGGCCGGGCGTTCATGCGGGCGCAAACGCAGAAAATGCTCGACCTGGTGGTGGGATTGTGGATTTTCACCGGCGGCCTGGTGCTGTTCGAGCCCTCGCCCTATGAGCTGACCTTCCTGGCAGTGCTGCCCATCGCCTTTATGGCGGGGATGGGGATTTACCGCTCGACGCTCGGGCTGCTGGCGATCCTGGTCGGTTTTACGCCATTCGCGCTGATCGGGGCGTTCCAGGTCAGGAGCGAGCCGGTAACCGACGCCATGATTTTCGTGATCGTCACCGTCTTCCTGCTGCTGACGTCGTACTTTGCCGCCAACTACGTGGCCGAAGCCACCGAACGGCGAATGCGGCTGGTGATGAACGCCTATACGGCCGCCGCAGTCTGCTGCGCCATCATCGGCACGCTGGCCTATCTGGGCCTGATGCCGTCGGCCGAGACGTTCTTGCTGTATGGCCGGGCCAAGGCAACCTTCAACGATCCCAATGTGTTCGGACCGTTCCTGGTGCTGCCAGCAATGTATGCGCTACAGCGCATATTGCTGGACCGCGGCAGGCGGATGTTGGTTGCCGCCATTATCTACATGATCCTGTTCATCGGGGTGTTCGCCAGCTTCTCGCGCGCGGCCTGGGGGCATTTTGCCCTGTCCTCGCTGATCGTTCTGGTGCTGTGTTTCTGGCTGGAAGCCTGGGCGCGCGACAAGGTGCGGATCATCATCATGTCGCTGCTCGGCGTGGGCATGCTGGCGGTGGCGCTGGCGGGGCTGCTCAGCATTCCCTCGGTTTCGGCCTTGTTCGAGACCCGCGCGGCGGGCCAGGAATATGACAGCGGGGAAACCGGACGGTTCGGGCGCCAGGGCTATGCGTTCGAGCTGGCACTGGCCAATCCCTGGGGCATCGGGCCGGGCGAATTCCGCAAGATGCGGGTGACCGAGGAGCCGCACAACGTTTATGTCAGCGTGCTGCATGTTTATGGCTGGGGCGGCGGGGCGCTGTATTACCTGCTGGTCGTCCTGACTCTGTGGCGGGGCATTGCGAGCCTGCGCCGGCCTTCGCCCTACCGGCTGATGATGATCCCGCTGGTGGCGACCTACACCATGGTGGTGGGCGAGTCGGCCATTATCGACAGCGATCACTGGCGGCACTATTTCCTGCTGGTCGGCTTGATCTGGGGCATTGCCAGCGCCATCGACAAGGACCCGCGTGGCCGGGTGGCGCGCTCCGAAATGCTTATCTGAGCGGCTCGACAGTGCGCAGATAGGATTGCGCCAGCTGCACGGTCCCCAGGGCGAAGCCGGGTGCATGGGTGCGAGCCAGATTGGTCTCGCCATGCGAGCCGATCCAGGCCAACAGCGCCATGCGCCGCAACATGACCATCGTGTCCATTGCGGCAATATCGGCCCGGGGCAAGGGGCGAATTGCGCTATAGCCCTCCAGCCATGCGGCCTTGAGCGCCGGGATGGCGAGACGGGTTTCGTGAAACGAGATGGCCGCGGCGAAATCATAGGCAAACCAGCAAAAGCCGCAGTCGTCGAAATCGATCAGGGTGACCCGGTCTTCGTCGAGGAGAAGATTGCCCAGCCGCATATCGGCGTGGATCAACCCGAACCGGTCGGCGCCCGTGCCATATGCGGCAAGTTGTTGTCGCAGCGCGCTGTCGACGCGATCGAGCACGGCGGAAAGCTCAGGCGTGACACCGGGCGCAGTGCGCCAATCGCCCCAGAGTCCATCGGGCGCCAGGATGTGCTTGGCGCTCCAGACCTGGCGCGAAAAGCCGGGCGGGCGGGACCAGGCCATGGCGTGCCGGTGCATGCGGGCGGCAAAACCACCCAATGCCGCGAACAGACCGGCAAGATCGCCCGATGCTGAAGGCTCCTGCCCCGGCACATGCGCAAACAGCACCGCTAGACGCGGCTCATGGCCGTCAGAGCTGAAGGATTGCAGCAGCTTGCCGTCGCTTCCGGCAATAGGGCACGGGACCGGCAGGCCGGTATCATGCCGCAGTGCCAGCAGCCAGGCCAGCTCGCTTTGGATCGTGGCACGGGACTGGTAGCCGGGGCGATGGACGCGCAGGCTGAACCGCTGTCCGGATGGCGTATCGATGCGAAAGGTATGGTTTTCCGAATGATTGAGTAGATTGGCGGTGCCGCCAATGGTCTCGGACCATAACTGCAGGGCGCCAACAAGTCCGGGTATGCTCAACGCCACCGCATCCCTAGGGCGATGATGCCGACTGCCTGAACCCGCGCGGCACACCATGGAGAAATTTGGTCGGAGCGACAGGATTTGAACCTGCGACCCTTTGTCCCCCAGACAAATGCGCTACCAGGCTGCGCTACGCCCCGACTGCGCGGAGACATACGGAACCGGGGCTTTTGGCGCAACCCCCCATTTTGGCGAAATGGGAGCAAAGCACGATTTCCTTTGCGCCGCGGTTCGGCAGAGGATCACCATGGATATGCGGGAAAACTGCAATGGAGGGGACTATGCTCGTGCTGGTTACGGGTGCGACCGGCAAGGTCGGCCGGGTATTGCTCGATCGCTTGCTGCAGGATCGGCGTTGGCCCGAACTGCGGATCAGGGCGCTATGCCATAACCGGGGCCTGCCCGGGCACGATCGGGTCGAAACCATCAAGGGCTCGATTGCTGATCGCGACGTGGTGGACACGGCGATGGCTGGCGTTACCCATGTCATCCATATGGCGACGGTCAAGGAAGATCCGCTGTCGGCGATGGATGTGTCGGTCAAGGGCATGTTCTGGCTGCTGGAGGCCTTTCGCACCAGCCCGACAGCGAAACAGTTCATGCTGATCGGTGGCGATTGCGTGGTCGGGCATATCGTCATGCCGTATGACGCGCCGATCACCGAGGCCTCGCCGCGGAAGCCGTATCCCGGCGTCTATGCGCTGTCCAAGGTGCTCGAGGAGGTGATGCTCGAGCAATATTACGTGCAATACGGCATCAACGGCTGCTGCCTGCGCGCGCCGTGGATCATGGAAAAGGACGACTTTCGCTACGTCTTGAGCTTTGGCGCTGACCAGTTCGGTGGACCGAACTGGGACGAGCTGCTGCCGGCATCAGAGCGAGCGCAGTATCATGCAGAGGGGCGCGTGCCGCTGTTGATCGACGCGAAGGGCGCCAGCCTCAAGCGCAATTTCGTGCATGTGAGCGATCTCGTCGGCGCCATGCTGGCCGCCCTGGACAATCCGGTGGCTTATCAGCATCTGTTCAACATCGCCATGAACCAGCCGGTTGACTATGGCGTGGTCGCGCAGCGTCTGCAGCAGACGACAGGAATGGCCCCTGCCCGCATCGAAACGCCCTACCACTCGAACTGGCTGGACAATACCAAGGCCCGGCACGCTCTTGGATGGCAGCCGCACTATGATCTGGAGCGGCTGGTGGACGAAGCCTTCGCCTATCGACGGGCCGATGATGACCCGCGCAAGGTCTGGTATGTGGGCTAGATAAAAGTGCCTTTGGTGCGGCTATAGCCATCCTCGATGGCCTGGCGCATGGCGGCACGGGCAGCTTGGGCATCGCCATCGCGAATGGCCGCGGCAATGGCGCCGTGAACCGCCACGGATCGATCGAATGCCGCGCGGTCCGCGACTGGCGAACTGAGCTTGAAGGATGCCATCAGCGCCAGTTCAACCAGGGCGCTGATCGAGCGCATGAAGGGATTGCCCGAAGCGTCGGCGACGGCACGGTGAAATTCCAGATCGGCGCGCGCGAAAGCTTCGGCCGTATTGGCGGGATCGGCCATATGCCCCGCCCGTTCGACAAGCGTACTTGCCTGCTCGTTGGTTCGGCGCAAGGCGGCATGGGCAGCGGCTTCCGGCTCGATAGCCAGCCGCATTTCGGCAAGGCTGCCGAGAAAGGCCAGGTCGGCGCCAGCGTCGAAGTGCCAGGCCAGCACATCGGCATCGAACAGGTTCCAATGTTGGCGCGGCCGGACTCTGGTGCCGATCCGGGTGCGCGCCTCGATCAACCCCTTGGCGGCCAGGGTCTTGAGCGCCTCGCGCACGACGGTGCGCGACACGCCCTGCTCGCGCTGCAATTGCGCATCGTTGGGCAGCGTCGCCCCTTCGGCGTAAAGACCGCCGACGATATTGACGCCCAGCGTCCAGATGACCTTGTTGTGGAAATTGCGGGAAGCGACGCGGCCCAGGATCGGGACCGCCGGTGGCTCGTCGCTAGTCATGGCTTGTGGCCCCCTAAGCCCATGCGGCATCTGCCCGAGGGAACGGCCGGTCGCAACAAGAAGGGCGCACCACTGCTGGCGCGCCCTGCCGAACGTTATTTCTGGATGCAGGTGTCAACGGTATCCTTGGTGCATTCATCGAGGCCCGTGAATACCGGATCTTCGACCGGCTTGCCTTCGATCAGGTCGATCATCACCGAGGGAGCCTTGTAGCCCATCTCGAACGGCCGCTGGCCGACCAGCGCGGTCACGAGGCCTTCCTTGGCAATGGCAACTTCGTCGCCGATGGTATCGGCGGCGCCGATGGCGAAGTCGTTGCTGGCGATGCGGTCAGCCAGGGGCTTGAACAGGTCGCGATAGGGCTGCGGCGCCCCAAACAGCGGCCAGCCACCCATGATGCCGAAAGCGTCGAGGTCGGGATTGGCCGCGAGGATATCGCTCATGGCCTGCACGCCCTTGGCGCCATCGTCATTGGTGAACACCGGGCAACCGGCAACTTCGGTCCAGCCGCCTTCGCCGGCAAGAGCCGCAAGGCCTTCCTGGCCGGTCAGGGCGTCACGCATGCCTTGGGCACGCTGCAGGATATTGTCGGCGGCAGCGTTGCCTTCGATGGTGCAGATGGTGCCGCCATCAGGCTTGGCGGCCTTGATGTATTCGCCGATCTTCTTGCCCATCAGGTAGTTGTCGGTGCCCAGATAAGTCATGCGCAAGCCGGCGTCGGCTTTGCTCAGGTCGGCATCGAGCGTCATGATCGGAATGGTCGGCGCGGCGCTCTTGATCGTATTGGCGATCAGGGGAGCGTTGGATGGCGAGACGGCAACGGCGGCCGTATCGGGCTTGCTCAGGATATCCTGCAGGATCTGGGCTTCGCCCGCTTCGTCCGAGGTAGACGCCGGGCCGGTATAGAAGCACTCGTATTCCGAATCGGCGTTTTCGGAGTTCCACTTCTGGCACCCCTGGTTGATGGCCTCGAAGAACGGATTGTCAAGGCCCTTGACCACGATGACCAATTGCTTCTTGGCCTGGGCAAAGCTGGGCGCCGCGCCGAGCGACAGCGCAGCGACGGCAAGCAGTAAGGCGGCTTTTTTCATGTCTTTCTCCCGATTGTCGGCGCGTCCACCCGCGGGCTGGCATGTTCCAGCGTCGCGGCCTCCTCGGTGCGCCGACACACAGCTAATATCGGCGCGATGCTGCCGTCAACGAATAATAGTATTAATCTGCGGATCGTGCGTTGACGCGCGCGCAAGCATTTGCATAAGCTGACGCAGGTTTTCGTCCTGGGGAGGAGAAACCCACAGCATGGCTCTTGCAGCAACCCGTCCAGGCTGGCCGGAGCACTGGCGCATGCGCGGAGGTAAAGTCTTTGGCTATTCTTGAACTCTCGAACATTTCCAAAAACTTCGGCGCCATCCAGGCGGTCAACGACGTGTCGTTTTCGCTCGAGGCCGGCGAAGTCGTCGGCCTGATGGGGGACAATGGCGCGGGCAAGTCGACCCTGGTCAAGATGATTGCCGGCAATTTCGCGCCGAGCAGCGGCACCATGCAGATGGAAGACCAAAGCCTGGTCATGCACCGGCCGGTGGACGCGCGCCACCACGGCATCGAGATCGTTCATCAGGACCTGGCGCTGTGCAACAATTTGACGGCAGCGGCCAATGTGTTCCTTGGTCGCGAAGTGCACCGCTGGTTCGGGCCGCTTCGAGTGCTGGATTACGCGACGATGTACAAGCGCGCCGGCGAAATCTTCGCCGAGCTCAAGTCCGAAACGCGGCCGCGCGACCTGATCAAGAGCATGTCGGGCGGCCAGCGCCAGGCGGTCGCCATCGCGCGCACCAGGCTATCGAAGGCCAAGGTGGTGCTGATGGACGAGCCGACGGCGGCAATTTCGGTGCGCCAGGTGGCCGAGGTGCTCAACCTGATCCAGCGCCTGCGCGACCAGGGCGTCACCGTGGTGCTGATCAGCCACCGCATGCCCGACGTGTTCAGCGTCGCGGATCGCGTGATCGTGCTGCGGCGAGGACGCAAGGTGGCGGACAAGCGGATCGCGCAAAGTTCGCCCGAGGAAGTAACCGGGCTCATCACCGGCGCAATCGAACAGGTATAGGGCCATGGCAATCACACTCGACCAGACGATCGCGCAAAAGACCCATACGCCGCTCGCCCTGTTGTTCCGCAGCCAGGTCTTCTGGGTGTTCGTCGCCATCATCGCGGCGTGCATCTTCCTGTCCCTGGCCACCGACTCGTTCGCCACGTCCAAGAACATCTTCAACATCACCCGAAACGTGACGTTTACCGCGATCATCGCGCTCGGCATGACCATGGTGATCATCATCGGCGGGATCGATCTGTCGGTGGGATCGGTCTTGTGCCTGTCCAGCATGGTGCTGGCGATCACCATGCATGCCGGCTATGGGCTCGAAGTGGGCATCCTCGCCGCCATCGTCACTTCGCTGGCGGTGGGCGCGTTCAATGGCGTGCTGATTGCCTATCTGGGCTTTCCGCCCTTTGTGGTGACGCTGGGCATGCTCTCGATCGCGCGCAGCCTGGCCATGGTGGCTTCCAACAACACGGTGGTGTTCGAGTTCGGGCCCGATCATGCAAGGCTGCTCGATCTGGGCGGCGGCTCGTGGTTCCTGGGTATCGCCAATCCGGTCCTCTACATGATTGGGCTGGCGCTGATCGTGGGGTTCGTCCTGCGCTGGACCAAGTTCGGGCGCCACCTCTATGCCATCGGCGGTAACGAAAGCGCGGCCACGCTGACCGGCGTTCCCGTGCGCGTCATCAAGGTGGCCGTCTATATGCTCTCGGCATTGTCGGCGGGCATCGCGGGCATCATCCAGACCGGGTGGCTGGGCGCAGTGACCACCAATATCGGCACCGGCATGGAATTGCAGGTGATCGCGGCGGCGGTGATCGGAGGCGCGAGCCTTGTGGGCGGCGTCGGCACGGCGTTCGGGGCGCTGGTCGGCGCGGCGCTGATCGAGGTGATCCGCAACAGCCTGGGCCTGCTCGGCATCAACGCGTTCTGGCAAGGCGCCTTTATCGGTGGCTGCATCATCATCGCCGTCGCCTTCGAACGCGTCCGGCAGCTGCGCTCGTCCGATTGAGCCTGCCTACTGCAGATCGAAACGCTGGCGCAGGTCCGCAACCTGCGCCGGGGTCAGCGGCTTGATCGCCATGCCGCGCAGCATGAGGAACAGCTTGGCGGTTTCCTCGAGTTCCTCGGTGGCATATTGCGCATTGGCCAGCGTCGTGCCCGCCACGACCGGCCCGTGATTGGCCAGCAAGACGGCATGGTGCGCGCCGGCCAGCTTGCCGACCGCCCTGGCCAGTTCCGGATCGCCGGGCGGCAGGTAGGGCACCAGCGGCAATCGCCCGACACGCATGACATAATAGGCGGTCAGGGGGGGCAGCACGTCCTGGGGATCGACCCCGTCGATCAGGCTGACGGCCACGGAGTGCGTGGAATGCAGATGAACCACGGCGCCGGCGTTCTTGCGTTGCCCGTACATGGCCAGATGCAGCACCGCTTCCTTGGTCGGCACATCGCCATCGATATGGCGGCCATCGGCGTCGAACAGCGACAGGCGCGCCGGGTCGAGTTCGCCCATCGACACATTGGTGGGCGTCATCAGCCAGCCGCCAGTCTCCAGCCGCACGCTGATATTGCCGGTGGAGCCGAAGGTCAGGCCGCGCTCGAACAGGGATTTGCCGACCTTGGCGATGTCGGAGCGCGCCTCGTTTACCGCATGGCGGATGGAGTCAGTCATCGAGCAGGTCCCAGGCCGTGAGGAAAAAGTCCGGGGCGCCGAAATTCCCCGATTTCAGGGCCATCGCCAGATCGGCCTGGCCAAGGCTGCGCGTCCAGGGTACGCCCGGCGCGATTTCAGGGCCAATCTGCAGCGCCCGGACCCCCAGTGCCTCGACCACCGCGCCGGAGGTTTCCCCGCCGGCGACGATGAACCGGGAAAAGCCGTTATTGGCCAGAGTAACGCTGACCTCGGCCAGCACCTGCTCGACCAGTGCCCCTGCCCGGTCGCGACCCAACTGGTCCTGGATGGCCTTGACGGCCGCAGGATCGTCGCTGGAATACACCACGGCCGGAAGCGCGCCGGTATTGTCGATGACCCAACGGGCGATATCGGCGGCGGTCTGTGCGCCGCTGGCGACATCGAGCGGCACAATCCTGAGGGCCGGCAAGCCGGCCGCGATGGCAACGTCGACCTGCCCCCGCGTCGCTGTCGAGCACGAACCGGCCAGGATCACGGATCGGCCGGCCGGAGCGGACAAGCGCGCGGGCAAGGGTTCCGTCCCGATCCGGCCCTGGCGCCGGAAGTTGTCGGGCAGGCCCATGCCGATGCCGGAGCCACCGGTGATCAAGGCAGCATCGGCGAGCGCCGCGCCCAGAACCCGCAAGTCCTCGTCGCGTACGGCATCGGCGATCAGCAGCCGGTATCCGGCGGTTTGCGCCGCGTTGATGGCCGCACGGACCGCCTCGGCGCCCTGGCTGACCACGCGCAGCGGCAGCAGCCCGACCTTGCCCTTGCACTGTCGCTGCAGCACGCGCACCAGATTGGCATCGCGCATCGGGGTCAGCGGATGGTCCTTCATCGGGGAGTCCGACAACAGGGCCTCCCCAACGAACAGATGCCCCTGATAGATCGATCGCCCGGCTGCGGGAAAGGCCGGACAGGCAATGGCGATGGGCGCATCCAGCGCCTCGAGCAGCGCCTCGGCGACCGGGCCGATATTGCCTTCATCGGTGGAATCGAAGGTCGAGCAATATTTGAACACGATCTGCTCGGCGCCACCGCTGCGCAGCGCCGCGGCGGTCGCGGTGGACATGGCCACGGCCTCGACAGCCGGTATGGTCCGCGATTTCAGCGCCACCACCACCGCCTCGGCACCGGCGAAGTCCGTGCCGGCGGGCGGCACGCCGATATATTGCACGGTCCGCATGCCGTTGCGGGCGAGCATCAGCGACAAATCGGTTGCGCCGGTCAGGTCGTCGGCAATGGCTCCAAGCAGCATCGGGCATTTCCTCGTGTTCAGGCGGTGGCGCCGGCCAGGATTTCATAGCCGGTATCGACGATTTCCTGCGTGTCCGGCCGTTCCCGCTGCGACAGCAGCCGCTCGATGGCGGTCTTGCCGACCAAAAAGCGGTTGGAGCGCATGGTGGACAATGGCATGGGCAAAGCCTGTCCGATATCAAGTCCATTGAAGCCGAACAGGGCCAGATCGGCCTTGGGTTGAATACCGGCGCCCAGGCAATGAAACACGCCGCCGGTCGCCATGTCGTCATTGGAAAAGACGACCACGTCCAGGTCCCGCCGACTGGACAGGAGCGCCGCCAGCAGATCGCGGCCGGCCAGCGTGGAACTCGGCCCTTCGACGCGGCGGGTTTCGAGCAGGTCGAGGCCTGCCTCGCGCAACGCCGCAACGAGGCCATCATGGCGGAGCCGAGCGCGGCGGTCCGACACCCAATCGTGGCCGACATAGCCGAAGCGGCGGTAACCGCGCTCCAGCAGATAGCGCCCAGTATCGAAGCCGGCCTGCCGGTGGGACAAGCCGACCGCCACATCGATCGGTTGGTTGTCGATTTCCATGATCTCGGCGATGCGGACGCCGCTGCTCTCGAGCATGGCGCGCGCCGCTTCGGTATGGTCGAAGCCGGCAATCACCAGTGCCTCCGGCCGCCAGGCCAGGAGGGAAGCGACCAGGTCCTGCTCGACATCGAGATCGTAATCGGTGACGCCGATAACGGCCTGGAAACCGGTTCCCTCCAGGGCCGAACGGATGCCGCCGAGGACTTCGGGAAAGACGACGTTGGTCAGTGACGGCACGATGACGCCGACGAGCTTGGAGCCGGACGAAGCGAGGCCGCCGGCCAGGCGGTTGGGCACATAGCCGAGTTGGCGCACCGCCGCCATGACCCGCTGGCGCGTTGCATCGGCGGCCGGGCCATGGTTGCGCACGATGCGCGATACCGTGATTTCGCTGACCTTGGCCAATTGAGCCACGTCGGTCAGCGTCACCCCCTGCCGGCGTCCCGCGTATCGCTTGCTGCCCATCGCTGAAGCGTCTGCCCCGCTGATCTGGTTGACTCGGCAGTCGGGAATGGTCATCATCGCCCGACTATGACAGCGCTAACATAAGCGGCAAATTGTGCGGGCGCAATCGCTCGTCGAGGACAAACAATGGCAGGCAGCACCAGCAAAATCGCCGTGATCGGGCTTGGATCGATGGGCCTGGGCATGGCCAGATCGCTGCTGCGTGCCGGCCACGAGGTCAGCGGCTACGATGTTACGGCGGTCGCGATCGCGGCACTTGCCGAGGCGGGCGGCCGTGCCGGCACGAGCCCCGCCGATGCCGCCGCCGACGCGCAGATTGTCGCCGTGGTCGTGGTCAATGCAGCGCAGACCGAAGCAGTGTTGTTTGCCGCGGACGGCATCGTGCCGGCGATGGCGCCCGGCGGGGTAGTCATTTCCTGCGCCACCATGGCGCCAGCCGCAGCCAAGGCGCTCGGAGCGCGTTGCGCCGAGCAGGGCGTGCTCTACCTCGATGCGCCCATGAGCGGCGGCGCAGTGCGGGCGGGCTCGGGCGAGCTGACCTTCATGGCCTCGGGCACAGACGAAGCCTTCGCCGCAGCCCGGCCCGCGCTCGATGCCATGGCGGGCAAGGTCTACGAACTTGGCGACGAAGCCGGCATCGGCGCGTCGTTCAAGATCGTCAACCAGCTCCTGGCCGGCGTCCACATCGCGGCGGCCTGCGAGGCCATAACTTTTGCCAGCAAACTGGGGCTGGACATTGCCAAGGTTTATGAGGTGATCACCGCCTCGGCGGGCAATTCCTGGATGTTCGAGAACCGGGTGCCTCATATCCTGGATGGCGATTATGCGCCCAAAAGCGCGGTCAATATCTTCACCAAGGATCTCGGCATCGTCAGCGACATCGGCCGGGCCGAAACCTTTCCCCTGCCCATAGCCGCCTCTGCCTTGCAGATGTTCCTGATGACGGCGGCGGCGGGTATGGGGCGCGACGACGATTCATCGCCGGCCCGGCTGATCGCCCAGATCACCGGCATTGACCTGCCGCCGGCAAAGACGGCGTGAAACGCAAGCACGACCATTTTCGGAGATTCCATGAGCAAGCGCATTGTATTCACCGGCGGCAGCGGCAAGGCCGGCCGGCATGTCGTGCCCTATCTGCTGGATCGCGGCCACGAGGTGCTCAATCTGGACCTGGTGCCGCTCAACCATCCGGGCGTCAACACGGTGGTGACCGACCTGACCGACAGCGGCCAGGCTTTCAACGCGCTGTCGATGCACTTCGATTTCGACGGCTTCACCAGTGGCACCGGCCCTGCCCCGGTCGATGCCGTGGTGCATTTCGCGGCGGTGCCCCGCGTGCTGCTGCGACCGGACAACACGACCTTCACCGCCAATGTCAACTCGACCTACAATGTCATCGAGGCAGCGGTGAAGCTGGGAATCAAGAAGGTCATCATTGCCTCGAGCGAAACCACTTACGGCGTGTGCTTTGCCGAGGGCGACAAGGACTTCCACAGCTTTCCGCTGGAGGAGGATTATGACAGCGACCCGATGGACAGCTATGGGCTGAGCAAGGTGGTCAACGAAAAGACCGCCCGCGCCTTTGCCATGCGCAGCGGTATCGACATCTATGCACTGCGCATCGGCAATGTAATCGAGCCGCACGAATACACCATGTTCCCCGGGTTCCTGGCCGATCCGGCCTCGCGCAAGCGCAATGCCTGGAGCTATATCGATGCGCGCGATCTCGGCCAGATCGTCGATCTGTGTATCGGCAAGGACGGGTTGGGCTACCAGGTGTTCAACGCCGTCAACGACGAAATCACAGCCAATGCCCCGACGACCGAGTTCCTGGCGCAATGGGCGCCACACTCGCCAATCACGCGCGCCATGGGCGCTTCCGAGGCGCCGATCTCCAACCGGAAGATCCGCGAGGTGCTGGGCTTCAAGGAACAGCACAATTGGCGGCAATATGTCTGACCCCGCGCGGCGCCGTTAAACCGCCGAAGCGCTTTTACCGCCGCAGGTCATCGCCTTTGCGGCGCGATACCGGCTCGTGGCCGCACACAAAGCGGCGCGAGGCAATCCAGGCCAGGTCGCGACCGCAGCGAATGGTGCGCAGGTCATCGCCGGCGAGCCGTATACCGATACCGATATCGCCGGGCAGCAGGCTGGCCGCGCCATAAAGGCCAGGAACTGTCGCCAGCGCGGCCGATAGATCAAGGGCCAGCTGCGCCAGCTTTTCGGCCGGTGCGGGCGCGACCATCACCAGCGTGCCGAACGCGGTATAGCGCGCGAAACGGCCGCGTCCAAGATGGGCGATGTCGAACCGATCGATCAGCGCCGGTTCACCACCATCGAAACGCAAGGTCAGGGTGGAGGCCAGTTGACGAAAACCGGCGCCGGTCTGGCCGGGATCGTGGACGGTGAACGCATCGGACACGAGCATCGTGGCATCGGGCGCGCAATCGATGTCGATAGTCTGCTCCAGCGCCGCGCCGGGAAAGAGGATGCGCGGCTCGGGCAGGTATTCGAGGAACGCGCCGGGCTCCAGGGTGATATCCACGGCCTCGCGCGCGATCATGCCGGGATGGGCGCGGTGGATGGGCGAGGCGCCTTGGGTCGTCACATGGGCGGCAGCGCCCTGCCCCAGATGCAGCCGCTGCAGCAACCGGTCCTCCCCATGCACGGCGCTGCTGCTGGTCTGCACGATCACCGTCAGCATATGGGCCGGAACGGCATCGAGCAGGAACGTGCGGGTCAAAACGAACGGCCAGGCGAACAGCCGCCGATCCAGCACGGTGCGATCGCCCCGGCGGGCAAAGCTCATGTCGAGGGCGGCGGGCCGAAGTGGCAGTGGCGCGTTCACCCCCGGAACAACACTTCGCGCTCGATGATATCGACCACCGCGTCGATGCCTTCGCCGCGCCGGCAATTGGTCATCAGGACGGGCCGGTTGTCACGCACGGCGAGCGCCTCGCGGTGCATGCGCTCGAGATCGACCCCGACATAGGGCGCAAGGTCGGTCTTGTTGATGACCAGCACGTCCGAGCGGATGACGCCCGGGCCGCGCTTGCGGGGAATATCGTCGCCGCCGCCGACATCGATGACGAACATCCAGAAGTCGGTCAGATCGCGCGAAAAGGTGGACGCCAGATTGTCACCGCCGCTTTCGAGCAGGATCAGCTCGACGCCGGGAAAACGCCGCTCGAGTTCGTCGGCGGCTTCGATGTTGAGCGTGGGATCTTCGCGGATCACCGTATGGGGACAAGCACCGGCTTCCACCGCCGAGACACGGGCGGGATCGATCAGGCCGGAGCGGCGGATGCGTTCGGCATCCTCGGCGGTCACCAGATCGTTGGTGATCACGGCGATATCGATGCCGCGCGCCATAAGCGCCGGGATCAACCGTTCGACGAGCGCCGTCTTGCCAGACCCGACCGGGCCGCCGATGCCAACGCGGGCCGCGGCAATTCGGGTAGAAGCGCCGTTTGCAAGCATCTGGTTCATCGCAGCATGTACCGCCGCGCCAGAGGGACCTTGGTCGCGGGCGGACACATCAGCAGCTCCCCATCGGCGCGCACCTCGAAGGTTTGCGGATCGACGTCCACATGGGGCATCGCCGCATTGCGCACCATGTCGGTCTTGCGCAGGCCGCGCACGTTCCTGATCTGCACCATCTGCTTGCCCAGGCCCAGCCGCTGGCCGACCCCGGCGTCGATGGCGAGCTTGGACACGAAATTGACGCCCAGATGCTTGGGCGCATCGCCCAGTGCGCCCCACATGCGCTTCTGGATCATCGGCTCGGCAAGCCCCAGGCTGCCATTGCCGTCGCCCATGGCGGCCCAGACGATAAAACCGGCCTTGATCACCATATAGGGCTTGATGCCGAACGAGGCGCGCGGCCACAGCACCAGGTCGGCCAGCTTGCCCACCTCGACTGAGCCGACATGGGCATCGATCCCTACCGCGATGGCGGGATTGAGGGTGAGCTTGGCGATATAGCGCTTGATGCGCTCGTTATCGGCCATGGCCGTGCTTTCGTCCGGCAGGCGGCCGATGCGTTCTTTCATCACGCTCGCCAGTTGCCAGCAATTGGCGACGTTTTCGGCCAGCCGCCCCATGCCCTGGGTGTCGGTGCCAAAGATCGAGATGGCGCCCATATCGTGCAGGAAATCCTCCGCGGCCATGGACTGGGCGCGGACACGGGCCTCGCCGAACGCGACGTCCTCGGGCGTATTGTAGTTGAGCTGATGGGCGATCATGGTCATCGGCACACCCTCCTCCATCCCGTAGCTGGTGTAGGGATTGGTGGGGTTGGTCGAGGATGGAATGACGTTGTCGTAGGAGACGACCTTGAGCAGGTCCGGCGCGTGGCCGCCCCCTGCCCCCTCGACATGGTACATGTGGATGGTGCGGCCCTCGCAGGCATTCATGGTGTCTTCGCAAAAGCCGAACTCGTTGATCGAATCGGTGTGCAGGTGCACCGCGAAATCGTTGCGGTCGGCGGCGACCAGGCTCTGGTCGATGACAGAAGGCGCGGCACCGAAATCTTCGTGGATCTTGACGGCCATGCCGCCGGCAGCGACTGACTCCTCGACAGCTTCGGCATTGGAGGCGCCGCGCCCGAACAGGGCGAAATTGAGCGGGGAGAATTCGCAGGCCTGCAGGAACCGGCCAAAGGTCGTGGTGCTGCCGCTGCCGACATCAAACAGCGGGCCGGGGCCGTTGCCGATCATGGTGGTGGTGCCGCCGGCGAGCGCATGGTCGGATTGCTCGGGCGAGCCCAGATGGGCATGGGACTCCACCGCGCCGGCGGTGACGATGAAATTGGCGCCCGAGACCGGCGAGGTGGTCTGGCCGACGATCATGTCGGGATGCACATCGGGCATGATGTCAGGATTGCCGGCCTTGCCGATGCCGACGATACGGCCGTCGCGGATGCCGATATCGGCCTTGATGATGCCGGCGACGGCATCGATGATGGTGGCGTTCTTGATGACGATATCGAGGATTTTGTCGGACGACTTCAGGTGACCATTGATGCCTTCGCCATCGCGCAGGTTCTTGCCGGCGCCGATCAGCAATTCATGGCCGTAGGTGGTGAAATCGTGCTCGATCTCGGCAAAGAGTTCGGTATCGCCCAGGCGAATGACGTCACCCTTGGTGGGCCCGTAAAGATCGGCATAGGCGCGGCGGCTGATCGTGGCCATGGTACTCCTACGCTCCGAGATAGGAACGGGCGCGGGCGCGTTCGAGGGCTTGTTCGCGCATGCCGGGCGCGTCGAGCGAGCCCATGACCAGGCCCGCGGCGCCGCGGATAACCCGGTGGCCGTCGATGGGCACAAGCCGCACGGACTTGACCACGCCGGGCTCGAAGCGAATGCCGGTGCCGGACGGCCGGTCGATTTTCATGCCATAGGCAGCCGAGCGATCGAAGCGCAAGGCGCGGTTGGTTTCAAAGAAATGGGTGTGGCTGCGCACCTGGATGTCGCGGTCGCCGGTATTGATCACGTCAAGCGTCACCACCGGCAAGTCGGCGAACATCTCGATATCATCCGGCGGCGAGATGATTTCGCCGGGCACCACGGCATCGAGCAAGGGCTCTAGGCCACGCTGGATCGGCTCGAACAGCGCCATGACCTTGGTGCCTTCGGCAAAGAGGCATTCGATGTAGAGCATGGTGATCATCTCGGCGACGCCGGGCTCGACATCGTCGGTGCTCAACAGCCGGCTCGCCATGTCGCGGATCTGCGCATAAGGCATGTCGCGGCGGGCAGCGACCAGCACCTCGTCGGTCAGGAAGGCAACGGCTTCGGGATGGCTGAGGCGGATGCCCAGGCGGCGATTGCGCCGTGCCAGTTCGGCCGCGGTAAAGATCACCAGGCGATCCATTTCGGTCGGCGACAGATTCATCATAGCGGGCGCCTCGCGGTCAGGTGGAAAACATGCGGACGTGGCGCGAAGGACCGCGCGACACGGCGATATCGATGAGCGGCGTGAAGCTGGACGGCTGGGCGTGCGCCGTTGGCGTTTCGGCGAGCAGCGTTTCCAGCACGCGGCGCGCCGTGGCCAGGCTTTGCTGGGCCTGGATGTGCCCGATCGTGCCGAGGCGAACAGCGGCGCTGACCAGGCCCGTGACGAGCGTCCAGCCCGACAGCAATTGCGCCGCATCGAGCCCGATGCCTGCATCGCGATAGACGATGGCCTGCACGATCGGCAAATGGCCGAGCCGCGCGTCGGCCGTCAGCATGGCGCGATAGGCAGTGGACAGGGAGCCGCCGAGGCGGACGGACACGCCAAGCAAGGCGCGGCCGGCACGATGCGAGCCATCGCGCATCTGCGCGGACGGGGTCGCAGCCTCGGCGGTGCGATCGGCAGCAGCGATCGCATCCAGGTCTGCAGCAACGAAAGCGCGTCGCAGCAGGATACGGTCCATGGTGTTCCAGCGAAACGCCACATGCTCGAACACCAGATCGTCGAGATCGGCCGACTCGCTCAACAGGCCATCGGCCGCCAGGCCTTCCACGCCCCAGGAGAACGCGAAGCCGCCGGCCGGATAGGCGCTATCGCCATATTGCAACAAGGCCAGGGCGGCGGCAGTGTCAAACATCCTCGAGCTCCACCACGTCGCCCTCATCGAGCAGCGGCAGGATGCGGGCGCGATAGGTATGCAGCGGGCCATCGAGCAGGATGGCGAGGCAATCGGCTTCGAAGCGAACGCGCCAATGCAGATTGCCGGCATTCCAGCCGAGCTTGAGGGCCGCCGCCTGGTCGCGCGGTCGCAGGCGCCAGACCGCCTGCTCGCCGAAGCGCGCGATGATGGCGCGTTGCGGATCGATATAGAGCAGCGCGCCATCGGTCAGCGTCTCGTCGCGGTCGATGCTGACGGCGCAGTCGGTGCCCCGGTCGGTGAGCAGGCGAAAGCGCTTGCGACCGGCGTCTGCGGGCGGCACGAACAACAGCTCGACACCGCCCACATGATCGAGCGCGTGTAGCATGTCCCGGTGCGTTGGGTCCCCCTCGGTGCCGATGATGCCGTGCAGCCTGAGCAAACCGCTTCTCCTAGTGCGTGTTGAAAACCTGCTGGTAGGGCACCATCGCCGCGCGCAGGGCGTCGATTTCCGCCGGCGTCGGCTTGCTTGGATCGGCTGCGAGCGGCAGCGCACCAAACTTCATCAGGCACGCCATCAACAGCAGGCGCGCCTTGGTCGAGGTCAGGTTCATGCCCGAAATCGTCCAGGGCTCGGGGTCCGAAAAGCCTTCGGGATAGCCGCGTCCGGTACGGGCCACGGGAATGCCGGAAAGGCTGGCCACCCGCAGCATCTGGCCGCGCAGTTCGGAGGTGATATTGCCGTAGGGCACGAGGCCTTCGATGACGAAACCGCCAAGGCGGCCGCTCGAGAGCTTGTGCTTGATCTGAAAATCCAGATCGGCTTCCGGCGCCGGATCGTCGCCGAAGGCATCGGCGAAGTAGCCACCCTCCTTGATGATCGATACCGATGGGATGGCATCGGGGAGGAGCTTGCCTTGGGCATCCTTGATCTGGATTTCGGCCACTTCCAGCCCGTTCGGCCCCAGCCGGGAGGTGGCGACCGCAGACGGCAGCTTGTTGATGTTCACCTCGGATGTAGCCGTGTGTTTGTAGGCCGGCACGTACATCATGTAGGGCGCGCCCATATGGGTGACCTGGCCCAGAATGCCGCCATGTCCGCCGGTGGCGACGTAGCCCCCGGGGCGCGCATCGACCTTGGCGACTTCGCGGGCGGCAAAGAATTGCTGCTCCTGGATCACCACGGTGCCGGCGCGATTGCCGCCATGCCCGTCCTTCCAGATGCCCGATTCGATATAGGTGACAGAGTCCACGATATTGGCCGGGCCATCATTGCTGATCTGGCCCTGTGGCCGCTGCGCGGCATTGCAGGCGATCGGCAGGTTGGTGTCGATCAGGAGGTTGAACCAATAGGCAGTTTCCTCGATCTGCGGCGAGCCTTGCGTCCAGATGGCGCCATCATATTTGCCGGACGACATGATGGACTGCACGTCGTTGGTGATCTTGGCGAGTGTCGGCCGTGGCGGAGACTTGGCGAGGTGCCAAGGCTTGTAGCCGAAGAAATCAAAGCCCATGCTTTCGGTGGCGGTGTCTCCGTCGCCTTCGTCGGCGCGCAGGGCATTGGGCAGGCCCTTGGTAAAACCGCCCGGCGGGGCGACACGGTAGAAATCCACGTCCGCCCTGCCCCCGATCAGGTTGACCTTGCCGTTGGCGTCGATCGACAACCGGTCGATTTCCTCGAAGCTGCGCGAGCCATCGGGAAAGAACCCCTGGCGCGAAAGCGGGCTGCCGGGATAGGTCGCTTCCTCCTCCCAAGGCTGGCCATCCTGCTGCAAGGCCATGTAGGGCAGCGGATAGAGCCCGTCGTCGGGGGTCAGTTCGATCTCATAGACAGGTTTGTCGGCGTCGCTTTTACGGTCGGGCGAAAAACTGCCGTCGGCACCGAGATAGCCATCGGGCGGACCATACAACTCGGCGGTATCGGCTTCCAGCGGATGGGCGGAAAATTGCTCGACATAGACCTTGACCGGCGCGGCTAGCTTTTGCGCTCGCAACGCGTCGAAGGCCGCGGCGTTGCCATTGCCGGCAGTGAGCGGCGGCAGGCCCTTGCGCAGGCGCGCCTTGTTGGAGGTGACCAGCGGCGGCGTATTCTGGATGGTGGCGGTGGGACCCGCCATGTGGGCGATGCGAATTTTGCTCATAGTGCTTCTCAAGCCGCCTGGAAGTTCTTTTTGTCCATCATCATGTGGACGCCCTTGGACCCGTTGACCGTCTGGGTGATGTGCAAATCCCCCGCCAGGCTGCACAGCATATAGGCGTCCTCGCTGGACAGGCCGGTCTTGTCGCCGAGCAGCACGATCATGTCGCGCAGGGCAGTGATGGCGCATTGGTCCAGGTCCGGGTCCATGCCCATGGTGATATGATGGGTGGGCGTTTCGGCGCGTGGATAGGTGAAAGTGAGATCGTCGCGGACGATGAATTCGAACTTGCCACGCAAGGCCGTCTCGATGGCGGTGACGTTGACCTCGCCATCGCCCTGGCACCCATGGCCATCGCCGCAGGAGAACAGGCCGCCCTCCTCGAACACCGGCAGGTAGAGGGTCGAGCCGGCGATCAGCTCCTTGTTATCGAGATTGCCGCCGGTCGCCTGCGGCGCGACTGAGGTCATGCGGCCCCAGCCCCTGGGCGGCGCCAGGCCCATCACGCCGAAGAACGGCGCCAGTTCCAGCTCGAGCCCCCACGGCATGATGGCCTTGTTGCGCTCGATATCGAGGGGGATATTGACCAGCCGCGATTGGCCATAATCATAAGGCAGCGTGCCCAGCAGCGGGATGATGAGGTTGAAGCCCCAATCCTGCAGCAAGGACACCTCGTGGATGCGCACTTCGAGCACATTGCCGGGCTTGGCGCCCTCGACATAAACCGGTCCGGTCAAAATATGCGGGCCGAACGGGGTCAGCCCGTTCAGAATGCCGTCGAGTTCAGGCGGGATGAAAAACCTGGCCGGATCGGGCAGCACGTCCTTGTTGCCGGTCACAGTATCGATCGTGACGATATCGCCGCTCTTGACGCGCAGAGCAGGTGTTTCCGTCGCGTCGAAATAGCCCCAGTGGCAGGTCTCGACGCTGGGTTTGAGATGATGTTCGGCCAATATGATACCCCCTGTTCGTCACCGCGGCGACATGCCGGGCTGGTGCCGGCTATCCCCACGACTATCGCCGTGCTCCACCATATAGTCAATATTTCAATTATTGATTTATCTAGTAAATTGTCGCAAGCCAGCTCGCTGACCCCAGATGCGGACGACCCTGGCCAGCGTCAGGCCGGTTCGAGCACTCCCGGATCGAAGGCCAGCAACCCGTTCGTCGTCCCGACCTTGATGCAGCGGGCCATATGGGCCCGGGCATCGGTGATGGGCACCGGCATGGCGGCGGTGCAGGCCGGCACGGCATAAGGGCAACGTGGGGCAAAGCTGCAACCATCGGGCAAGGCGCGCAGGTCGGGCGGCGTTCCGGCTATGGCTTCGAGCGGGGCCCCGCGCTGCTGGTCCTTGATGGTGGAGGCCAGCATGGCCTTGGTATAGGGATGCTGGGGATTAACCAGCACGTCGCGCGCCTCGCCATATTCGATAATACGGCCGGCATACATGACCGCCACCTTGTCGGCGATCTGGGCGGCAACGCCCAGGTCGTGGGTGACGAAGATCATCGACATGCCCATGTCGCGCTGCAGCTTGCGCAACAGCACCAGCACCTGGATTTGCACCGAGGCGTCGAGCGCGGTGGTCGGCTCGTCGGCCAGCAGCAGGCTGGGGCGGCAGGACAGCGCCACGGCGATCATGGCGCGCTGGCGCAGCCCCCCCGACAGCTCGTGCGGATAGGCCTTGAGGCGGCGCTCCGGCGAAGGCACGCGCACCAGCTCGAGCAATTCCAGCGCCCGCTTCCAGGCGGCATCGCGGTCAAGCTTTTCGTGGCGCATCACGGTTTCGGCGATCTGGTCGCCAATGGTGTAGAGCGGGTCGAGCGCCGTCATCGGCTCCTGGAAGATCATCGAGATGGTCGAGCCGCGCAACTGGCCCATGGTCTTGTCGCTGACTTTGGTGATGTCGTGCTCGCCCACCAGCATGGTGCCGTCGATGACGCTGCGCTTCTTGGGATGCAGGCGCAGCAACGAGCGCATCATCACCGATTTGCCAGAACCGGACTCGCCGATGACGCAGAGCACTTCACCCTTGGCGAGATCGAACGACACGCCGTTTACCGCCTTGACCGTGGCCTCGCGGCTGACGAAGCGTACCTTGAGATCATCGACATGCACGAAGGGATCGGCGGGCTTGGGGTGACGCTGGATCAATGCCAGGTCGGGCGATTTCATCTCGTTCATGGCGAAACTCCAAGATGAGCCCAGCTCATCGCGTTTGCCGGCTTGGGTGCTTTGGTGTGGCCTGAGCCGGCGTGGACCATGTGGCAGGCCGCCAGATGCCGGTCGGGCGTTGCCTTGAGCACATCGCCCAAGGCCGGCGCCTTGGACATGCACACCTCCTCGACATACGGGCAGCGGGTGTGAAAGCGGCATCCGGAGGGCGGATTGACCGGATTGGGCGGGTCGCCCGCCAAGGGCGCGGCCTCGACCCGATCGGCCGGGTCCATGCTCAGGCGGCATTCCAGCAGCGCCTGGGTATAGGGGTGCTTGGGCGCGTCGTAAATCTTGCCGACCGGCCCGATCTCGACCACCTGACCCAGATACATCACCAGCACTCGATCCGAGATGTAGCGGACCACATGCAGGTCATGGGAAATGAAGATATAGGTGAGGTTGAACTGTTCCTTCAGATCGCCGAGCAGGTTGAGCACCTGCGCTTCGACCGATTTGTCGAGCGCAGAAACGGCTTCGTCAAGGATCAACAGCCGCGGGTCCAGCGCCAGGGCGCGGGCGATGTTGACGCGCTGCTTCTGTCCACCCGACAGCTCGTGCGGATAGCGCTGGCCGAACCGGTCCGACTTGAGACCCACCTTGTCCAGCAGCGCTCGGGCCTGCTCCTTGGCCTGCTTGGCCGAGGCGCCCTGCACCTTGGGGCCATAGGCGACAGACTGCTCGATCGGCAGTCGCGGATTGAGCGAGGAATAGCTGTCCTGAAACACCATCTGCAGCGACCGGCGCAGGCCGTCGAGAGCCACGCCGAGCTTTTCGCCCACCGGATCGCCATCGAGGATCAGGTGCCCCGCATCCTTGTCCATCAGGTACATCAACAGGCGCGCCAGGGTCGACTTGCCGCAGCCGCTTTCCCCGACAATGCCGAGGGTTTCACCCTTGAGCACGTAGAACGAGATGTCGTCCACGGCCTTGACCTCGGCCACCTGGCGATTGAGCAGGCCGGCCCGGATCGGGAAATACTTCTTGATATTTTCCACGATCAGCATGGGCTGGGCCGGACCACCGCGGTCGCGGCTGTCGGGAGCGTCGTCGATCGCGTCGATCAGATCGGTCATTGTGAAATCCTTTCGATCAAGCCTTGACGTCCATGGCCTGGCGCAAGCCATCGCTCACCAGGTTGAAGGCAATGGAAGTGATGAGAATGGCGACGCCGGGCACGGCCGTGACCAGCGGCTCGACATAGATCGATTGCCGCAGCGTCGACAGCATCAGGCCCCAATCGGCGGTTGGCGGCGAGACGCCGAGGCCGAGGAAGGACAGCCCGGAGGCCAGGATGATCGACACCGAAACCAGTGTCGAGGCATAGACCAGCACCGGCGACAGCACGTTGATCAGCACATGGGTGAAGATGATCGACGGGGTGGACGCGCCACTGGCCCTGGCAGCGTCGACGAAATCCATGGTCCGCACCTGGCTGGTGGCCGTTTCGGCGACGCGGCACAGCGGCGGGATCAAGACGACCGTCAGAGTCAGCATCTGGTTGGTGATGCCCCCACCCAGGCTGCCGGAAATGGCGACGGCCAGCAGCACCGATGGAAAGGCGAAGAACACGTCCATGGTGCGCATGATGACCATGTTGACCTTGCCGCCATAATAGCCTGCAACGACGCCGAACAGGCCGCCGATCACGGTGGCGAGAAAGACGGGCATGATGCCCATCAGCAGCGATACGCGCCCGCCATAGAGCATGCGGCTGAGCAGGTCGCGGCCCTGCTCGTCGGTGCCCAGGAAATACTTCTCGTGAAATATCGGCCGCAGGCGGTTGGCCATGCTGGACTTGTCGGGGTCCATCGGCGCCAGCCATGGCGCGAATATCGCCGACAGCACGATCAGGATGATCAGCGCCATGCAGAACAGGGTGACATAGTCGTAGCGCAAGCGGTTCCAGACGCTCCCCCAATAGCTGCGAACGCGGTCGGCAGCGACAGGCGGGGCGGTGGGAACCGAAACGAGATGGGCCGGAATATCGGACATGAACTGCTCCCTCAGGCGCGTTTGATGCGAGGATCGATCAGCGACTGGGCCAGATCGACGACGAGGTTGATGAGCACGAACACCGTCGCGAGCACGAGAATGGTGCCCTGCAGCAGCGGGATATCGCGGGTGAGGATGGCTTTGTTGAGCAGGAACCCCGTGCCGGGCCAGGTGAACACCGTTTCCACCAGCACCGAGCCGCCGATCAGATAGCCGAGCTGCAGGCCCAGCATGGCGACGGCCTGGGGCATGATATTGCGCACGGCATGGAACATGACGGCGGTTTCGCTCAGGCCCTTGGCGCGCAGGGTCTGCACGAAATCCTGGTTGAGGATTTCCGCCAGCGAGGCGCGCGTGGTCCGCGTCATGATGCCCAGGGGCGGCAGCGCCAGGGCGATGATCGGCATGATCGCGAACTTGAAGTCGTTCCAGTCGAAATAGTTGAAAGTTTTCGAGCCGCTGGCGCCCATGCCGGTGGCAGGCAGCCAGAACATGTTGACCGCAAAGACGATGACCAGCACCACGCCCAGCCAGAAGGTGGGCACGCTGATGCCGAACACGGCGACGGCGGTGATCGCCTTGTCGATGATGCTGCCCGAGCGGTAGGCGGCGATGACACCCAGAATCATCGACAGCACGAAGGCCAGCACCACCGAGATCAGGGCGATGGTGATGGTATTGCCGAACGCGCGGAACACCTCGGCGGCCACCGGCGCATTGTTGGCGATGGACATGCCCAGATCGCCGGTCAGCACCTTGCCGATCCAGATGACATATTGAATGGGCAAGGGCTGGTCGAGCCCGTAGGCGGCACGCAGGCGATCGGCGTCGGCTTGCGATGCGGTTGGCGACAACAGGTTCTGGATCGGATCACCCGGCGCGATCTGGACCAGGGCGAAGCAGATGACCGTGACGCCGAACAGGATCGGCAGGGTCAGGACGAGGCGCCGGAGCGCATAGAGCCACATCTGATGTCTCCAATATTATTGCTGCAACAATTTCCTAAAGTAGCCGCGGGCACCGGGGCGCCCGCCGCAGGCGTGCCGACCGGTTATGGTGCAACCACGATCGGGGTCAGATCCTGGAACCAGCTTTGAGCCTGGACAAAGCCGGAAAGCTTGGGCGAGAGCGCGCGCGGGTTGAGATCGTGCACGATGTAGAGTTCGGACGCGTCGGCCACGACGGCTTCGTTCATCTTGGTCAGCAGGGCATTGCGCTTGTCGGCATCAAACTCGGCGATGGCCTGGGCGCCCAGGGCATCGACTTCATCGTTTTTATAGACGCCCCAGTTGCAGCAATTGGGCGAAGCACTGGTGCTCATCCACTTCTTGAGCACGCCCTGCACGGCATCGATGGGAGCCATGGAAAAGTTGATGGCGTTGTATTCGGTGCCGTCCGCGCCGGCCAGGAACACGCCGATCAGTGCATTCCAGTCCATCGGGATCAGTTCGACCTGAAATCCGGCGGCGTCGAGCTGCTCCTTGACCAATTCGTTCATCGGCAGCGGCTGCATCTGGCCCGACCCGGAGGTGGAAATGCCCACCTTGATGACGCAGGGCATGCAGCCCGCCTCGGTCAGCAACGCCGTGGCCTTTTCCGGATCGTAGTCATACTTGACCGGATTGCCGTACCAGGGCTGCGACGGGATCAGCGTCTGGTCGGCCGCCGTGGCGACACCTTGCAGCATGTCGACCATGTCCTGCCGGTTCACCGCGTAGTTGGCGGCCTGGCGGACGCGCACGTCATTGAACGGGGGTACGTCCATGCGGAACATGTAGTCCCAATTGTGCGGATAGGGGACAGTGATGATGTTCATCCCGGCGCCCTTGAGGCGCGGAATGGTGTCGGGCGATGGCGCCTCGACGAAATCCACCTGGCCCGAGAGCAGCGCCGCGGCACGGGTCGACGCTTCCGGCATGGGCAGCAGCACCAGGCGGTCGTGCTTGGGAATACGATCCGCGTTCCAGTAATTGGGGTTTTTCACCAGTTCGAGTCGCTCATGCGGCACGACGCTGTCGAACATATAGGGACCGGTGCCGGAGGGATGGGCACCGTATTTGACGTAGTCGTTGCCGGCCGCCTCCACGGCACAGTTCGAGATCATGTAATACATCGCCATTTCGTAGGGAAACAGCGAGCTAGGCGCCTTGGTACTGATCGCGATGGTATAGTCGTCCACTTTTTCGACGCCGGCGATCTGGGCCGTATAGGTCCCCATTTGGCCGACATGACGCGGATTGAACTGCGGCGATGCGGTATCCATGACGCGGGCGAAATTCCACACCGCGGAGTCCGCATTCCAGTCGCAGCCGTCGTGGAACTTGACGCCTTCGCGCAGGTGATAGATCCAGCGCGTGTTGTTGGCCGGGTCGATCTCCCAGCTGGTGGCGAGGCCCGGCAAGATATCGGCCGCCTTGTCGGAACTCGACAGGTCCCACAGGGCCAGGGCGTCGTAAAGGGTGTAGCCGGCGAACCGATAGCCCTCGTAACCCTGATCTGGTGCGCCGGTGAAGTCGGGGATGTCGGCGGCGGTCATGGCGACGCGAAGGACGCTTTCCTGCGCCTGGGCAGTCCCGACAAGGCCAGCGCCGGCAAGCACAGCGAAAGCCGCGACTTTCAACACGCCACGCATTCTCGATGAATTCATAGTGCTTTCTCCTGCAAGCGGATGCGCCGGGGCGAGGCGCTGCAGCGATGATGTTGCAAAGGCCGTGCCAGCTTGTGGAGCGTTCTGATAACGCCACACGCCGAGCCAGCTAAAATGTTCCATCTAAAAGGATTTTTGCGCTGCATTGGAGCTATGCAGAAGCATCGGAAGGCAAAAACATGCTTTTGTTGCAAAGCGATAGGGTGGAACAAGCCACCAAATCGCGCAAAAACTGTGCAACTTGTCTAATAATCTACCATTTGACATTATCGTTTTCAAATATCGAATAATGGATTATAGGGTGATGGTTCCTCCAGAAGGCTTGCCATGACACAGCCAAATTCCACCCCCGACAGCGCCGACATCGAGCAGCGCTTCCGCAATGCCGGCGTCGTGCCGCCGGCCGATCGCGCGGCCGGCACTTATGCCAATGCGCAAAGATTGCTGACGAGCCTGCATTGGCTGCGCCAGCCGCGCACGGTGGCGGCCGAGCCCTCCAACACTTTCAGCCTTGCGACCAAGGATTGACCGATGAGCATGTCCCGCCCCCTCAATGAACTGTCCATCGCCGAAGCCGGCAAGGCCCTGCGCAGCGGCACGGTGACCGCGCGCGCCCTGACCGAAGACGCCTTGACGCGCATCGCCGCAGTCGATCCGGACGTGCATGCCTTCGTGTTGATCACGGCGGATCGCGCGCTGGCCGATGCCGACAAGGCCGATGCAGCCTTCGCCAGCGGCACCGATCTTGGCCCGATGCAGGGCATTCCCTATGCGCTCAAGGATATCTACGGCACTGCCGGCATTCGGACCACGGCGCATTCCAACCTCTTGCGCGACAATGTGCCCAAGACCGACTCCACTGTCGCGGCAAAGCTGGCGGCGGGTGGCGGCGTGCTGCTGGGCAAGGTCGGCACTTTCGAGTTCGCCATCGGCGGGCCCAGCTTTGATCTGCCCTTTCCACCCGCGCGTAATCCCTGGAACCTCGATCATTTCACCGGCGGTTCGTCATCCGGATCAGCCGCCGCCGTCGCAGCCGGGATGATGCGAATGGCCATGGGGTCCGATACCGGCGGCTCGATCCGGGGCCCGGCGGCCTTTTGCGGCACGGTCGGGCTCAAGCCCACCTATGGCCGGGTGTCGCGCTATGGCGTTCTGCCCCTCGCCTATTCGCTCGATCATTGCGGTCCTCTGTCCTGGAGCGTCGAGGATACGGCGCTGACCATGCAGGTGATATCGGGCTATGACCCGCTCGATCCCGCTTCGGCCAATGTCCCAGTGCCCGATTTCAGCGCTGCCATGGGCCAGGACCTGACAGGGCTCAAGATCGGCTACACGCGCAAGTTCTACCTTGAAAATCCCTTTCTGACCGCGGACGCGACCAAGGCGCTCGATGCCACGGCGCAGCAACTGGCCGCGCTTGGCGCCAGCGTGGACGAAGTCGACATGCCCGCCTTCGAGCAGTTCGATGCCTGTTGCCGGGTAATCATGTTCTCGGAGGCCTATGCCATTCATGAGGCCGACATCAAGAACCGGCCGCATGCCTACGGCCGCTATGCCTACCAGCACCTGATTTCGGGTGCGGTTCTATCGGCGGCCGACTACGTGCAGGCGCAGCGCTTGCGGCGCGAATTGACTGCCGCGGTCAATCAGGACCTGCTGGCCACCTTTGACGCCCTGCTAGCGCCCAATGCCTTGGGGACAGCGGCGCCCTTCTCCGACTTCGGCCCCGATGCGGGCCGCTGGGGCGGCATGATGACCGGGCCGTTCAACGTCACTGGCAATCCCGCGCTCGCGCTTCCCATCGGCTTTGGAGCCGATGGACTGCCGCTCAGTGCGCAAATCGTTGGCCGGCCGTTCGACGAGCCAACCGTGCTGCGGATCGGCGCGGCCTATGAGGCCGTTGCGGGCATCACCCAGCAGCGCCCCCAGCGTCCACTCCAGGCCAAGGCTGCGTGATCATGCTGTACAATTTGCCTGACGACGATCTGCACTATGCCTCGCTGCTCGATGTTGCGAGCCTGATTAAGGCCGGCGACCTGTCGCCCGTGACCGTCACCCAAATGATGCTCGAGCGCATCGCGGCGATCGATCCAGCGCTCAATTCCTACCTGTCGGTGACCGGCGAAAGCGCGCTCGCCGAGGCCGAAACCGCCAAGGCCGAGATCGCGTCCGGCCGCTATCGCGGCCCGCTGCATGGCGTGCCGATCGCCATCAAGGACCTGTTCCACACCAAGGGCGTAGCCTCGACCTTCGGCTCGCTGGCCTACAAGGATTTTGTCTCTGACAAGGACGCCACCATCGGGCATCGGCTAAAGATGGCCGGCGCGATCATCCTGGGTCGCCTGCATCTGCATGAGGGTGCATTCGGCGAACACCACCCGGCCCTGGGCCGCTGCATCAACCCCTGGAACAAGGATTATTGGCCCGGCGGCTCGTCATCCGGCTCGGGTGCGGCAACGGCGGCGGGCCTCTGCTTTGGCAGCCTGGGCACCGATACCGGGGGCTCGATCCGCTTCCCATCGGCGGCCAATGGCGTGACCGGGCTCAAGCCGACCTGGGGCCGCGCCAGCCGCTATGGCGTGTTTCCGCTCGCCGACTCGCTGGACACCATCGGGCCGATGACCCGCAACGCCGCCGACGCGGCGGCCATGTTCAGCGCCTTTGCCGGCGCCGACCCCATGGACCCGACCAGCCTGGCGGCGCCAGTGCCCGATTATCTCGCAGCGCTCGACGGGGTCCTCGGTGCTCGCGACATGCGGATCGGCGTGGACACGGCCTATCTCGAGACCGGCGTCGACGACGAAACCATCGCGGCCATTCGCGGCGTGGTGGAGATGTTCAAGGCGCTGGGCGCCACGATCGTCGAAGTCAAAGTGCCCGCGCGGGTGGACGCCACCTTCGCGCAGATGGTCATCACCGATACCGAAAGCGTTTACTTTCACAAAAAGGTCTACGAGGCCGACAAATCCCTGTTCGGGCCGCAGCTGGCGGCCGCCATGGAACGCGGGCTGCATTATGACTCGATGACCCTGGCCAAGGCCTACATCACCCGCGATCGCTTCAAGGGCGAGATCGCGCGGATGTTCGAGGGCATGGATGCGCTGATCTCGCCGGTCTATCCGATGGTGGGCGCGCTCTACGACAAGATGGACGAGCATCTGGCCGACCTGCAGAGTTTTTTGGGCTTCACCTCGCCGTTCAACGTCGCGGGCAGCCCGAGCGTCACCATGCCTTGCGGCATGGCTGCAGTCGGCATGCCGATCGGCGTGCAACTGATCGGTCCGCATCTGAGCGAGGCCGGCCTGCTCAAGGCGGCTCATGCCTATCAACAGGCGACCGACTGGCACCTGCGCCGCCCCCCGATTTCCTGATTTCACCGAACGGAGTAATCGCTCATGGCACTCGACGACATCCATTACCAATCCCTGACCACGGTCGCCAAGCACATCCAGAACCGCGATATTTCTCCGGTCGAAGTGACCGAAGCGATCCTGTCGCGGATCGAAACCTATGATCAGGGGCTCAATTCCTACACCACCATTACTTCGGACCTGGCGATCGCCCAGGCCAGGAAGGCCGAGGCCGAAATCGGCAAGGGCATCTATCGCGGGCCGATGCACGGCATCCCGATCGCGGTCAAGGATCTGTGCTTTACCCAGGGCATCACCACGACCGGGGGCATGACCATCTATGCCGATTTCAAGCCGGACCACGACGCCACCGTCGTCACCAAGCTGGCCGATGCCGGCTCGGTGCTGCTGGGCAAGCTGCACATGACCGAAGGCGCAACGCTGGAGCACCATCCCGACATGCCCGAGCCGGTCAATCCATGGAAATCGGACCTTTGGACCGGGGTGTCCTCGTCAGGCTCGGGCGTGTCGGCGGCGGCCGGCCTGGCCTATGCCACGATCGGGTCCGACACCGGCGGCTCGATCCGCTTTCCCGCGGCCTGCAATGGGCTGACCGGGGTCAAGCCGACCTGGGGCCTGATCAGCCGCTTCGGCATTTTCGACCTGGCGGCCACCTATGACCATCTGGGGCCGATGGCCCGCTCGGCAGCAGACGCGGCGGTCATGCTGCAGACGCTGGCCGGCTGGGACGCCAAGGACACGACGACGCTGACGGCGCCGATCCCGAACTACTACGACGAACTCGACGGCATCTATGGCGCTCGCGGCATCAAGATCGGGCTGGATTGGGACTTCGTCGGCACCGACGCCGACCCGGTGACCATTGGCTTTCTCGAGGACGCCGTTGCGGCCCTGGTCGAGATCGGCGCGACCACCCGGCCGGTCAAATTTCCGTCGATCACGGCGCTGCTCGAGCACAACATGGCCATGACCATGGCGGAAACCGCGGCGCATCATGATAAGACCTATCCCTCGCGCAAGGACATGTATGGTCCGGGGCTGGCCGCCATGATCGACAGCGGCCGCGACGCGACGGCCATCGACATCGGCAAGGGCATCATCGAGCGCTACAAGTTCCGCGGCGCAATGGCGGCGATGTTTACCGATATCGACATCTTCGTCATGCCGGTCTTTCGCCTGGGCACGCCGACCTGGAGCGAAGTGCGCGCCTCCGTGGCGGAAAGTTTCGACACCATCGGCAAGTTCACCTCGCCCATCAACGCCACGGGCAATCCGACCGTTACCCTGCCCTGCGGCTATACCGAAGACGGCCGCCCGGTCGCGTTCCAGCTGGTCGGCAAGCACGGCTCAGAGGCCATGCTGCTCAAGGTCGCCCATGCCTATCAGCAAGCCACCGACTGGCACACGCGCCGCCCGCCGGGGTTATGAACTTGAGCAATTGGGCAATCAAGGGTGTGCTACTCGCGTCCGGCACCACCGCGTCGGACGCAGCGCACTTGAGTCGCCGTGCTCCGTAGTCCACCCACCCACAACGTCATTCCCGCGCAAGCGGGAACCCAGTCCTTGACATGCAAAGCGCCAAACCTCGCATTCCCGTTAGCGCGGGAATGCGGTTGCAACCCGTTAAAATCGTCCGGAAACCCGGCGGCCAACGTGTCCTTACTGGATCAATTCGCGCAGCAGGTTGCGCAGTTCGGCGGCGCCATCGGACTCCAGCAGTTCAACGATACGCTGCTCCTGGGCGCTGGACACGCCGCGCAGGCGTTTGTAGAGCGTCTTGCCGGCCGGCGCCGTGAGGATGAGCACGCGGCGGCGATCATGCGGATCGGGCGCGCGATACACCAGGTTATCAGCGACCATCTTGTCGATGATCTTGGTCAGCGTCGGCGGCTCGATCATCGACTGGCCGGCGATCTCGCCCATGGCGCAGGGTTCGCTGGCATCCAGCACTTCAAGAATGCGAAACTGCTCGATCGGCACCCCGCCCGGCC
Source organism: uncultured Devosia sp. (assembly GCF_964244875.1). Lineage (NCBI taxonomy): Bacteria > Pseudomonadati > Pseudomonadota > Alphaproteobacteria > Hyphomicrobiales > Devosiaceae > Devosia > uncultured Devosia sp. Next base: position 79,327 of record NZ_CAXTKA010000003.1, read on the forward strand.
GCAAGCGCTCTTCCAGCTCGTTTTCGAGCTGACGGTTCACGCTCGCGATCATATAGGCCAGCTGGTCCTTCATGCGCATCGTTGCCATGGCACCCTCCTCCTTCGTATCTCGTTCATTGCAGTTTCCACTAAACGGTTCGCTACCAAATCCGACATCCAAACCAACGTCCTGCCGGCTGTTACCGTTCAGGCGTCGTGTTTACTCCCCGGCGGAATCGGCAAGACGATCCGGTGCACTGGATAGCACCACGATTAGAGACTGACAATATTTCATTTTCAATTAATTTGGTGACGCTCGGCAGCGCTTAGTGCGTCAGCGCCGCCACGACCTGGAGCGTTACCCCCTCCGCCCGGCCCATATAGACCATGGGCCATTTGCCGACAGGTTTGTCACCCAGCATATGACGGGCCTTCGGCCGCGGCATGGGCCGGTGCAGATGATGCGCCAGGGCGCGGCTGTTGCGGGTCTGCAGGTCTCGCGCCAGCCCGGCCAAGACATGCAGCCCCTCATAATACCCGACGCTGCCGGCCGAAACCGGCGGCGCGAGCGCGCCAAACGCGTCGTGATACCGTTCCAGAAAATGATCGTTCGATCGGGAGTGATGATCCGCAAAATAGCTGGCGGCAGTGAAAAGGTTGTTCGATGACTCGGCGCCGATCCCGCAAATCACTGTCTCATCGACGATCAGACCGAAACGCAGCATTTTCGCGTCGAGCCCCGCAGCGGCAAACGCGCGGTTGAATTCGACCGAACTCAGCCCGATCAGCGCCTGGATAACGACCTGCGCGCCGCTTTGGGCAATCTGCTTGAGCAATTCGGCATAACTGGCCATTTTCGTCGGCACGATGGCGTGTCCGACCAGATGCGCCCCCTGCTCCCGCATCAGTCGTTGCGTGGTCGTCAGCGCCATGCGCGGCCAGATATAATCGTTGCCGACAAAGAAGAACCGCTCGGCTTTCTTCTCGCTGCGCAGCCATTGCAGCGCCGGCGCCATCAATTCGTGGTCGGTACTACCAATGGCCACGGTGGATGGACCACAGGCAATCCCCTCATATTGCGGCGTGTAGATATAAGGCACCTTGCCGGCCACGCGGCGGCTGACCGCATCGCGCACATTGCTGGCGTGTCCCCCAACGATCGCATCGACCCCGTCGACTTCGATCAAGGTATCAACCGCATCGATCGCCTCGCGGATGGAAAAGCCGCAGTCACCGACGACAAGTTCGATTTCCTCGCCCAGTATGCCACCGGCGGCATTGATCTCGGCGGCGCCCACCAGGGCCGCAGCATCCATGGAGGGGCCCCACATGCCGCCGACACCGCTTCTGGGATGCAGCAATCCAACTCTCATCGTCCGCCCTTTCGACAGGAGCCCCGCAGTCGCGGGATCCGATGACCCTGCCGCTCGGCAGATCGCGTGTTCCCGAAACACTTGCCCAGGCAATAGTTCGTCACAACGCCGACACACTGCAACGCCGATTCCCCCGTGTCAAACGTTTGATGCAATTTTCACCGATCATCAAAACAGCCCATATTTTGGGCAATCACCATGAAACAATACACTTGCTATTTCGATATTTTGATATTTGATTATCTGTATTGGTTACAATCAGGAGATTATCATGGACGCGAGGGCGCCTGCCGGATTGGGGACTGCAGATGACCTGGCTTACCTCAGCTTGATGGCGGTATCGGATTTGATCCGGTCCGGCGCAGTCAGCCCTGTCGAGGTGACCGAAACCATGCTGGCGCGGATCGAGGCGTTCGATGGCGCGCTGCAAAGTTATACCACCGCGCTGCCCGAACAGGCTCGCGCCGCCGCAAAACTGGCCGAGCAGGAACTGCAGGCCGGCATCTGGCGCGGGCCGCTGCATGGGGTGCCGATCGCGGTCAAGGATCTCTGTGACACCACATTCGCGCCGACCAGCGCCGGCATGTTCATCCACAACGACTACATGGCCAAAACCAACGCGACGGTGATCGACCGACTGCAAGCCGCCGGCGCAGTGATCTTGGGCAAGCTGTCCATGACCGAAGGCGCGATGTCCGGCCACCATCCCGAAATGAAAACTCCGGTCAACCCGTGGCTGCCCGAGGTATGGACCGGCGCCTCGTCGTCGGGCTCGGGCGTCGCGACCGCCGCCGGCCTCTGCTATGGCGCGCTCGGTTCGGACACCGGAGGGTCCATCCGCCTGCCCTGCACCGCCAATGGGCTCGTGGGGTCCAAGGCGACCTGGGGCCGGGTCAGCCGTGCCGGCGTCTGGGCGCTTGCCGATTCGCTGGACCATGTGGGCCCGATGACCCGATCAGTCGCCGATGCCGCCGCCATGCTCGCGGTCATTGCCGGCCACGATCCGCGCGATCCGACCAGCCTCAACGACCCGGTTCCCGACTATCTCGCGGCCTTGGGCGGCTCCATCGCGGGGCTCCGGATCGGCATCGACGAAAGCTATATCTTTGGCGACGTGGATCCCCAGGTCGTCGCCATGATGCAAGACACGATCGCGACCTTTGCCGCGCTCGGGGCCCGCCTCGTGCCAGTGAAGTTCCCCTCGCTTGAAGGGCTCGGCGACTACTGGATGCAGATTTGCGCTGCAGAATGTGCTGTTGCCCATGCCCCCACCTTTCCAAGCCGCGCCGACGAGTACGGTCCCGTGCTGCGGGGGATCATCGAACACGGCCATTCCCTGAGCGGCGTGGCGGTGGCGGCGGCCCTGCAATACCGCCTCAAGCTGAACGGCGCCGTTGCCCGCGCCATGCTCGATTGTGACGTGCTGCTGGTTCCGGGCATTCCCGGCCCGGTCGATGACGCGGCGAACTGGAGCGGCAGCGACAGCGCCAGCAAGGTGGGCGACGTGGTCCGCTTCACCGCCGTCTTCGACATGACCGGCCAGCCGACCCTGTCGCTCAATGGCGGGTTCGACAGGCGCGGCGTGCCGATGGGCTTCCAGCTGATCGGGCACCATCTCGACGAGGCGCTGCTGTTTAAGGCCGGGCATGCCTTTCAGGCGGTCACCAGTTGGCACAGCCACCACCCAAATCTGCACTAACCCATTCAACTCAGGACATTGCCATGCACCAGGTTTCCATACCCCAGCACATCATCGATCGGGTCCGCGCGGTGCGCGGCCGGGACCACATTTTCGACGGCATCGATTTGAGCAAGACCGCCCACGTGATCGTCGACATGCAGGTCGGCTTCGTGGCGCCGGGCGCACCCATCGAAGTGCCGATGACGCGCCAGATCAGCGACACCATCAATACCATCTCCAGCGCCGTTCGCGCGGGCGGCGGCGTCAACGTGTTCACCCGCTATACCTACGATCCGAGCGAAAAGATCAGCTGGGACCTCTGGTTCAAGACGCTGGGCGTCACCCAGCTGGCCGCTCAGGCCAAGATGGGACCGGGTATGCCCGATTGGCAGATCGATCCTTGCATGGAGGTGAAGGATGGTGACATCGTCGTCGACAAGACGCGCTTTTCAGCGCTGATTCCGGGCACTTGCGACATGGATGAACAGCTCAAGGCCCGCGGCGTCGACACCCTGATCATCAGTGGCACGCTGACCAATTGCTGTTGCGAGAGCACGGCGCGCGATGCCCAGCAGATGGGCTATAAGGTCATTTTCATGAGCGATGCCAATGCGACCCTGAGCGACGAGGAGCATCTGGGGACGCTGATCAGCATGTACACCATTTTTGCCGATGTCATGGACACGCCATACCTGCTCGGCCTGATTGACAAATCCGCCCAGGCCAAGGCGGCGTGATCCGCCTCCGGATATTCCCGATGCATCCGTTTCTCCAAGGGTCTTGCACATGAACGCCTTAGTCCAGACGACCGCTGCAGCGGAAATCAATGTTGTCGAACTGACCATCGCCGACGTGCAGCGGGGGTTCGCCGATGGCAGCTTCACCTCGGAAACGCTGACGCTGGCGTTTCTTGCCCGCATCGAGCGCTATGAGCCTTACTACAACGCCTTTACCTTCATGAACCCGGATGCGCTGGTTGATGCCAGGGCGATCGACGCGCGTCGCGCCGCCGGCGAAAAGCTCGGTCCGCTGGCCGGCGTGCCCGTCGTCATCAAGGAGGCGATGGATTTCGTCGGCCTGCCCTCGACAGCCGGCTGGGCGCCATTGGCCAGCGTGGCCGGTGGGTTCGACCTGATGCCGGAATACGATGCGCCGGTGGTGGCTCGGCTCAAGGCCGCTGGTGCGGTCATCCTGGGCAAGACCAATATCCCCGCTTTCAGCCGCGACGGCACCCGCGCCAATACCAGTTGGGACGGCCCAACCTACAATGCCGTCGATCGCGCCATTGCGCCCGGCGCCAGTTCGAGCGGCACGGCCACAGCGATTGCCGCAAGCTTTGCGGTAGTCGGACTGGCCGAGGAGACCGGCGGCTCGATCCAGAACCCGGGCGCCGCGCAAAGCCTGGTCAGCGTCAAGCCGACGTTCGCGCTGATCCCCAATACGGGGGTAGCGCCGCTCGCGGGCTCGACCCGTGACGTGGTGGGTCCACACGCCAGAACCGTCGCCGATGCAGCGCTGCTGCTCGACGTGCTGGCGGGTTATACGAGCGAAGATCCCAAGACCGTCGCCTCGATCGGCATGATCCCCGAAGGCGGTTATGCGAGCAGGCTGAGCCCGACCGCGCTCAACAGCGCCCGCGTCGGCCTTTATGGCGCAGGCTGGCGGACGCAGGCCTTATCCGCCGAAGCACAAACGCTTTACGACGCTGCGATTGCCGAAGTGAAAGCGCGCGGCGCCGTCCTGGTCGATGATCCATTTCTGGGCACCGACTTCGTCAGGCTGGCATCGGGCGAGGAGTTCGATCAGCGCGGCCTTGAATCGATGCCGCATGATTTCGACAATTTCCTGCGCCGCATGGGTCCATCGGCCAAGGCCAACAGCCTGAACGCTCTTGCCGCCCTGCTGGCGGTCAATCCGTTCTCGCCCGAGGGCCCGCTGGGCATGCACCTGGTTCAGCCGATATTGAAAAAGTCGCTGGAGAACCCGGCTTTGCCGCCCGACCTCAGTGAATTTCTCGCGGCACGCACGGCTTACCTCAAGACGTTCAACAGCGTGATGAAGCAGCATGATCTGGATGTGCTGATTTTTCCCCAGATGTCGGCCGAGCTGCCTGGCATTTTCGGCACCGAAAACTATCCATCGACAACGGTGTCGGAAATCAATATTGCCGGATTACCCGGCGTTACGGTCCCGGCCGGCCGCTTCGCCAATGGCTCGCCCTTTGCGCTGATCCTGGTTGGGCCGATGTGGAGCGAGGCGCAATTGCTTGGCTACGCCTATGACTACGAGCAGGCCAGCCGGCACCGGATCGTTCCCGTGCTGGAGGAAACGATGTATACCGGAACATCGCAGCCCAAATGACGGCATTGCCCGGACTTGGGCACTCACCAGACAGAAGAACCGGGGCCGCAGCTCCCGAGAGGACATCATGCGCAGACTGCCGATCACCATCATCGCCTTGCTGTTTCCCACCGCAGCCTTCGCGCATCCCGACATCAGCCATGCGGCGGGATTGCTGCACGGCTTCGAGCACCCGCTGGGCGGCATCGATCATATCCTGGCCATGGTGGCAGTCGGCATATTCGCCTTTGTTTTGGGTGGCCGCGCACTCTATCTGGTACCGCTCAGTTTTGTGGCGATGATGATCGCCGGTTTCCTGCTCGGCGCGAGTGCGATCGACGTGCCCTTCGTGGAGTTGGGCATAGCACTGTCCAGCATCGTCATCGGTGGCGCTGCGGCATTGGGACGGCCCATGCCGGTTGTTGGCGCGATGACGCTCGTTGGCGTTTTCGCGCTCTTTCACGGGCATGCCCATGGCGCGGAAATGCCGGCCGATGGCGGCGGCGTCCTCTATGCGGCAGGCTTTGTCGCGGCGACAGCCGTGCTGCATGTGACGGGTATCGGCGCGGCGCTGCTTGGCACCAAGCTGATCGGTCGCTATGGCCGGCTCGCCGCCCGGATTGCCGGCGGCGTCTTCGCGATCGGCGGCATTGGCGTGCTGTCGGGTTGGGTCTGACCTACCAGACGATCGGGTGCGTCTGCCCGGTCGCGACATTGACAAAACCCTCCGGCGCCAGCGGCGATGGCGCCACCAGCACCCAGCGCCAGGGCGCGCAGGTCAGCGTGGCGAACGCCAGGCGCTCGGGAAAGCCGGGCCACCAGCGCGGCGAATAGGTCGGCTCGAACATCCAGTCGATCTTGGCGCCTTCGGCATAAAGCTGCTGCATCTCGGCATCGAGCGCGGCGGCCGGTCGACAACTCATGAGCCCGCCCACTTCATAGCGCACCGTCGACACCAGCCGCCCGTCGCGCACCAGCGCCCAGCCGCCCTGCATCTCGCGCAAGGCGTTGACCGCCTGCGCCATGGCCGCATCGGATGACCCGACGGTCCAGATATTGTGCTTGTCATGGCCGAGCGAGCACGCCAGCGCCGTATCGGGCGTCCGTGGTCCGGTACCGAGCCAGAACATCCTGGCGGTTTTGCCCTGCCCCGAGAACCGGTCGACGATGGCGAATTTGGTGACGTTGCGCGTCTCGTCGCGCTGCACCACGCCGTCACGCACCGGCAATTGCATGGTGATGAAATCGTCGGCCCAATGGAATGGCCGCAATACCGCCGCCTGCATCGTTTCGCGACCCGGATCGGCAGCGATGGCAAAGTCGTCCGCCGTTATCCGGCGCTCGATATGAATGGTCCGCATCGCCCAGTCCGGCCAGTCGATTTTCGGCACCGGCGGCAGAAAGCTCTTGCCGTGCGAAACCTGCCGACCATCGGCCCAGACCTCGGCGATGGACAATGTTTGCACATCGTTGAGCAACACCATATCGGCAAAACGGCCCGGCGCGATCGAGCCGACCCACGGCGTCAGCCGCATATGGCGGGCGGGATTGATGGTCACCAGCTGGATGGCAATTTCGGGCGCGAGACCAGCCTCGATCGCCAGCCGCACATTGTGGTCGGTCGCGCCGAGCGTGAGCGTATCCGAGCAGGACCGATCATCGGTGCAAAGCGCAAATTGCGACCACTCCTCTTGCCCGTCCGCCAGCAGCGCCGTCACGATGTCTTTGAGCGAATGCGGCCGGATCTCCATGAACAAGCCGCGCCGCAATTTGTCGCGCACCTCGTCCGGCGTCCAGGCCTCATGATCCGACGCCATGCCCGCTGCGGCAAAGGCGTTGATATCGTCGATCGCGCGCATGCCGGCGGCATGCCCCTCGATGACGCCGCGCTGCTCGAACGTTGCGCGAATCATCCCCCACAGCCGGTCGTATGACGGATTGTCGGGGTTCCACACCGCCGGCCAGTCCATCACCTCGTCGAGCCCGGCGACCATGAGCTGCTGCTTGAGGAAACCTTGTTGCTGGTCATAGCCGAAGTGGCCGCCACCCCATTCATAGGCGGTGGGCGGCACCGCCGAGCCGGGCAGCGGAAAGATCTTTATCGGCGACCCGGCAAGACGCGCCGTCAGCCAGAAATCGAGATTGTGCGGACCATCGACATTTGAAAACTCGTGGCTGGCCTCGCAGGTCCAGGTGTTGCCGTGCGGCATGACCAGCGCGGCTTCCCATTCGGGGGTCAGATGGCTGGATTCGATATGCTTGTGCACTTCGCCAAAACCCGGGACCGCCGCCAACGACAGCTCCTCGAATCGGTCGTCCACCGTGCCGGGATAGGCCCCCGCCGGCCCGACCCAGGCAATGCGGCGGCCGGCGATCACGATCTCCTGGTCCTCGTGCCAGCGCCGTCCATGCACATCCAGCAGTCTCCCGACCCGCAGGGCGCGATCAGCCCGGCGCTTGCCCAACGCCACCAGTGCCAGATGTTGGCGAATGGCGATCTCGCTCGCCGCTTCGATCAGCAGGTCATCAGGCATGGCATCACTCATGGCAGGCTTTCGGCCGGGTGGATCGGCACAGCGGTAGTTCGACGCACCGGTGCTGTCGAGCGGTTAGATGGACCCTAGCTCAATTATTGGGCTTGAATGGCAGCCGCCACAAAAATAGGCTGGGTTTAGGCATAGACATCAACCTGTTCCGCCTGGCGTTGACCGGGCTGCAAAGGAATTCAGAATGCAGAAAACTCTGGTCAATGGCCTGGCGCTCGTGCTGGCCGCGACTGCCTTGCTGGCGACGCCCGCCATAGCCCAAACCAAGACCCTGACCATTTCATGGTGGGGCTTCAATGGCGACAAGCTGGATGCGTTGCTGATCCAGCCGTTCAAGGCACAATGCGGTTGCGAAGTGATGTTTGAAACCGGAAATGCCGGCGAGCGCCTGAACAAGCTGCAGATACGCAATGGCGAGGGTGTCGACGTCATTTACCTGTCGGACAGCTTCAGCCAGACCGGCATCGAGGCTGGCCTGTTCCAGAAGATCGATCCAACGAAAATCCCGAACCTGGCTGGTCTTTACGATATCGCCAAGGACCCGCAGGGTGGCTATGGCCCGGCCTATACCCTCGGCCGGGTCGGCATTGTCTACGACAGCGCCAAGGTGACGACGCCGATCACCTCCTGGAACGATCTGTGGCGCGAAGACCTCGCCGCTTCGCTCTCCCTGCCCGGCATCACCACGACCGCCGGGCCGATGGTGGTGATCAAGGCCGGCGATCATGCCAACGTCGATGCCTATGCCGACACCGAGGGCGCCTTCGCGGCGCTCGAAACGCTCAAGCCCAACGTGGTCAAGAACTACAATACCGGCTCCGAGATGATCAATCTGTTCTCGACCGGCGAGATTACCACGGCCATCGCCCAGGATTTCACCCTGGCGCAGATCCAGGCCGCCGTGCCAACCGCCAAATGGGCAGACCTTTCCGAAGGCGCGATCGCCACGGTCAACACGGTCAATATTCCAGTCGGCGCGCAGGAGCCGGAACTGGCCTACCAGTTCATCAATTTCCTGCTCACCCCGGCCATCCAGCAGGTTCTGGCCGAGCAGGGCGTCGACGCCCCGGCAGTAGAGTCCGTCACGCTGACCCCCGAACAGGCTGCGATCTGGACCTATGGCGCCGACGTCATTGCCGGCCTGCAGCGCGTCGACTACGTCCAGATGAATGCCGCCAAAGCTGGCTGGATCGAAAAGTGGAACGAGTTGTTCGGGGGCTGAATGGCCAATAAGCATCGTTCCCTAAAAGCGCACCGGCCTCCCCTTCTCCCCTTGTGGGAGAAGGTGGTCCGCAGGACCGGATGAGGGGTTCGTGCAGCTTGCGCTGAGTGCGTGCGAGCCCCCTCACCCGCCCTTCGGGCACCCTCTCCCACAAGGGGAGAGGGGGACGCCACGCCTTGGACAAGTGACAGACCCGCCAGCACGCGCCGCTAAACGACAAAGGCCTCACCTATGAAACGCTTCGCCGGCTGGACCTTGAGCACTCCCGCGACCCTGCTCGTCGTCGTGTTCCTCGTCCTGCCCGTCCTCGCCACGATCGTCACCACCCTGTCGACGCCGGCCGGGCCGCTGGCGCCCTATCTGGGCTTTTTCAGCAGCGGCTTTCGCCGCACCGTATTGTGGCGGACCATCCAGGTGTCTCTGGCAACCACGGCCATTGCCGTAGTGATCGGGTTTCTGACCGCCTATGTCGTGTCGCGCTCGCCTGGATGGCTGAAATCCATCCTCATCATCGCTGCCGTCTTTCCGCTTCTGACCGGGGTCGTGGTGCGCTCCTTCGCCTGGCTGATCATCCTGGGCAAGAACGGCATCATCAATTCCGCCCTCCTCTCCACCGGCTTGATCGCTGAACCGCTGAGCATGCTCTACACCCAGGGCGCGGTCATCACGGCCATGGTGTACCTGTTCGTGCCGCTGATGGTGCTGACGCTGGTTGGCGTGCTCGAAGGCATTCCCGACGATCTGATCCAGGCGGCATCCTCGCTGGGGGCCAAGCCATCGAGCACTTTCACGCAGGTGATTCTGCCGCTGGCGGTTCCCGGCCTGATCGTGGGCGCGGTCCTCGTCTTCACCGGCAGCTTCACAGCCTATGCCACCCCGCAATTGCTCGGCGGCGAAGCGCAGATGGTCATGGGCACGCTGATGTATCAGCAAGCCATGGTCACCTTCGACTGGGTCAGCGCCTCCACCATCGCCGCGATCATGGTGGTCATCACCATCGCCATCGTCCTGGCGATGACGCGCATTGCCCGCCGCCTCAATCCGATGGCCGTCTGATGACCCGTTCCATTCATCCCGTATTGATCGGGCTGACCGTCCTGGTCTTCATCTTCCTTGTCGGCCCGCTGGTCATCGTGCTCGGCGCGGCGCTCAGTGACACCAGCTATTTGACCTTCCCGCCGCAGGGCCTGTCGATGCGCTGGTTCACCAACATCTTCCAGATCGAGGCCTTCCGCCGCACCATCGTGACCAGTCTTGAAATCGCGATTCTCTCTACCGGCATCGCTCTGCTGGTCGGCGTACCTGCCGCCTATGCCCTCAATCGCTATCGCATCCAGTTGCCGGGGTGGCTATCGACCCTGTTCGTCTTGCCGGTCCTGGTACCCGAACTGGTGCTGGGGTTTTCCCTGCTCAAGAATGTCGCGACGCAATTTCATGCGCCCATCTTCGTGTCGCTGACCTTGGGCCATGCCCTTCTGGTGCTGCCTTATGTTGTGAGGGTCATCAGTGCCGCGCTCGCTTCGTTCGATTTTTCCATCGAAGAGGCCGCCATCAGCCTGGGCTCGCGACGGCTCAAGACCTTCTTCACCATCGTGCTGCCCAATGTACGCTCCGGCGTGATCGCGGCGTTCATCCTGGCCTTCATCACGTCCATCAACGACGTATCGATTTCAATCTTCCTGACCGGGCCGGGCATGTCGACGCTGCCGATCCAGATCCTGGCCCATATGGAGCAGTTTTTCGACCCCACCGTCGCCTCGGTATCGGTGCTGCTGATGCTGTTGACCGTTGCCGTGATGGCGGTGGTCGAGCGGACGCTGGGCCTGACCTTTTTTGCCAAGTAGAGTGTGCCGGTGACCCAAGCTTTATCCATCCAGTTGATCACCGCCCATTACGGCACCACCAAGGTGCTGGAAGATTTGTCGCTCGACGTTGCCGAGGGCGAGCTGGTCTCTCTCCTCGGCGCCAGCGGCTGCGGCAAGACCACCACCTTGCGCCTCGTCGCCGGCTTTCTCGAACCCACCTCCGGCACTATCCAGCTTGACGGCAAGGACCTGACCCGCCTGCCCGCACACCAGCGCAATATCGGCCTGGTGTTCCAGAACTATGCTCTGTTTCCCCATCTGTCGGTCGCCGACAATGTCGGCTTCGGCCTCAAGCAGCGCGGGATTGCCGGTGAGGCCAAGGCAAAGCGCGTCACGGCCATGCTGGAGCGCGTCGGCCTCGCCCCGCTCGCCGACCGCCTGCCGGCAGCCTTGTCGGGCGGCCAGAAGCAACGCGTCGCCCTGGCGCGCGCCCTGGTCATCGAGCCGCCACTGCTGATGTTCGACGAGCCCTTGTCCAATCTCGACGCCAAGCTGCGGGTGGACATGCGCGTGGAAATCCGTCAGTTGCAGCGCGCCAACGGCACCACCTCGGTCTATGTGACGCACGACCAGGAAGAAGCCTTCTCGATTTCCGACCGGGTCGCCATCATGCATGCCGGCCGCATCATGCAACTCGATACGCCCGAAACCCTGTACCAGCGACCCGCCAACGCGTTCGTCGCCCGCTTCGTGGGGTTTGAAAACCTGATCGACATGCGCGTCGTGGCGCGCGACGGCGCTCGGATCACCGCCGAGGCCGGCGGCAGTGTACACTTGGAGCTGTCGCAGGACGACTTCGGCACCATCCCGGACAGCTTCATTCTAGCCTGCCGTGCCGACGGCCTTGCCGTCAGCGACGCAGCCAGCCAAACAGGAATACCGGCGACACTGGGCCTGCGCACTTATCTCGGCCGTGCCTACCAATATCAGTGCGAGACCCCTTCTGGTCCGCTCACCGCCAATGGCCCCTTGACCCGGCCGCTGGAAATTGGAGCCGGTGCTCGCCTCGTCCCGGTGCCGGAGCAGTGCACGATATTGGCGCCGGAGGCGGCGGTTTGATGGCTCGGTATCAAGTGAATCACCCCCTCCCTGCCTCCCCCATCAAAGGGGAGGTGTCTGCCGGTGGGTTGAATTGGACCGAGTCTCAATTGAATTCGATTCAGTCCCACGAGTGGAGAGACACCTCCCCCTTGATGGGGGAAGAGGGAGGGGGTGACTGCTCGATGCCAGCCGAAACTTACCCATGACCATCCTCCTCACCAATGCCTGGCTCCTCACTATCGACCCAGCCATGACCACCCACAATCCGGGCTGGCTGCAGATCGAGGGCACCACCATCACCGCCCTCGGCTCCGGCACCCCGCCGACAATCGAAAACGCCGAAATCATCGATTGCGGCGGCGACATCGTCATGCCCGGCATGGTCAACACCCATTGCCACATGGCCATGTCGCTGTTTCGTGGCCTGGCCGAAGATGTCGACGATCGCCTCTACCGCTACATCCTGCCGCTCGAACGCCAGTTCGTGACCGCCGAAATGGTCCGCGCCGGCTCGGCGCTCTCGGCCCTCGAGATGATCCAGGGCGGCGTGACCTGCGTCGCCGACATGTACTACCACGAGACCGAAGTGGGCCGGGTCGCCGCCGGGGCCGGACTGCGCGCCGTGGTCGGGCAGACCCTGGCCGATTTCAACGCCCCCGACCACCAGACCTTCGATGAGGGCTTCGCGCTGGCCGAGCAACTGGCCGACGAGTTCGCCGGCCATAGCCTCGTGACCGCGTCGATCGCGCCCCACGCGCCCTACTCCACCGGTCTGCAAATGATGAGCCGGATCGCGCGCTGGTCTGATGATCATCCCGGCGTGATCGTGCAGATCCACCTCGCCGAGAGCGATGTGGAAGTGCACTGGGCCCGCGATACCCATGGTCAATCCAGCGTCGAGGTGGTGCACCGGTCCGGACTCCTGAAGCCGGACCTGATCGGCGCGCATTGCCTGCATCTGAGCGATAGCGACATCGCGCTGATGGCCGCGGCCCAGGTTGGCGTATCGACCAATCCCCGCTCCAACGGCAAGGCCGGTCGTGGCATTGCCCGTGTCGAAGCGCTCCGCCAGGCGGGCATTCCGGTCGGCATCGGCACTGACGGGCCGATGAGCGGCAATACGCTGGACCTGTTCGCCCAATTGGCACCCCTGTCGATGTTCGCCAAGCTGCGCGGCAAATCCCGCGCGCCGCTGGCAGCGGCCACCGTGGTCCGCATGGCAACCATCGAGGGCGCTAAAGTGCTCGGCCTGGCGCAATCCATCGGCTCGCTGGAGGTCGGCAAGCAGGCCGACCTGATCCGGGTCAGCCTTGCCGCGCCCCGGCTGCACCCGATCTACGATCCTTATTCTGCCCTGGTCTTCGCGGCCCTGCCGAGCGATGTCACCGATACCATGGTGGCCGGCGCCTGGCTGATGCGCGACCGGCAGATGCAAACGATCGATCCGCAAAAAGCCCTGCGTGACGCCTTGCAGATCGCGGCGCAGTTCAACGCCGAAATCATCCGCATCGACGGGACAGCCCCATGACCGACCTGACAGACGTCCTCGATTTTGTCGATGCCAATCTCGAGCGCAGCCTGGAACGGCTGTTCGAACTGATCCGCATTCCCTCGATCTCCACCGAAGCGCAGTACGGGGCTGATTGCCGCCGCGCCGCCCAATGGCTGGCTGATGAACTGGGCGCGCTTGATTTTGCGTCCTTCGTCCGCGACACGGCAGGCCATCCCATGGTGGTGGCGCACGGTCCGCAGGCCTCCGGCCCGCATGTGCTGTTCTACGGCCACTACGACGTGCAGCCGGTCGATCCACTGTCGCTCTGGACCACGCCACCCTTCGAGCCATCGCTGGCCCCGCAACCCGACGGCGAAACTTTCATCCTGGGTCGCGGCGCTTCGGACGACAAGGGCCAGTTGCTGACCTTCATCGAGGCCTGCCGCGCCTTCAAGGCCGTTACCGGATCGCTGCCGATCCGCATCTCGATGCTCTTCGAGGGCGAAGAAGAGGCCGGCAGCCCCTCGCTCAGCCCGTTCCTTGAGGCCAATGCCGATGATCTGCGGGCCGACGTGATCCTGGTTTGCGACACCGACATGTGGGACCGCCATACGCCCGCGATCACCACCATGTGGCGCGGTTTCGTGTCCGAGGAATTCACCATCACCGCCGCCAATCGCGACCTGCATTCGGGCATGTTCGGCAGCGCCGCGCGCAATGCAGTCCAACTCATGGGCACCGTCATCGGCAAGCTGCGCTACGATGACGGCAGCGTCGCCATTCCCGGCTTCTACGATAACGTGTCCGAACTGCCGGCATCCATCAAGGCGCAATGGGACGCCTTGCCCTTCGATGCCGAAAGGTTTCTCGCCGATGTGGGATTGTTTGTTCCAGCGGGTGAGAGTGGCCGCTCGGTGCTCGAACAAATCTGGGCGCGACCCACCTGCGAGATCAACGGCGTCTGGGGCGGCTATACCGGTGATGGCTTCAAGACCGTGATCCCCGCCGAGGCCCACGCCAAGCTGTCGTTCCGCCTGGTCGCCGGGCAGGACCCCGACCACATCCGCACCAGCTTTCGTGCCTTCGTGCAGAGCCTGTTGCCCGCCGATTGCACGGCAACGTTCCGCGCCTATGCGAGCGCCCCGGCCCAAACGATGCCCCTCGATGGCGCCTTGCTGGGCAAGGCCCGCGCCGCATTGACCGAGGAGTGGGGCGTCGAAGCGGCGCTCGCCGGCACCGGCGGCTCCATCCCCATCCTGGGCGAGTTCAAGAAGCGCCTCGGCATGGACTCACTGCTGGTCGGCTTCGCTCACTTCGACAACCGCGTCCACAGCCCCAACGAAAAATACGACCTGTCCAGCTTCCACAAAGGCATCCGCTCGTGGGTGCGTATCTTGGCGGCGTTTGCCGAATGACGCTGCCTCATCACCAAGTCAACCCCACCCACGATGTCACCCCGGCGCAGGCCGGGGCCCATCCCGAGATCGCCGTCTTTGGCCACATCTCAGGATGGGTAACTGCCTGCGCCGGTATGACACCGCGTGAAAACAACAACCGGAGACAACTCTGATGGCCCTCACCCGTTTTTCCGTCGCCCCGCTCTGGCAGCAGACCCGGCTGCTGGCCGATGTCGCATCGGGCCGTGCCCCGGCCGATCTCGTCATTACCGGCGCCCGCGTGCTCTCGACCTATTCTGAGCGCACCAGCAGCGACAAGGAACTCTGGCTCGCCGGCGGTCGCATTGCGGCCATCCACCCAGCCGGGACTTACAAGAAGGCTCCGGCCCCCAAGGCGATCTACGACGCTCAGGGCGGCATCATCGCGCCGGGCCTGGTCGATCCGCATATCCACATCGAAAGCTCGATGGTCACCGCTTGCGCCTATGCCGAGGCGGCACTGCTCAATGGCACGACGACGATCTTTTGCGACAGCCATGAGATCGGCAATGTCATGGATGTCGCCGGTGTCGAGGCCATGCTCGAAGACGCGCGCCTGGCGCCCCTGTCGATCTTCCTCACCGTCCCGTCCACCGTTCCAGCCACCTCGCCCGAGCTCGAAACTGCCGGCGGCGACCTGACCCCCGACAAGATCGGCGCGCTGTTCGACGCCTGGCCCGAAGCCGTGGCGCTCGGCGAGAAAATGGATTTCGTGCCCGTCGCCATGGCCGATCCCCGCTCCCATGCCATCATCGCCGAAGCGCTGAAGCGCGGCCGCCCCGTCTCGGGGCACATCTATGGCCGCGAGTTCGTCGCCCCCTATGCCGCCTCGGGCGTCACCGACACCCATGAGGCCATCGACATCGAGATCTCCGGCGATTTCGTCGATGCCGGCATCTGGGTGTTCCTGCGCGGCGGCAATCCGGCGACGCCGTGGAATTCCATTGTCGAGGCCATCAAGCCGATCACCGAACTGGGCGCCAGCCACAAGCGCTTCTGTGTCTGCACCGATGATCGCGATGCCGACGACTTGCTGAATTTTGGTCTCGACTGGGTGGTACGCGAAGCCATCCGCCTCGGCATGACGCCAGAGCAGGCCTGGTCGATGGGCTCGCTGCATGGCGCCACGCGGTTCGGCGTCGGCGACGAGATCGGCGGTCTCGGCGGCGGTCGCCGCGCCGACCTGGTCCTGCTCGATGATGCCATGCTCCCGCAAAGCACCTGGTATGGCGGCGCGCTGGTGATCGACCGCCGCCAGGTCACCCCTATCCTCGAGGACACGCTCAACCAGCGCTACCGCTACCCGGAAGCAGCCTACAACACCGTCCACACACCAGAGAACCTCAAGCTGACCCCCGACCTGCCGACCGCGCCGGTTGTCGCCAACGCCATCGGCATCGAACTGCCCGGCATCGTGCTGCCGCATCGTAAAGTCGCGCTCGAGCCTGCCAACGACTGGTCGAGCCTCCTTGAAAAACACTCGCTGAGCTTCGTCACCATCATCGAGCGCCACGGCAAGTCCCAAGGCGGCGTCGCGCATGGCCTGCTGCAGGATTTCGGCATCCGGAACGGCGCGGTCGGCTCCAGCGTCGGCCACGACAGCCACAACATCATCCTGGCAGGCACCAACCAAGCCGACATGGCGCTGGCCCTCGAAACCATCCAGCAGGCCAAGGGCGGCATCGTCGTGGTGCAGGACGGCCGGGTCACTGCGTTTGTCGGCCTGCCGATCGCGGGCCTCCTGTCGGACAAGCGGGTCCATGACGTGGCGACCGAAAACGTCGCGCTCAAGCGCGCCTGGGAAGCGGCCGGCTGCACCATTCCCTATATGGGCTTCAACCTGATCCCGCTGTCGGTTATCCCCGAACTGCGCATCACCGACATGGGACTGGTCAAGGTGCCCGAAATGACCCTGCTGCCGCTCTATGACCAGCCGTAGCGTCATCATCGATACCGATCCCGGGCTGGACGATGCGGTCGCGATCCTGTTCGCGCTCAATAGCGGCCACTTCGACGTAATCGGGCTGACCACGGTCGCCGGCAATCTGGGCATCGATGTCACCACGCGCAATGCCGGCCGCCTCCTGGCGCTGCTCGGCCGCCCCGACATTCCCGTCATTTCCGGTGCTGCCGACCCGCTGGCCCGCCCCAGCATCGACGAAGCCGCCATCCATGGTAATGACGGTCTAGGCGGCGTGGCCTTACCCGAACCCCTGGCCATTCCGCATGGTTACGCACCGTTCTGGATGGCCGACCAGTTGCGCACCGCCCGTGCCCGAAGCGTGGATGTCCTGGCCCTCGGCCCGCTCACCAACATTGCCCTCCTGCTGCGCGATCACGCCGACGCCGCCCGCCGCATCGGCCGCCTGATCGTCATGGGCGGCGTCGTGACCGACAAAGGCAATGTCGGCCCCCGCTCCGAATTCAATTTCGCCGCCGATCCCGAGGCGGCCGATGCCGTGCTGCGCGCCGACCTCGATGTCACCCTCATCCCGCTCGACGTCACCCGCAAGGTCCGCGCCGGCCTCGATTATGTGCAATCCCTCCGCGGCACCATCGCCGGCACCGCCGCTGCCGACCTGATCTCCGCCTATTTCCAGGACGGCCGCGAAAGCCGCCCCCTGCACGACCCCTGCGTCATGCTGCTGGCCCTCGCGCCGGAGCTGTTCGAGGTCGAAACGCGGCATGTATCGGTCGATCTGCGCGACGATCCAGGCGCCTTGTTGGAAGGCCCTCTACCGGTCAAGATTGCCATGGGCATCGATGTGGCCGCCGCGCTGAAGCTACTCGCCAATGGCCTGGCTTGACGCCATCCCCCTCATCCGGCGCTACGCGCCACCTTCTCCCACGAGGGGAGAAGGGGCCGACTGATAATTTTCGGCTCCATCCCCTTCGCCCCTTGTGGGAGAAGGTGCCCGAAGGGCGGATGAGGGGGCCTACCGCAGCTCCTGCTCCACCAGCGTCGTCCAGAACCGCGCCCCCGTGACGATCGCGTCGTCGTTGAAGTCATACCGCGAATTATGATGCAACGCGCCGTCCACCGCCGGGCCATTTCCTAGCCACACATAGGCACCCGGCACCGCCGCACCTAAAAACGCGAAATCGTCGCCAGCCGTCGATGGCGGGAAATCGGTGATGACCGCCTGCCCCGTTGCAGCCTGTGCCGCCGCGAGCGCCCGCCGCGCGGCATCGGCGTCATTAACCACGGGCGGGATGCGCCGCAAAAATTCATAGTCCGCCGCAATGCCGAACGTCTGCGCCACGCCCTGCGCCAATAGCCCGATCTCGGCCTCGAGCTGGTTGCGCACGCTGGCCGTATAAGCCCGTGCCGTGCCCCCGATGCGCGCCGTATCGGGAATGACGTTGAGCGCGCGGAAATCGCCGCCGGTCATGGCACAGGCGCTGACCACCGCGGGCTGCAGCGGATCGATCCGCCGCGCCACGATGGTGTGGATCATGCCCAGGAAGTGGCCGGCGGCGGTCATGGCGTCGCGGCCCAGATGCGGCTTGGCGCCGTGGGTACCGATGCCTCGGAACGTGACCTCCCAGCTATCGGAGGATGCCAGTTGCGGTCCGGCGACGACTGCCATCTGGTCGGTCGCGAGCCCCGGCATGTTGTGCAGCCCGTAAACGGCATCGACGGGAAACAGCTCGAGCAATCCGTCCTCGATCATCGCCCTGGCGCCGCCGCGTCCCTCCTCGGCGGGCTGGAAGATGAAATGCACAATGCCCGAAAACGCCCGCGTCCGCGCCAGATGCCGTGCGGCCGCCAGCAGCATGACCGTGTGCCCGTCATGGCCGCAGGCATGCATGGTGTTGGGCGTGGCCGATGCATAGGGCAGGTCCGACAGTTCGGGCATGGCCAGGGCGTCCATGTCCGCCCGCAGCGCAATGGCACGGGTGCCCTGCCCCACGCGCAAGCTGCCCACCACGCCGGTTCGGCCCAGCCCGCGATGCACCGCGATCCCTGCCGCTTCGAGCTGCGCCGCGACGATCGCGCTGGTGCGCACTTCCTCAAAGCCCAGCTCGGGATGGGCATGCAGGTCGCGGCGCAGGGCGATCATGGCCTCGATCTCGAAAGGGTCGTTGTCCGGGACGGTCATGGCTTGCTAAGCTCTTGGAAACACAGTGGCCCCAACATCCCTCATTCGGTCGCCGCCAGCAAGGAACCTTCCCATTTCCACGCTTGAACCACATCACTTCTGGCAGGCCATCGACCCCCCGGGCACCCATCAGGCGGCGCCGTCCGAGGGGTTCGTGGACAGCTATCCCGCAGCCTTCGGCGATGGCCGCCAACTCCTCCTGCCGCTGCGCGTCCTGCCCGGCGATGGCAAGACGGCCGTCGCCTCGCTCATCGTCAACCAGGCCAGCTTCGCGGTCGAGGACGCGCTGGCCTCCGCGATGAGCGCCCTTGCCGCGCCACTGGCGCCGGACGTGGTCATCGGCGTGCCGACCTTGGGCCTGCCGCTGGCCAACTCGGTCGCACGCCGCCTGGGCCATGCGCGCATGGTCGCTTTGGGAACATCGCGAAAATTCTGGTACCAGGACGCGCTTTCCGCGCCCATGTCCTCGATCACCAGCCCGACCCACCAGAAGACCATCTTCCTCGATCCACGCAGCCTGCCGCTCCTCCTCGGCAAGCGCGTGCTGGTGGTGGATGACGTCGTCAGTTCGGGCGCCTCGATGGTGGCGGTGCTCCGCTTGCTCGCGCTGGCGGGCATCGAGCCGGTCGGCATCGTGTTCGCCATGTTGCAGGGCACAAACTGGCAAGCGCCGCTCGAGGCCCATCGCGACACGATTATGGCGCCGCTCGCCTCGCCCCGCTTCAGCCGCACCGATACCGGCCATTGGCTGCCGATCCAGAACGTCAGCCCAGCTCCAGGCTGGTGATGCCGAAAACACGCGTCATGTCGATGGCGGGCGCCGCGCCGCGATACATGCGGGCCGTGGCGAAGCCGGGTGCGAAGCCTGACGCGCCCAGCGTTGCGAGGAACGCCGATCGCGACCGCGGCACGTCGATCTGCACCATTCCCGTGGCAAAGTGCATCGCACCTGCAAGCAGCACCTTGGCGTCGGCGTCGTCGGCGGCAAAGAGCGGGCCGATCTTGTGCCCCTCCACGCAGGGCCGAATGACCACGCAGCCCGCCACCGCGCCGTCGCGCATCAGCGCCAGGCCGCGATTGGGCGGCTCCAGCCAATGCCCAACAAAGCGGCCCCGCTCTGCCGGAAAGCATTGCCGGTCGAGCGCCTGCAAGACGCGCGCCGATTGCACCGGGACCAGATCGCCGGCCATCGCACCGGCAGGGGCAAGCGCCGTCATCCGCATGGTCTGATAGGCAATCGCAAAGCCCATGCGCGCATAATTGGCCTGCTGCTCGGGCACGCCATCGAGGCCGATAGTGCGCTGGCCCAGATGCGCTATCCCCGCGTCCCACACGGCCCGGCCATGCCCCTGCCCCCGATAAGCCGGATGACAGATGTAGAGCCCGATGAAGCCAAACTTCGCGTCATAGGCGACTGCCGCGATAGCCGCGACCATTTGGCCGCCGACAAAGGCCCCGATCAATCCGTCCGGGTCGACACTGGCGAACGCAGTCGCGTCGGTGCGGCCGGGGTTCCAGCCTTCGTCGCATGCCCAGCCCAGCAGCGTGCCGATTTCCGGCAAGACCAGCCTGCGGATGGTGCGCGTCATGCCGGCGCGAACTCGGCAAGTGCTCCGGCATACGCCTTGGGTACCGGAGTGGCATAGGCGCCGCGCTTGCTCGTGGTCAGGCCCAGCGATACCAGCGCTTCGGCCTGCTTGACGGCGGCGCCGACCCCGTCGATCACCGGCATGGCGAATTCGCGCTGCAGCGTCTGCGCCAGATCCGCCATCCCGGCACAACCCAGCACGATCGCCTCGGCCTTGTCCTCGGCGATGGCCAAGGCGATTTCGCTGCGCAGGCGATCGCGAGCGCCCGAATTGGCATCCTCCAGCGACAGCACGGGAATGTCGGCGGCGCGGATGCGGGCCCGGCCCGCCATGCCGTAGCGCCATGCCAGTTCCTCGATCGGCACGCGCGAGCGCTCCATAGTGGTCACCACGGTGAAGCGCTTGGCGATGAAGCTCGCGGTGGACAGGGCCGCCTCGCAGATGCCGAGGATCGGAATTGTGGCCATGGCCCGCGCCGCATCGAGCCCGGTATCGTCGAAGCAGGCGATCACCGCCGCATCGGCCCCGGCCCGCTCCGCCTTGCTGATTTCCAGCAGCAAGCCGGGCAGCGCGAAAGCCTCGTCGTAATAACCCTCGATGGAGGCCGGCCCCATGCCTGATGTGGCGGCGACGATCTCGGTGCCCGCCCCTGCAATCGCCTGCGCGGCCTTGGCGATCATCGCGGTCATGCTGGCTGTGGTGTTGGGATTGACGACGAGAATACGCATGGCGGTCAGATGATCCGGGCCCGGCGCCGGCCGATCAGGATGATGGACAGCAGCGTGATGAGTATGACGGCAAACGAGAACAGTGTCGTCACCGTGCCCAGCGCGTAGAGCACCGGGGTCGTGACATTGGTGGTCATGCCGTAGATTTCGAGCGGCAGGGTGTTGGAACTGCCCGAGGTCAGCAGCGTGCGCGCAAATTCGTCATAGGACAGGCTGAAGCCGAACAACCCCACCCCGATCAGGCTGGGCGCGATCATCGGCAAGACGACGTAGCGAAAGGTCTGCCAAGCGCTGGCGCCGAGGTCGCGCGCCGCTTCCTCATAGGCTGGCGAAAAGCGGTTGAACACGGCGAACATGATCAGCACGCCGAACGGCAGCGTCCAGGTCAGGTGTGCGCCGAAGGCGGAGCTGAACCAGGCCGGGCGGATGCCGATCTGCTGGTAGAGCACGCCGATGCCCAAGCTGACGATGATCGAGGGCACGACGAGACTGGCGATGGTCAGGTAGAACAGCGGCGTGCCACCAAGGAACTTGCGCCGGAACGCCAGGCCCGCCAGCAGCGCCACGACGACCGTCGAGACCATCACCAACAGCCCAAGCATGAACGAACGCCCGAAACTGGCGCCGAAATCGCCGACCGCCTGCTTTTCGAACAGGTTCGTGAACCAGTGCAACGAAACCCCGTTCAGCGGGAAGGTCAGCCCGCCCCGGGGCCCCTGGAACGACAGGATGAACACCGCCGACAGCGGACCATAAAGGAACAGCACGAAGAGCGTGAAGAACCCGGCGAGGACATAAAAACCGGCGCTGCGTTTCTCGCGGTTCATCTCAAAGCTCCTTGCGGATATCGACGATACGCAGAATGCCCGCGACCATCAGCAGCACCAGCGCCAGCAGCACGATGGCGTTGGCCGCTGCCGCCGGATATTGCAGCAGCGACATCTGGTTCTTCATCATCAGCGCCACCGAGGCGCTCTGGCCGCCGCTCATCACCTGCACGGTGGAAAAATCGGCCATGACCAGCGTCACGACGAAAATCGTGCCGATGGCGATGCCGGGCTTGGCCAGCGGCAGGATGACATTCCAGATGATCTGCCAGCCGCTGGCGCCGCCGTCGCGCGCCGCCTCCACCAGCGATTTGTCGATCCGCATCATGGTGTTGAAGATCGGAGTGACCATGAACAGGGTGTAAAGATGCACCATGGCCAGGATCACGGCAAAATCGGAATACAGCAGCCACTCGATCGGCTCGGCAATGATGCCGGCCGAAACCAGGCTCGAATTGATCAGCCCATTGCGCCCGAGCACCGGAATCCAGGAGATCATGCGGATGATGTTGGAGGTCAGGAACGGCACGGTGCAGACCAGGAACAGCACCATCTGCATTGCCGCCGTCCGCACATGGAAGGCCAGGAAATAGGCGACCCAGAAGCCCAGCACGCTGGTGATAGCCCACACGATGGCAGCGAATTTGAGCGTGTTCAGATACGTCTTCCAGGTCACCCACGAGCCGAGCGTTTCGGCATAATTCATGGTCAGGAAATCGGGATACATGCCGGCGAAGTCGTAGTCCCAGAACGACACGACCAGCAGCAGCAGGATCGGGATCAATAGGAAGAAGCCGAGGATCAGCAGCAGCGGGGCTGCCTGCAGATAGGGCGTCGCGCGGGCGAGCAGGGTGTTCATAGGTTTTTCTCATGTCTCCAGCAGCACCGCTCACCGCGCCCCTCTCCCCTTGCGGGAGAGGGTGCAATTCTGCGTTCAGCAGAATTGCGGGTGAGGGGTTCTCTCCGCGTGCTCAGTGCCCGTGTAAACACCCCCTCATCCGCCCTTCGGACACCTTCTCCCTCAAGGGGAGAAGGTGATCATCCGACAATCAAAGTCAGGATTCATCAAGCCGCGATGAACTCGTTCCAGCGCTTGACCATGTAGCGGTCCTCGTCCATCACCGAGTTCCAGCAGGCGACCTTGCCCATGCGCTCCTCGAAAGAGCCGCCGTCGCGCACCGCGCCGGCCTTTTCCATGACCTTGCCCTCGGGCGACATGATGTCGCCCATGGCGGGCTTGCCTTCGATCCAGTAGCCCCACTCGTCGTCCGTCA
Source organism: uncultured Devosia sp. (assembly GCF_964244875.1). Taxonomy (NCBI): domain Bacteria; kingdom Pseudomonadati; phylum Pseudomonadota; class Alphaproteobacteria; order Hyphomicrobiales; family Devosiaceae; genus Devosia; species uncultured Devosia sp. Next base: position 102,823 of record NZ_CAXTKA010000003.1, read on the forward strand.
TGAACTTTTTGGCGGTGTCCATTGCGGCCGAGTAGTAGCCCTGGCGGTTGAGGTAGCCGCCGACCCAGCCCGACGTGTACCAGTTGATGTACTCGTAGGCCGCATCGAGTTGCGCTCCTTCGAGATGGGCGGCGAGGCCGAGGCCGCCGCCCCACGAGCGATAGCCTTCCTGCAGCGGCTGGTACTTGCAGGCGATGCCCTTCGAGCGGACGGCGGCGACGGCCGGGGACCACATCGACTGGATGATCACCTCGCCCGAAGCCATCAGGTTGACGCTCTCGTCGAACGACTTCCAGAAGGCGCGGAACTGGCCGTCCTGCTTGGCCTTGATCAGGAAGTCGATCGTCTTGTCGATCTCCTCCCTGGTCATGTTGCCCTTGTCGGCATATTTGATGTTGCCCATCGATTCCATGATCATGGCGGCGTCCATGATGCCGATCGACGGGATGTTGAGGATGGCCGCCTTGCCCTTGAAGGCCGGATCCATGATGTCGGCCCATTTGGTGATGTCGCGGCCGACGAGATCGGGACGGATGCCGAGCGTGTCGGCGTTGTAGATGGTCGGCACCATGGTGAAGAGGCCGGTTTCGCTCTTGGCGAAGGTCTTGTCGCCGGCGGCCTCGACGTAGCCGACCGTGTGCGGCGCGGTGCCCTGCGCGATCACGCTGTCGGGCGTGAGCTTGCCGGTTTTGAACAGCGGCACGATCTGGTCGTAATATTTCAGCTTCTTGATATCCATCGGCTGGATCACCCCGGTCGGATAAACCTTCTTGAGGATCCAGTATTCGATGTCGGCGATGTCGTAGGAATCGGGCTGGGTGACGGCGCGCTGGGCGGCCGCGTCCGAATCCGTCGCGGTCATCTCGAGCGTGATGCCGAGGTCTTCCTTGCACTTGTCGGCGATGGCGTTGATGTTGGAGACGCCGGTGCCGAACTGGCGCAGCGTGATCGGGTTCTGCGCCCAGATGGTCGGGAAGCCGGTGATCGCGCCCGAACCCACGGCAAGGCCCGCCGCGGCAGCGCCGCCCTTGAGCAGATTGCGGCGCGAGATGCCGCTGGTCTTGGTCTTTTCAGTCATTGCTAACCCCTGTTGCTGGTTGAAAGTGGCGTTATCGATCGAGTTGGCCGAGCACGATGGCGTCCTCGGCGTCCCAATGCAGCGGCACCGCGTCGCCGACCGACACGGGCGTTTTGAAAAAGCTTTTGTCGTCGACAATGGCGGTGAAATCCTCGATCCCGACACCGTCGATGGAGAGCTTCACCGAGGCACCGCGATATTCCACATTGGTCACGAGCCCGGTAAAGCCGAGGCCCTTGGCCGGACTTTCGCCCAGCCGCACATGGTCGGTCCGAATGCCGATATCCACCACTGCGCCGGCCGCGCGCGGCTCGCCCGAGGCCGACAAGCTGCCGCCGCCGACAATTTCGAAGGTCACCAGGCCAACGGCCGCGCCGGTCGCCTTGCCCGAAACGACATTGTGATCGCCCATGAAGCGCGCCACGAAGGCGGTCGCGGGGCGTTCAAAGACCTCACGTGGCGTTGCCGCCTGCTCGATCCGCCCGGCATTCATGACGACGATCAAATCGGCCAGCGCCATCGCCTCTTCCTGGCTGTGGGTCACGTGCACGAAGGTGATGCCGAGGCTCTTCTGCAGCTTCTTGAGCTCGGCCCGCATGCGGATCTTGAGAAACGGGTCGAGCGCCGACAGCGGCTCGTCCAACAGCAATGCTTCCGGATCGGTGATCAGCGCGCGAGCCAACGCCACGCGCTGTTGCTGGCCACCCGAAAGCTGCGCCGGCCGGCGCGTGGCATAGGCGTCCATCTGCATCAGCTTGAGCATGTCGAGCGCGCGGGCGCGCCGCTGCTCGGCAGGGACGCCAGCCATCTTGAGGCTGAAAGCAACATTGTCGACCAGGTCGAGATGGGGAAACAGCGCATAGGACTGGAACATCATGGAGGTGTCGCGCTGCGCCGGCGGCAAATTGGTCACCACGGATTGCCCCAGGCGGATATCGCCGATGGATACGCTTTCGTGCCCGGCAATCATGCGCAGGGTCGACGTCTTGCCGCAGCCGGATGGTCCAAGCAGGCAGCAATAACTGCCGGCCGGGATCTTGAGGCTGATGGCATCGACCGCCGTGGTGGCACCATAAATCTTGGAGACCGAGGCAAGATCGATTTCGGCGGCTTTCGACATCCGGCATTGCCCTCTTTTTGCCAAGGGATATGCAGGCGCCGTGCCAAGCCCGCCGCCATACGTTAACCTTTTGTTTTCATTTGTGAGTTTCATCCATCGTCATTGCACGATTGATATGCAAGGCCCAAATCTGCTCACAAAACAGGCTGATGTTTGCAATGGAAGCCAAAATCGTATGCAATCTTTCTTCGCTCTGTATCCAGTCTGGGCGTTCCCTCCGTGCAAATTCACGCTATGAAAGGGTATGGCTAGCGAACTGATGAAAGTTGCCGAACTCGATCTCTCGCCATCCGGCGCTTCCGAGGATCGTGCCATGTTGATCCGCGACCAGTTGCGCGACGCCATCGTCGATCGCCGGCTGGCGCCCGGCACCAAGCTCAGCGAAGCCGAAGTGGGTACGCTGTTCGAGGTCAGCCGTACGGTAGCGCGCTCGGCCTTGCAGATGCTCTCGTTCGAGGGGCTGGTGCGCACCGAACGCAATCGCGGTGCCTTTGTCGCCAATCCCACGCCCGGTGAAGCGCGGCAGGTCTTCGACTCGCGCCGGCTGATCGAGCCGGGCATCGCCAAAGCCGCGGCCGAGCGCATCACCTCTGCGGATATTGCGGCATTCCGCCTGCGGCTTTCGGACGAAACGCGGCTGATCACCGAGCGGGGTCCCAGCGCCCGCCGGGCCGAAATCCACGCATCGGGCGATTTTCACCTGCTGCTGGCGGGGGTTGCAGGCAATGCCATCCTGCTTCGCTTCATGGAAGAGCTGGTGGCGCGCTCATCGCTGGTGATCGCGCTTTATGGCCGGTCCGGCGCTTCGAGCTGCGGCCACAGCGATCACGGTCACATTCTTTTGGCGCTGGAACAGCGCGATGGCGATCTGGCCAGCCGATTGCTGCTGGCCCATATCGACCATATTGAATCGGACCTGGATTTACGGGTCACCACTGGCCTGCCCTTGCGCGAGGCGCTGGCCCGTTAAAGTCGGGCTGCCTTGCCGCGGCCCTGTCCTGATAGCCACCAGCGAGAGCCGAACAGCGACCGGCAATCGCGTCGGCGCAAGCCGCCATCGCTATCGTAGCCGAACACCAGGCCACGCCGGGCAAACACATGCGCTACCCAAAAGGTGAACGCCACTCCCAGCCCCCAGCCCATGACCGTATCGCTGCTCCAATGGGCGCCGACCAGTTGCCGCGACACGCAGATCAGCACGCCCGCCGGCATTATGATCGGGCGAAGCCGGGGAAATACCAAGGCAAGCGAAACCGCCATGGCACCCGCCGTCGCCGAATGTCCGGATGGAAAGGCGGAAAAATCCGAATCCATGGAAAATGGCCGAAACTGCAAATATCCCTCGGCGCCCAGAGCCTCCGGTCGCGCGCGCCCGATGGCATATTTCAGCAGCAGCGCTGTGGTTCCACCCCCGGCAACGGACAGGAAGACGAATGCGGCTGCGGCGGTTACGGCATTTATCCCCACGACGGCCCTGCGGCGAAGGCGCGCCACGGGAACGAATATGCTGACAATCAGGATAACGCCGGACAACACCAGAACCTGCACGCCCTCGCCAAGATCGGTAATGGTGCGAGACAGCCCGAGCAAATGCGATGGAAAGGACTGCATCCACAGGCCAAGCCAATAGTCTGCCCCTGCCATCAAAAAGGTGGCCAGCACTAAAAAGGCAGCGAGGATAACCTCCGGGCGCTCCAGCGGCGCGCTGCCGCCTTGGCGAGACGCCGGACAGGCAAACAGGCGCCGGACACCCGCGCGCAATCGCCCGGCACAGGCCGACGACTTGGCCGCGCCACCGACCTGGAGCATCGAACCGATCAACTGCTTGCTGTCGTTCATCGCCGCGCTGCGTCCTGGATTGCCGTTCAAGCTGCTTGGATTGCGCTGATAATGCGCCATGACGACATTGTCATGGCAGCCGCCTTCGGCTTCACCACAGATTGCGCTTGGATAGACCCGTCCCGCAAGGGCCGAATATTGGTAGCGTTGAACGACTGTACCAGGTGCTGAAGCCGGCGCCAACTACGCCGTGCGGGCGGTCCAGACCAGGATCTGGCTCATGACATCCTGCAGCGCCAGATCGAGCGCATTGATCGCCGCGCCGGTCGGATCGACCGCGGCTGGCCGGGTGGCGGTAAAGCTGTCGCTGGCAAAGATGGCGCCGCGCCGTTCGTCGACCAGCTTGGCGTTGATGGTTACGGTCGCCAGATTGCCGGCGCCCACATCGACCTCGAAGGCCCGCAGTTCGGTGGCGAGGGTAACATCGACGGAGAGCTGGTCGTCCGGTCGCCCGATATTGGGGAAATTGCTGGCCTCGAAAGTCTGCAACAACCGGGTCTGCACCAGCCGCGGCAGGGTGTCCGACCATTGCGCGTCGGGCAGATAGCTCAGCACATTGCCCGCTTCGCGCACGACGACGCGCTGCGAATCATAGGTCTGCACCGCCTTGGGCAGGGTGATCACGACCACGCGCGAGGATCGGCGGCGCAACCCGGCCTGGGCGACGCTGCCGAGATCGAAGGTCAGCGGCGCGCGCGCGCCAAAGCATCCCGCAAGGCCGAGCGTCAGGACGGACGCACCGCCAAGCATGAAGAAGCGACGTGTGGTGTTCATAAGGCAGCTCTACTGCTTGTTGTAGTCACGGACAGTTTCACCGCCAAAGATCAGACCCTGCGGGTTATTCTCGAGATTGCGTACCACACGGTCAAGCCGTTGTAACGTAGAGCGTGCATCCACCGCCAGGGCCGAATATTCCGACAGCCCGCCGGAGGTGAAGTCGCTCAATCCCACCGCGATTCTGGCGGTGCTGGCATTGAGCTGGTCGGCCAACTGCCGAACCGATGTTGCGGCTGCGCCGATTTCGGCGAACAGCCCCTGCCCGTCGGCGCCGGATACCGAGCCATCGACCTGCTCGAGAATGGCGTTGATCCGATCCACCGAAGCGATCAGGTTTTCCGACACCGTGCTGACATTGGCGACGATGGTGTCGACATTGCCGGCATTGCTGCCCAGCGAGGCGGAAAAGTCGTCGATATTGCCGATGACGCGCCCCACCGCTTCCGGATCGATCTGGGCGGTGACCTTGTCGATCACCGCCACGCTGTCGGTCAGCCCGGCGATCAGGGCATTGAGGTTTTCCGATAGGCCCGAAGTGCCGGCAAAGAACGCATCGATCTGGCCCGAATTGCGCGACAGCGTATCGGTGAGCGTGGCGACGTTGGTCAGCGTGCGCGACACCTCCTCGGGCGGCACCGCCGCCACCAGGCCACGCAGGTCGGTGGAGAGCGCGTTGATGTCGGTGGAAAAAGTATCGACATTGGCCAGTACGCGGGCGATCAGCTTGGGATCGACCTCAGCAGTGACCTGGTTGATCACCGCGACACTGCCGCTGAGGCCATCGGTCAGCGTGTTCAGATTGTCGGCGGCGGCCGAGGCGTCGGCCAACAATTCGTCGACCTTGCCGGAATTGCGCGACAGCGTATCGGTGAAACTGGCGACATTGGTCATGGTTCGCGCCAGGTCCTCAGCCGGAACGGCCGCCACGAGGCCCTGCAGATCGGTGGTCAAGGAATTGAGGCGCGTCGAGAACGTATCGACATTGGTCAGCACCCGACCCACCACTTCCGGATCGATCTGTGCCGCCACCCGGTCGATAACCTCAACACTGGCGCTCAAGCCGTCGGTCAAGCCGGTCAAGTTATCCGCCAGTTTGGACGTGGTCGCAAAGAGTTTGTCGATCTCGCCGGAATTGCGGGCAAGGCTCTGCGTGAACGTCGAAACGTCCGTGACCGCCTGGGCCACCGTATCGGGGGGAACCGCATCGATCAGCCCGCGCAGATCGCTCGACAGGGTGGTGATTTCCTCTGCCAGCGGTGCGATCGCTTCGCCTGCTTCCGATACCGTCGCGAGAAAACTTTCGACGCCCTCGGAATTGGCCGCCAGCGCATTGGTGAAGGTTTCGACATTCGCCATGGCAGTATTGAGCCGGGTGTCATTGGTGTCCAGGATGGAGTTGATGCGGTCCACGGCGGTGGCCGCGCCATTGACGGTGGTGGACAGCCCATCCAGGATGGACTGGAAGTTGGACGCCTCGGCATAGAGGACCGGCACGGCGCTGTCGGGTGCGGCGACCGGCTCGCCGGCCTGCTCGGTCCCGCCCGAAAACTGCAGCGAACCGACCCCCGTCAGGCCCTGAAAGCCCATCAGCACCCGGCTGTCGGCCTTGACCGGCGCGGTGGCGTCCACCTCGACACGCGCCACTACGCGATTGGTATCATTGGGGTCAAGCGCGACGGTATTGACCTGCCCCACCTTGATGCCGTTGAACAGCACGTCCGTGCCCCGCCCGATCCCCGATACCGGCCCGGTAAACACCACGTCATAGGCTTTGGTCGAGGTATTGCTCGCCGGCCCGGCAAACCAGTAGACGAAGGCGAATAGCGCCACCAGGACCGCCGTCCCCAATGCGCCCACGATCGCGTAATTGGCATTGTTTTCCATGGGCTAGCCTTCGAGGTTGTGGGCGCGGGGGCCGTGGAAATAGTCCTGCAGCCAGGGATGGGGACTGGCCCGCATTTGCGCCAGGGTCCCCGCCATCAACAGCTTGCCGTCCGCCAGGGCAACGATGCGGTCGCAGGCGGTCGCGAGGCTATCGAGATCATGGGTCACCATCAGCACGGTCAGATCCAGCGTATCGCGCAGCGTGACGATCAACTCGTCGAACTTGCCGGCGCCGATCGGATCGAGACCGGCTGTCGGCTCATCGAGAAACAGGATTTGCGGATCCAGCGCCAGCGCCCGCGCCAAAGCGGCCCGCTTGATCATGCCGCCCGAGAGTTCGGACGGATAGAGCAGTGCGGCAGACGCCGGCAGGCCCACCAGATCGAGCTTGACCCGGGCAATGGACCGCCGCAACGGCCCCGACAGATGCAGGTGCTCGCGCATCGGGAACTCGATATTTTCCTGCACCGTCAGCGAGGAAAACAGCGCGCCCTGCTGAAACAGGATGCCCCAGTTGCGCTGGGTCTCGGTCTGCTCGCGCCGGTTGAGCGCAGCATAATCGCGCCCCAGCATGCCCACGCTGCCCCCGCTATGCGGTAACAGCCCGATAATGGCGCGCAGGGTGACCGATTTGCCCGCCCCGGACGGCCCGATCAATCCCAGAATTTCGCCGCGCCGCATCTCGAAGGTCAAGCCGTTGATGACCGAACGGCCGCCAACCGCGACGACGAGGTCGCGGACCGTGACGACCGGCGCTGGTGCTGCGCTGTCCAGCATGGCTAAAATCCGATCGCGGCAAAGAACACGGCAAACAACCCGTCGGCGACGATGACCACAAAGATCGATTTGACCACCGAAGAGGTGGTGCGCCGTCCCAGCGCTTCGGACGAGCCTTCCACCTTCATGCCCTCGATGGAGGCGATGAGGCCAATCAGAAACGCCATGAACGGCGCCTTGATCATGCCCACCAACAGGCTGGTCGGCGTCATCACGTCGCGCAACCGGTCGATGAAGATATTGAACGGAACGTCACCATAATACCGGGCGACCAGCGCTGCACCCAACAGCCCCGCCATTGAGCCGACGAACGCCAATAGCGGCAGGCCGACCACCAGGGCCACGACGCGCGGCAGCAGCAGCGCCTGATACGGATCGACCCCCATGACGCGCAAGGCGTCGAATTCCTCGCGGATGCGCATCGCCCCGACTTCGGCGGTGATCGCGGAACCCGAGCGCCCGGCCACCATGATGGCCGCCAGCAGCACCCCGATTTCGCGGAACATCAGGATGGCCGCGAGGTCGACGACGAAGATCACCGCGCCAAAGGCCCGCAATTGCAGAATTGTCTGCTGGGTGATGATGGCGCCGACCACCACCGAGATCAGCGCCACGATGGGAATGGCGCGCAGCACGATCTGCTCGAACTGGTTGATGAAACTGGCAAAGCGCAGCGGCGCCTGCAGGCTCGCCGTGCGGCCCAGTGCGGCAAGGAGCCGGCCCTGCACCGCATTGGCGGCAAAGGCATCCTGGCCGCTGCCAATAATGATGCGGCCAAGCTGCTCGAACGGCACCAGAAGGATATTGCCGCGCGGACGCCGCGGCGATTCGCTCAGGTCGGACTGCCCGATTCGCTCCAGCAATCGCCGGTGCTGGTCCGAACCGCCGACCAGTTGCGCGCCGCCACCAGCGAGGCCGCGCTGGAAATTGCTCAACAGCCAGGCCCCGATCGTATCCAGCCTGCCGATATCGCCGATATCCAGGCGCACCGAACGCCCGGAATTCGGGGGTAATTGAAACCTGGTGAGTTCGGCTTCCAGGGACCCTGCGGTCGCCGACGTCCAGTCACCCGAACAGCGGATGATCTGTTCCGGTCCCGGTCTGTCGGCCAAACTTATCTGACGATCCATCGCAACTCTGGCTTCCGGCGGGCCGGATCGAACGCGCAAATCATCCCGCGCCAGCAAAAGGACATTTTGCGCTCCGGTTGGCAATCGTGGCCGTACGCTGGATGACCGATTTTGCGATTATGCGGTGCGATGGACACAATCGGAACCTTGCCGCCCTGCCCCGTGCCGAATCCTGCTAAGCAGGATCATGCCGGCCCAACGGCCTGCAGTTTCGCCAGGACATTTGCATGCCCGCCACGCCGCCTCATCCCAATCAATCATGACGGAACCGATCGATCCCGCGCTGGGGCGCCTGGGCTGGTCCGCCTTTTTCGCCGACCAGATCGGGCCGAAGGACATGGCGCTGGTCCCCCACCGCGTCGCCAATGTCCATCGGGCCCGGATGACAGGGCTGTCACCTACCGGCACGATGGCGCTGGTCCTGCCCGCGCATGCCAATACCGGTGACTATGCCGTGGGCGATTGGGTGCTGGTGCATCCGCACAGCGATCTGCTGGCGCGGCGGCTGGAGCGCCGCACGGTGCTGCAACGGCGCGGCGAAGGCGCCAGGAGCCCGCAACTGGCCGGCGCCAATATCGATACCTTGTTCATCGTCACCTCCTGCAACGCCGATTTCAACCCGGCCCGGCTGGAGCGCTATCTGGCGCTGGCCAACCAGGCAGGCACCGATCCGGTGATCGTCCTGACCAAGGCGGATACCGTGGACGATCCCCGCCCCTATGCGGAACAGGCCGCAGCGCTGCAGCGCGATCTTGCCGTCGTCACGCTCAACCCCCGCCTGCCGGATGCTGCAGCGGCGCTGGCGCCGTGGTCCGGACCAGGCCAGACCGTCGCCGTCATCGGCTCGTCGGGCGTCGGCAAATCGACGCTGGTCAACACCTTGGCGGGCCCCGACCAGGCGCTGCCCCAGCAAACCGGCGGCATCCGCGAACAGGACGCCAAGGGTCGCCACACCACCACCTCCCGTTCGCTGCATGCCATGGCCGGCGGTGGCTGGATCATCGATACGCCCGGCATCCGCACGCTGCATGTCAGCGATCTGGCTGAGGGCATCGACACGCTGTTCGCCGAAATCACCGACCTGGCGCCGCTGTGCCGGTTTCGCGATTGCACCCATGCGCACGAACCCGGCTGCGCCGTGCAGGCCGCCATAGCGGCCGGTTCGCTGGATCCCGAACGGTTGGCGCGCTGGCGCAAGCTCTCGGAGGAAAACCAGAGCAATACGCCGGCCCCAACCCGTCGCGGCAAGAAGCGCTGAGCCGCACTCAACCGTTGATGTCGATCGTCCACAGCACCGTCCAGGGACCAAGCCCCGTTTCATCGATGAACCCTTCCAGCCACACGCGGCGACCAAGAACGGGTGGCACGTTCTTTTGCGCCCGGCTGCTCAGGTTGAGGTAGAGCCGCAGCACCGAGCCGTCGCCCAATCTCCAGCCCACCAGCACGGAATTGTCACCCAGCACGTCGTAGTGGCTCGAAAAGCCGCCAATGCCCGGCAGCCGGGGCACGATTTCCCGGTTCCGCAAATCGATCAGCGTACGGTAATAAGCGAGCCAGTCGCTATGCTCCTCCTTGCCGAGCGCCGTCCAATCCAGCTTGGCCGATAGGAATGTCGCGATGCTGGTAGGATCAACCGCTTCGCTTACATCCGGTTTGTCAGGGTCTTCATGCTCGGGAGTGCCCTTGAGTTCCTCCTGGCGGCCCTCGCGGGCGATCTCGTGCAGGTCCAGCGGCAGGTCGGAAAAGAACGGAAAAGGCTCCCGAGCCGCCCATTCCTCGCCCATGAACAGCATGGGAATGTGCGGACCCAGCAGATAGATCGAGACCATTGCCTTGATCGCTTCGGGGCTTGCCAGTTCGGTGATCCGGTTGCCCTTGATGCGGTTGCCCACCTGATCATGGTTTTGCATGAAGTTCACGAATGCCGTGGCCGGTAGGCCGCCGCTCGGCTCGCCGCGTGGCTTGCCTTCGCGTTCCTTGAACTCCCCTTGATAAACGAAGCCTTCCGACAGGGCGCGCCCAAGCTTGTCCGCCCCAAATCCCAGATTATGGAAATCGGAATAATAGCCGGTGATCTCGCCGGTGGCGGCCGAATGCAGCAGATGGTGCAGGTCGTCGTTCCACTGCGCGTTGAAATGCACCGGCTCAAGGCCATTGTTGCGCTTGAGCCAGCGCGCCTGGTTCTCCGAATTCTCGACGATCAGATGGATATGGCGGTGCGGCCGGGCCGCGCGGGCGCGTGCCGCGACGATTTCCAGAATGTGCGTCGTGCTGTCGTCGATCATGGCGTGGACGGCGTCGAACCGCAGGCCATCCATATTGAACTCGGTGAGCCAGTAGATCGCGTTCTCGATGACCAGTTCACGCACTTCGGCGGCGCTCTCGCCATCGAAATTGATCGCTTCCCCCCAAGGGCTCTGGTGCGCCTTGGTGAAGATCGGTGCCAGCGCAGGCAGGCTGTTGCCGGTCGCGCCGAAGTGGTTGTAAACCACATCCAGAATGATCATGAGACCGCGCGCATGGGCGGCATCGACCAGCGCCTTGAGGTCCTCGGGCCGCCCATAAGCGGTGGCTGGCGCAAACCACAGCACCCCGTCATAGCCCCAGTTGAACGCGCCATAGGTCGCCGCCAGCGGCAGCAGCTGGATCGCGGTGACGCCGAGCGCTACCAGATGATCGAGATGCTTGATGACCGCCGCGAAAGTGCCGTCTGCGCTGAACGCGCCCACATGCAGTTCATAGATGACCGCCTCTTCCCACGGTCGCCCGCGCCATGCCGCATCGCTCCAGGCGAAAGCGGCCGGATCGATGACTTCGCTGAACCCTTCGATGCCATCGGGTTGATGGCGCGACGCGGGGTCGGCGATCTCGCGGCCGTCGGGCAGCACGTAACTATAGCGTGTCCCGGCCATGGCGCCTGGCACTTCAAGCCGGTGCCACCCTTCGCGCCGGGGCTCGAGGTCGAGCAGCTCGGACCGGCCCTCGAGCTTGAGCCGGACAGCTGGGCAATTGGGCGCCCAAAGCTTGAAGCGGGTTCCTGTCGTGCGCAGTTCGGCGCCAAAGCGCATCTTGTGGGCGCGCGCCGAATTGGTCTGGTAGCGCAGATTGTCAGGCACGGCGGGACTCCAGTCATGGTGCTCAACAGGATCGGGCGACGATGATCCGGGTGCGCTGGGGTTTCCAAGCATCGAGGACCTCCTGGGTGGTGCAGGCATGCAACTGCATGCCAAAGCGGCTTTCGTAGATACGCAGCATGGCGTCATGGGTTTCGTCGGCTGAACTGTACAGCGCATCTGTCGCAGCCAGATCGCCAAGGCAGATGCTCGCGCGTCACCTTGGCCCAGCGCAAGGCGCATACCGGTCCTTTTCCTCGGCAAACAGGCGCTGCATGTCGACGCAAATATGGGCACAGGACGTGCCGAGTGTTTCCAGGTCAGCCTGCGCCACCGTGTTATCTCCCGCCGAGGAAACAACTCCAGCCGACGTGCCCTGTTCCAGCAGCAGAAAGTGGGTCAGCAATGGTACGAAACGGACCGCCGCCCGCCTTGAACCTTTTACCGGTAGGGCGCCATCCATCCCAACCCGGCGCTCGTCGTGGTTTTCGGCTTGTATTCGCAGCCCACGAACCCGTCATATCCAAGCCTGTCCAAGGCAGCCAGCACATTGACGTAGCTGATTTCGCCCGTGCCCGGCTCGTGGCGTCCCGGATTGTCGGCGATCTGGATATGGGCGATCCGTCCGCGCAGCCGCTCATAGGTTGCCAGCAGGTCGCCCTGCGTAACCTGGGTGTGGTAGATGTCATATTGCAAAAACAGGTTATCCGACCCCACTGCCGCCAATATCTCCTCGGCATGATCGGTATGCGACACGAAGAACCCGGGCATGTCGCGCTGGTTGATCGGCTCCATCACCAGCCTGATTCCCGCCTCGGCCAGCCGGGGTGCCGCATGACGCAAATTGGCCACCAGCACCGATTGCAGACCCTCGCGTGCAACTCCGGTCGGCGCGATCCCCGCAAGGCAATTGAGCCTGGTGCAGCCCAGGGCCTGGGCATAGCGGATCGCTGTGGTCACGCTGGCCTCGAACTCCGCCACCCGGTCGGGCAGGCAGGCAATGCCGCGTTCACCGCCCGCCCAATCGCCCGCCGGCAGGTTGAACAGCGCCTGGACCAGATTGTGCCGCCGCAGCAATTCGGCGATCACCTCGGGGGCATGATCATAGGGCCCCACATATTCGACTGCTACAAAGCCATCGGCGGCCGCAGCGGCGAAGCGATCGAGAAACGGCACTTCCTGGTAGAGAAACGACAGGTTGGCTGAAAATCTGGGCACGGCAATCGCCTTAATTGTATTGCGGCTCGGGGCTTAGCCGCGGCATGCTGGAAATGGTGGGGCGGGCCCGGCCATCGCGACGGAAATCTGTGGGCGACATTCCCGCGATCTTGCGAAATGCCTTGTTGAAGGCGCTGAGCGAGCCGAATCCGCTATCCATCGCCACCTGCAGGATATTGGCATCGTCCAGCATCAGTTGCGCCTGGGCATAGCTCAGCCGCAGCAGGTTCACATATTCGTTGAGCGTCATGCCGGTGGATTTCTTGAACACGCTCATCGCATATTTGGGATGAATATCGGCCACCGCAGCGATATCGTTGCTGTCGATTTCCTCGCGGAAATTGTCGGCGATGAAGTCGCACAGTCTTACGATGATACGAGGTGAGTGCGGGTCCAGCCCGCTGTCGCGCGCGGCACCGGGCCGGTTCGAGGACACCAGGCGATATGGATCGAACCGCATCCGCTCCAGGCGCAGCAGCAGTTCTGCCACCGCCAGTTGCGCCTTGAGCGGATCCCCGGACGCGGCATAACTGTGCCAGCGTGCAAATGCCAGCGGGTCCGAGGCATCGGTGGCGTCGGTGACCAGGGTTGCCCCCTGCATCAACTGCTGGGGCACGCGCTCGGGCAGGCGCAAGCAGAAAAAATGCACCAGCGGCAGGTGTCCGCCGGCATAAACCAGATCGGCCGATGCCATGTCCAGCTGATGCGGCAGCCCGCCCCAGAACAGGGCCAGGTCACCCTGGCGCAAGGTGATCTCATGCCCGCTCATGCGGTAGTGCGCCCAGCCGCGCACGATGAAATTGACTTCGACCTGCGCATGCCAGTGCGGCGATCGCATCAGGGCCGGGGAGGAGTGGAACATGGTCAGGCGTGTCGGCAGGACTTCGACACCGTCGCTTTCGGGCACATAAAAGCGCTGAACCTGCATCTTACTTTCCGGCAACTGCGCATTCCTAAAGTGAGTGACAATGCTCACGAATTGGATAGCTTAGAAAGGGCTCGACATAAGAGCAAATTAAAAGGGAGGACTACAATGCGCATTAAACTTGCCTGCGCGACGCTGGCGCTCGCCACGGCCATGGCTTCTGGCTCTGCTTTTGCACAGTCCGGCGAAATCACCGTGTGGAGCTGGAACAGCGCTGCCCAATCGCTGCAGTCCACTGTCGAGGGCTTCAACAAGCAGTTTCCCGACGTCAAGGTGACGGTCGAGGACATCGGCAACCAGCAGGTGTTCGACAAGACCCTGGCAGGCTGTGCCGCCGGCGGCGAAGGCCTGCCGGACGTCGTTTCGGTAGAAAACGGCGAAGCCGAGATTTTCTGGAGCCAGTTCCCCGATTGCTTCGCGGACCTCAAGACGCTTGGCTACACCGCCGAGGACCAGGCCAAGTTCCCGGACTTCAAGCGTACCGAGCTTGAAGTGGGCGATGTCGCCTATGCCATGCCCTGGGATTCGGGCCCGGTGGTGATGTTCTATCGCCGCGACTTCTACGAAAAGGCCGGTGTCGATCCGGCAACGATCTCGACCTGGGACGATTTCATTGCCGCCGGCAAGAAAATCCAGGAAGCCAATCCCGGCGTCACCATGACCAATGCCGATTTCAACGGCGACACGGAATGGCTGCGCATGCTCGCCAACGAGCAGAGCTGTGCCTATTTCAGCAATGACGGGCAGTCCATCACCGTCAACCAGCCTGGCTGCGTCGCGGCGCTGACCAAGGTCAAGGAAATGAAGGATGCCGGCTTGATGAGCCCCGCCGACTGGGCCGGCAAGCTGACCAACAACGAAGCGGGCACGGTGGCGTCCCAGCTCTATGGCGGCTGGTATGAAGGCTCGCTGCGCCAGGCTGCGCCCTCGGGTGACGGCAAGTGGGGCGTCTACATGATGCCCAGCATGACCGCCGATGGTCCCCACGCCGCCAATCTGGGCGGCTCCTCGCTGGCCATCACTTCGGCTTCGCAGAACAAGGAAGCGGCCTACGCCTACGTCAACTACACCCTGGGCACTGTCGAGGGCCAGGTGAAGATGTTGTCCACGATGGGCCTGGTCCCCTCGCTCACCGCCGCCACCGAAGACCCCTATGTCGCCGAATCGCAGTCCTACTGGGGCGGCCAGGCGATCTGGAAGGACATCCTGAGCACCCTGCCCAAGATCGTTCCCAGCCGTGGCACCCCGTTCCAGAGCGATGCCGAGGCTATCGTGCGCTCGGTGCAGACCAGGTTCCTGGCCGGCGAATATGCCGATGCCAAGGCAGCACTGGACGATGCGGCCAACCAGATCGCTTCGGCGACCGGCCTGCCCCTCGCCGAATAATCTCCGCGATCCGCACCCTCGGGCTTGGCCCGGGGGTGTTTTGCACAATGCATGAACGCGCTTGGGTCAGGCCCGGGAGCGACTTCTGGTGGGCAACGGGACAGCAATAGCCCGGCCATCGATGGGAGGCTGATGTATGAAGCTGCGCAACCGCGTCGCCTACGGATTCTTGGCGCCATACCTGCTGATTTTCGCGGCCTTCTGGCTCTGGCCGATCATCAATTCCTTCCTCATCTCGTTCCAGGCGACGCGCACGGTGCCGTGGCGCTACGCACCGGCGATCAACTGGAGCCGGCTGATCGGGGACCCGGCGTTCTTCAACGCCTTCAAGAACACGATGATCATCCTGGTCATCCAGGTGCCGGTGATGATCGCGCTCGCCACTGTCATGGCGGTGCTGCTGAACTCGCCCCTGCTCAAGGCGCGCGGCCTGTTCCGCTTCGCCTTCTTCGCGCCCGTCGTGGTCGGCGAGGTCGCCTATTCCGCCGTGTTCCGGCTGATGTTCAATTTCGATTTCGGCATCATCAACAAGTTCCTCAACGCCGTGCATCTGCCCAGCATCGACTGGTTTTCCAACGTCACGCCCGCCATGGCGCTGCTGGTCATCGCCGTCACCTGGCGCTGGGCCGGCTACAACGCCATCATCATCCTGGCAGGGCTGCAGTCGATCCCCGAGGACGTCTATGAGGCGGCCACGCTCGACAAGGTCTCCAAGACCCGCCAGTTTTTCTACATCACCCTGCCCCTGCTCAAGCCCATCCTGTTGTTCTGCATCGTCCTGTCGATCATCGGCACCATGCAGTTGTTCACCGAACCCTTCCTGATCACCAATCGCGGCGGACCCGGCGGGGGCACCGAAACACTGGGCATTTTCCTTTATCGCCAGGGTTTTACCTCGCTCAACTTCGGCTATGCCTCGGCCATCGCCTACACCATGGCCGGGCTTGCCGTTGCCATCTCGCTGATCAATCTCTGGCTGGGGCGTGAACCGAAATGAAAAGCAAATCCAGCGCCGAACTCGTTCGCTCCATCGCCCTGCATGCCGTCATGACCCCGTTGGCCGTGCTCTGGCTGTTCCCGCTCTGGATGATGGCCATTTTCGCCACCATGCCCGACAACGGCATCTTCAGCCCCAGCATCGTGCTGCTGCCCTCGACCAATTTCATCAACAATTTCAATAATCTGCAGGCCGATACCGACTTCTTGCATGCCATGGGCGTGTCGATCTTCGTGGCGGTGACCTATACCATCCTGTCGGTCATGCTGACCTCCATGGCCGGCTGGGCCCTGGTGCGCTACCAGTTCCTGGGCAAGCGCCTGGTGGTGGCGATCATCCTGGGCACCATCACCCTGCCCTATGCCGTGGTGGTCATTCCCCAGTTCATCATGGTGGCGCGCGATTTCAAGCTCGCCAACACCTGGATCGCCCTGATCGTGCCGCCGCTGTTCAATTCGCTGGGCGTGTTGTTCATGCGCCAGGCCTTCACCATGATGCCGGGCGAGCTGTTCGATGCTGCCCGCGTCGAGGGCGTTAAGGAATGGCGCATATTCCTCCACGTCGCCCTGCCGCTGGCCCGCCCAACCTTGGCGGCACTGTCCATCATCCTGTTCCTGCATTCCTGGAACAATTACCTCTGGCCCCTGCTGATCAGCTCCAAGCCCGACGCGATGACCGCGCCCGTGGCCCTGGGCACCCTGATCGGGCTGACCAAGGTGAGCTGGGGCGGCATCATGGCCGGCGCCGTCATGCTCACCGCACCGATGCTGGTGGTCTTTATCTTCCTGCAGCGCCATTTCATTGCCGGCATCGCTGCCGGCGCCGTCAAATAGGAGAAGCGCAGATGGCCGGTGTTTCACTCAACAATGTCGTCAAGTCCTTCGGATCGGTCGAGATCATCCACGGCGTCAGCCTTGAGGTCGAGGATGGCGAGTTCGTCGTCTTCGTGGGTCCCTCGGGCTGCGGCAAGTCCACCCTGCTGCGCATGATCGCCGGCCTCGAGGACATTTCGGGCGGCGAGATCGATATCGCGGGCCGCCAGGTCAACGATGTCGAGCCGGCCGATCGCGGCATCGCCATGGTGTTCCAGAGCTATGCGCTCTATCCGCATATGACCGTCGAACAGAACCTCAGCTTTGGCCTGCGCATGAACGGCAACGACAAGGCCGATACCAACCGGCGGGTGCAGAATGCCGCCCGCATCCTGCAGATCGAGCCGCTGATGGCACGCCGCCCCAAGCAGCTTTCGGGTGGTCAGCGCCAGCGCGTCGCCATCGGCCGGGCCATCGTGCGCGAACCCCAGGTGTTCCTGTTCGACGAACCGCTCTCCAACCTCGATGCCGAACTGCGCGTGCAGATGCGCGTCGAAATCGCCCGCCTCCACAAGGAGCTGGGCACCACCATGATCTACGTCACCCACGACCAGACGGAGGCCATGACCCTGGCCGACAAGATCGTGGTGCTGCGCGACGGCATTATCGAGCAGGCCGGCCGCCCCCTCGACCTCTACGACGATCCGGCCAACCAGTTCGTCGCCGGCTTCATCGGCTCGCCCAAGATGAACTTCATGGCTGCCGTCGTGACCGCCGCCACCGCCGGTTCGCTGACGCTGGAGCTCACCAACCAGGGCAAGGCCAAAGTTAGCCTGCCCCTGTCCGGCCCGAAAGTCGGCGACAAGGTCACGCTCGGTGTCCGGCCCGAGCATTTCGGGCTGGCCGGCGCCGGCACCGCCGATATCACCGTCGATATCGACGTGGCCGAACATCTGGGCTCCACCAGTTACATCTACGCCAATACCAAGACCGGCGAGCAGCTCGTCATCGAGCGCGAAGAATCGCGCCATGAGCTCGATCGCAACAGCCTGACGGTCTCCATTGCCGCCGACCAGGCCTATTTGTTCGACAATTCCGGCAAGCGCATTCGCTAGCCGCACTAAAGTTTGAAGAAGGACCATTACTATGTCTGAAAAAATCCGCTGGGGCATTATCGGGCCGGGCAGCATCGCCAAGGCGTTCCATGGCGGCGTCGCCAATTCCAAACATGGCGTGCTGGCCGCGATCGCCACGCGCGATCCCAGCAAGCCCAGCCTGGCGACCGATTTTCCCGGCATCCGCGTCGTTCATGGCTATGACGCCCTGCTCGCCGATCCGGAAATCGACGCCGTCTATATCGCCGTGCCCCATACCGGCCATGCGGAATGGGCAATCAGGGCCGCCGAAGCCGGCAAGCATGTGCTGGTGGAAAAACCGTTCGCGCTCTCGTCCTTCGAGATCGACGCGGTGTTTCACGCCCACCGCAAGGCCGGCACCTTCGCCGGCGAAGCCTTCATGTACCGCGTCCACCCGCAGACCGCCAAGCTGGGCGAGTTGATCCGCTCCGGCGTGATCGGCGAAGTGCGCATGATCCAGTCGAGCTTCGGCTTTTCCATGGGCAAGTTCCAGCCGCAACACCGCCTGTTCGCGTCCAATCTGGCCGGCGGCGGCATTCTCGATGTCGGCGGCTATCCCGTATCGATGGCACGCTTCGTCGCCGGCCAGGCCATGGGCAAGCCCTTCGCCGATCCGGTCAAGGTGGCCGGCACGGCCAAGCTCAATGCAGAAGGCACCGACGATTGGGCAGCCGCCCTCCTGACTTTTGAAAACGGCATCGTCGCGCAGGTTTCCTGCGCCGTCATGGCCAATCTGGATAACGTGCTGCGCATCCATGGCTCGGAGGGGCGCATCGAAGTGCCCGACTTCTGGTTTGCCGGCGGCAACCGCGACCAGGGCCTCGGCCGCATCGACATCGTCAAGGGCGGCAAGACCGAGACCGTCAGCGTCAACGAAAGCGGTCACGTCTATTCCTTCGAGGCCGACGCGGCTGCCGAAGCCATCTTCGCTAAGCGTCAGGAACTTGCGGCGCCCGGCATGAGCTGGGCCGATAGCCTGGGCAATGCCCGCGTGCTCGACGCCTGGCGCAAGGATGCCGGCATCGAGTACAGCGTCGAAAAGCCCGCCGGGCGCGTCAACACGCTGGCCAATCGCCCGCTCGTTTCGGGCGGCACGGCCATTCCCAAGCGCTCGATTCCCGGCCTCGCGAAGCAGGCGTCCGCCGTAGCCCTGGGCTTTGAGGATTTCCGCACCTTCGCCTCGGGCGCCATCCTGCTCGACGCGTTCTGGGAAAAGGGCGGCAACCTGTTCGACACAGCCTTCGTCTATGGCGGGGGTTACACCGAAAAGCTGTTCGGCGAGTGGCACACCAGCCGGGGCACGCGCGAACAATCCGTGCTGATCGGCAAGGGTGCCCATAGCCCCCTGGTCTATCCCGACGTTATTGCCAAGCAGTTGACCCAGTCGCTCGATCGCCTGCAGACCGATTATGTCGACGTCTATTTCATGCACCGCGACAACCCGGACGTTCCGGTCGGCGAGTTCGTCGATGCCATGGATGCCGAGGTTAAGGCCGGTCGCATTCGCGGCCCGTTCGGCGGCTCGAACTGGACGCGCGAGCGCATGGACGCGGCCATCGCCTATGCCGACAAGGCCGGCAAGCAGCGCCCCGGCGCCCTGTCCAACAATTTCGCCCTGGCTGAAATGATCGACCCTATCTGGGCCGGCTGCGTCACCGCCTCGACGCCGGAGTGGAAAACCTGGCTCAACGATCGCCAGGTCACCAATTTCTCCTGGTCGAGCCAGGCCCGCGGCTTCTTCACCGAGCGTGCCGGCCGCGACAAGACCGACAACGAGGAACTGGTCCGCGTCTGGTACAACGACCAGAACTTCGGCCGCCGCGACCGGGCAATCGAGCTGGCCAACAAGCTCGGCAAATCCCCCATTCACATCGCCCTCGCCTATGTCCTGGCGCAACCCTTCCCCAGCATCCCGCTGATCGGACCGCGCACCCTGCACGAACTCGACGACAGCATCAAAGCCTTCGACATCAAGCTGACCCCGGCAGACCTGCAATGGCTTGAAAACGGCTAGGCGTTCAGGTTCCTGCCCGCCTTGCGCCGTTCATCACCCTCGGGCCCAGCCCGAGGGCGTTTTGTTAAGCCCTGCAATCAGCCCC
Source organism: uncultured Devosia sp. (assembly GCF_964244875.1). Classification (NCBI taxonomy): domain Bacteria; kingdom Pseudomonadati; phylum Pseudomonadota; class Alphaproteobacteria; order Hyphomicrobiales; family Devosiaceae; genus Devosia; species uncultured Devosia sp. Next base: position 123,114 of record NZ_CAXTKA010000003.1, read on the forward strand.
ATTTGATGCAGGTCGCACACGGAGCGGGATGAAAAGCGCGCCGCGCTCATCTTGAGCGGATCGGAAGCGAATGTGCCCTTGCCCGCTCGCCCCCATCACCCCTATGGTCGCCCTATGATCTGGGATATCGCCGCCTTCATCCTTCAAGCCATTCTTGCCTTCGTCGTATCGACGGCACTGTTCGACGCCCTGCATTGGGTGCTCCATCGCTGGGAGGGGTCGCGCTTCGGGCTGTTGCGCACCTTTTCGTCCTGGCATTGGGTGCACCACAAGTTTCTTGGCCGCGACATGCAGATCAATCCGGCCTATGTGCAGCAGAATCTCTGGCTCCATATCCTGCCCGAATATCTGACCTCGATCGTCGGCACGCTGCTCTTCCTCGTGCTCTTCCCCTGGCCGCCCGTCGCGCTTGTGGTCGCGGTCCGCACTGCCATGCTGGCCATGACGCTCAAGGAAGAAGGGCTGGACTACAACCACATGTCCATGTCGCGCGTCGGCGGCCGGCAGGGCCTGCTCTGGGTGGACAACAATTACCACGCCATGCACCACGTCTATCCGCAGGCCTTCTTTTCGTCCTTCGCCAATGTTTTCGATCTCCTGTTCGGCACTGGCAACCAGATCAGCGGCCGCCGCTTCCTGGTCACCGGCGCCGGTGGCGCCTTTGGCTCCGCCATGGTGGAACAATTGATCAAAGCCGGCGGCGTGGTTGAAACCGCCAAGTCCGGCCGGGATTTCTCCGCCGGCAATTACGCCGCCATGCGCGAAAAACTGGCGCGTGCCGATGTCCTCGTGCTCGCCCATGGCGCCAAGTCCGAGGACACCTGGAACGCCAATGTCGTCACCTTCACCGACTTGATCGATCTGTTTACCGCCCTGGGCGCCACCCGCCTGGCCCCGCCCGAAGTGTGGGCGCTTGGCTCCGAAATCGAACTGCACGGCGACATGGGCATGGACGAGCTCAAAGCCTATTCGCTGTCCAAACGCGCCTTTGCCGCCCGGGCCCGCGATTATTACCGCTCCGATGCCCTGCTCTATCGCCACATCGTACCCTCGTCCTTCACCTCGCCCATGGGCAAGGGCGCCATGAGCGCCGCCACCGCTGTGGCCATCGCGCTGTTCTTCATCCGCCGGGGCGTCAAATACGTGCCCGTCACCCTGACCGGCATGGCCCTGCTCAACTATTTCCGCTTCCGCTACTTCCAGAAGCCGGCGCCCGCAGCCCTTGAGCTGGCGGAATAGCCTAGGGCACCGCGATCACCTTGATGTCTCCCGCCGCCGCCGGCGCGCCGACCACGCCCGGCACGTCGTCCAGCCCGATCGTGCGGCTGATCAGCCGGTCCAGCTCCAGCGTGCCCGCCGCAACCATGTCGGCCGCGCGCTGATGCGTGAACGGATTGAGCCAGGCGCTTTCGATCCGCAATTCGTTGACCAGCAGGTCGAACGGCACCACCGGCACCGCCACGCCCGCCGGCATCACTCCGAACAACACGAACGCCCCGCCCCGGCGCGCCATGCGCAATCCCTGCACGAACGTCTCCGGCACGCCGGCGCATTCCAGCACCACATCAGCCCCGCCGCCAACCGCGTCGCGCAGTGCCGCCACCGGCTCGTCCGCCGGATCGATCGCTTCGGTTGCCCCCAGGCTGATCGCCACCGCGCGCCTTACCGGCTGGCGCGTCACCATGGCAATCCGCCTCGCCCCGGCTCGCGCCGCCAATTGCACCATCAATAGCCCGATCACCCCGCCACCCAGCACCGCCACGCTGTCGCCCGGCTGGATCCGCGCCACGTCCAGCCCGTGCAGGCAGCACGCCAACGGTTCGCAAAATGCCCCATGCAGCGGATCGAGATCGCCCGGCAGCCCATAGGCCTGCCCCTCCGGCACGATCACACAATCGGCAAATCCGCCATCGCGAAACACCCCTATCGCCGTTAGCTTGTCGCATAGATTGGGCCGCCCTTCGCGGCATCGTGCGCACCAGCCACAGGCGATATTCGGATCGCCCGTCACCCGTTCGCCGCCCCGAAACCGGCTCACTCCCTCGCCCACCTCCGCCACGATGCCACAGAATTCATGCCCCAGCGTCACCGGCAAGGCCGTCGGATATTCCCCCTTGAACATGTGCCGGTCCGAGCCGCATATGCCCACCGCCTCCACCCGCACCAGCAGCTCTCCCGGCCCCGGCCGCGGCTTTGCGACCTCGCGTAGCGCCAGCGTCCTGATCGCCTCCAGCCGTGCCGCCCGCATCCTGCCCTCCATTTTTCCCGATTTTGGCGTATCCTTGCGTTGCCGCCCAGCGATTCCCACGGCCCCGAGAGCGCGATGACCTCACCCTACGATCCCGCCAACATCTTCGCCAAAATCCTGCGCGGCGAAATTCCCGCCCACAAGGTCCACGAAGACGCCGCCTCCCTGGTCATGATGGACCTCTTCCCCCAGTCGCGCGGCCACCTGCTGGTCATTCCCAAGGCGCCCGCGCGCAACCTGCTCGATGCTGATCCGGCCATCCTCGCCACCATCATGCCGCTGCTCCAGCGCGTCGCCAAGGCCCTCCTTGCCGCCACCGGCGCCGATGGCCTGCGCCTTGCCCAGTTCAACGAAGCTCCCGCCGGGCAAACCGTGTTCCACCTCCACTTCCACCTGATCCCGGTCTATGGCGATGCCCCCCTTGCCCCCCACGCCGCCGGCAAGGCTGACGACACGGAACTCGCCGCCCTGGCCAAGGCCATCGCCGACCAGCTTTGAGCCGTCGCGGCAGCGGCGCCTCGTAAAGGCACAACGGTGCACCAAAACAAAAGGCCGGGATCGCTCCCGGCCTTCGTCATTCCTGATTGGTGCAAGACCTAGTTGTCTTTTTCCGCCGTAGCCTTGGACTTTTTCGGGCGCGGCAGGGCTTTCGGCTTGGCCGGGCGCGGCGGCACCGCCACCAGTTCCAGCTTGGCCTCCGTTCCCTCGCCAACGACCGCCACGGTCACCGAACCGCCATTGACCAGTTCGCCGAACAACACCTGCTCGGCCAGAGGCTTCTTAACGTATTCCTGGATCACCCGACCCAGTGGCCGTGCGCCCATCCGCTCGTCATAGCCATGCTCGGCCAGCCAATCGGCCGCTTCCGGCGTCAGGTTGATGGTTACGCCGCGCTCGGCCAATTGGCCCTCGAGCTGCAGCACGAACTTCTCGACCACGCGGCGCACAACTTCGCGCGGCAGTGGCGCGAACGAGATGATCGCGTCCAGCCGATTGCGGAATTCCGGCGTAAACAGCCGGTTGATCGCCTCTTCGTCGTCGCCCTGCTCGCGCTTGCGGCCGAAGCCGATCGGGCTCTTCTGCAAGTCCATAGCACCGGCATTGGAGGTCATGATCAGGATGACATTGCGGAAATCCACTTGCTTGCCATTATGGTCGGTCAGCTTGCCATGGTCCATCACCTGCAACAGGATGTTGTAGAGGTCCGGATGCGCCTTCTCGATTTCGTCGAGCAGCACCACGCAGTGTGGATGCTGGTCCACGCCATCGGTCAAGAGCCCGCCCTGGTCGAACCCGACATAGCCCGGAGGCGCGCCGATCAGGCGGCTGACCGTGTGCCGCTCCATATATTCGGACATGTCGAACCGCAGCAGTTCCACCCCCAGCGTATCGGCCAACTGCTTGGCCACCTCCGTCTTGCCGACGCCGGTCGGTCCGGTGAACAGATACGAGCCGATCGGCTTTTCCGGTTCGCGCAACCCCGCGCGGGCCAGCTTGATCGCCGAAGCCAGCGCCGTGATCGCCACATCTTGCCCGAACACCACGGTGCGCAGGTTGGATTCAAGGCTTCCCAGCATTTCAGCATCCGATTTGCTGACCGATTTGGGCGGAATGCGCGCGATCGTGGCAATGGTCGCCTCGATGTCCTCGACATCGATCACCGCCTTGCGCTGATCCGCCTTGAGCAGCATCTGGCTGGCTCCGGTCTCGTCGATCACGTCGATCGCCTTGTCGGGCAGCTTGCGGTCGTTGATGTAACGCGCGCTAAGCTCCACCGCCGCCTTGAGCGCTTCGTCGGTATACTTGATCTTGTGGAACTCTTCGAAATACGGCCGCAGCCCCTTAACGATCTCGATCGCATCGGGAATCGATGGCTCGTTGACATCGATCTTCTGGAACCGCCGCACCAGCGCCCGGTCCTTCTCGAAGAACTGGCGATATTCCTTATACGTGGTCGAGCCAATGCACCGGATCGCTCCGCTTGCCAGCGCCGGCTTGAGCAGGTTTGAAGCGTCCAGCGCCCCGCCCGAGGTCGCGCCCGCACCGATCATGGTATGGATTTCATCGATGAACAACACGGAATTGGGCAGCTTCTCCAATTCCTTCATCACGGCCTTGAGGCGTTCCTCGAAATCGCCGCGATAACGCGTGCCCGCCAGCAGCGAGCCCATGTCGAGCGAATAGATCACCGCTTCCTTGAGCACTTCGGGCACGTCGCCCTCGATGATCTTACGGGCCAGTCCCTCGGCAATCGCGGTCTTGCCCACGCCGGCATCGCCCACATAGATCGGGTTGTTCTTGGATCGGCGGCACAGCACCTGGATGGTGCGGCGCAATTCGGTGTCGCGCCCGATCAGCGGATCGATCTTGCCGGCGCGTGCCTTGGCATTCAGATCAACACAGAAATCGGCCAGCGCCGAGCTCTTGGCGTTCTCGCCGCGCCCGCCTTCGCCTTGGCCTTCGTTACCGTCATCGGCTCCGCGCACTTTGCGCTCCTCGCTGGCACCCGATTTGGTAATGCCGTGGCTAATGAAGTTGACCGCGTCCAGCCGACTCATATCCTGCTGTTCGAGGAAATAGGCGGCATGGCTTTCGCGTTCCGCAAAAATCGCCACCAGTACGTTTGCGCCCGTTACCTCTTCGCGCCCCGATGATTGCACATGGATCACCGCGCGCTGGATCACCCGCTGGAACGCGGCTGTCGGCCGCGCATCCTGGCCATTGGCCACGATCAGGCTGTCCAGCTCTTCATTGATGAAGTCTTCGAGGTCGCTCTTGAGTGCGTCGACGTCGACATCGCAGCCGGTCAGCACCGCGATGGTCTCCCGGTCGTCGGTCAGCGCCAGCAGCAGATGCTCGAGCGTTGCGAACTCGTGGTTGCGCTCTCGCGCCAGGTTCATCGCCTGATGCAGCGCTTTTTCAAGTCCGCGGGAAAATGAGGGCATGAGATGTTCCTATTGTTTTTCCATCACGCATTGCAGCGGATGCTGATTTTTGCGTGCAGTATCCATCACCCGGGTCACCTTGGTTTCGGCGACCTCGTATGGAAAGACGCCGCATTCACCCACCCCCTTTTGGTGAACATGCATCATGACCTGCATGGCCTCTTCACGCGATTTGTTGAAAACGTCCTGCAGCACGAGGACGACGAACTCCATCGGCGTGTAATCGTCGTTCAGCAGCAAAACCCGGTAGAGGTTCGGCCGCTTGGTCTTGGTGCGCGTCTTGGTGGCGGTTCCGGTCTGATTGCCGCCCCCGCCATCCTTGTCGGCGCCATCGTCCTTGGGCCCCGCCCACGCCTGTCCGGCGGATTGCCGCGCCGGGCTTCCCGCATCGTGAATCTGGACGTCGAAGGGCAATGGGGGCATCGGGGATACATCTGTCGTGGGAAAACGAAGCAGCATGGTGGACCCATTATGTAGGCAAAAAAGCCTCGCTGTTAAGGCCCAATCCTTCTCTAATTCGTGAGCGGCCGAACCAGCCTCGATTGTGACGCGTATTGTTACCCCAAAAATCTCGCCCTGTTGTACGCCGCACAATTTTGTGCGATCAATGGTTTGTTGAGGCCATCATGAAACGCGATCAACTGCTTCCAAAGCTTGGCAAGAATGCCAAGGCACTTGGTTTGCGTCTTGAGGAGAATATGGCGCGCGGCAAGGGCGGCCATTGCGTGGTGCGTTGCAACGGCAAGTTCACCGTTATCAAGTCCGGCGAAATCACCCCCTTAATGGAGCAGATTATTCTCCGACAGTTGGGCTTGTAGCCGAGTTTCGGGGCAGGAGATCGAAATGCAGTATTTGGGTCACTTCACTCCCGATGGCGACGGCTTCATCGTCACGTTCCCGGCTTTCCCTGAGGCCAATACTGCCGGACACGATGAAGCCGAGGCACTCGACAACGCTCGCGATGCGTTGGAAGTCACCGTACTGACCTACACCAAGGACAATCGCAACCTTCCGCCGTCCGATCAAGATTCGGTTACGGAAGGCCTATACCATCGCATTTCAATTTCTGCGGCGGTCTTGGCGAAGCTGTCTTTCATCCAGGCCTTTCGCGCGTCCGGAATGACTCGATCCGGTCTTGCCGCACGTCTTGGAAAAGGCGAAAACGAAGTTCGCCGCATGCTGGATCCCTATCACGCAACAAAGCTGCGCACGATCGAGAACGGGTTGCTCGTTTTGGGCAAGCGTCTGGTTATCACCGTCGAAGCCGCCTGATCCGCACCCGCCCACCGCACAATTCGGCCCATCATAGGCAGTGGCCTTAGTGCTTGCCGGCCCATTGTGCGGTCTTCGGACTATTCCGTCGCCATTCTCCACATCACTGCCAAAATCATTTGCATTTTACACAATGGTAACGGGGTGCGGCTAGATTGCCGCGGTGACGGATGGCTGGGCGGCGTGGGGGCTACGTCGGGCATCCAGCTTTTGTTGGTTGTGTACGGGCGGCGTTGTGCCCGAGATTATGTTGGAGTACCGGGTGGTTTCCCAGGCAATTTCCCCTTGGCGCGGTCTTGTTACGCGCACCCTTGCCGCGGTTCTGGTGTCCTTCGCGCTCCTGGCGCACATGGCCGGCCCTGCCGAGGCCATCGAAAATCTTCGTAAATATGCCGGCATCGTGGTCGATGCCAAATCCGGCAAGGTGATGTATGAGGAAGCCGCCGACAGCCGGCGCTATCCAGCCTCCATCACCAAGGTGATGACGCTCTATATCCTGTTCCAGGAGCTTTCGGCCGGCAACCTGCGTCTCTCCACCAAGATGACCGTATCGCGCCATGCCGCCGCCGCCGTGCCCACCAAGCTGGGCCTGCGCGCCGGCGCCACCATCACGGTGGAAGATGCCATCAAGTCAATCGTCACCATTTCGGCCAACGACATGGCCCGCGTGATTGCCGAACACATCTCCGGCTCGGAAGAAAAATTTGCCGAGCGCATGACCGCCACCGCCCGGGCGCTCGGCATGCGCAACACCACCTATCGCAATGCCTCGGGCCTGCCCGACGGCGGCCAGCTCACCACCGTGCGTGACCAGGCGATCCTGGGCATCGCCGTCTACCAGCATTTCCCCAACTACTACGAATTCTTCCAGACCCGCAGCTTCAGCTATGGCCGCCGCACCTATGGCAATCACAACCGCGTGCTCGGCTACATGAACGCGGTGGACGGCATCAAGACCGGCTACATCAACGCCGCCGGCTCAAATCTGCTGACTGCCGCTCGCAAGGACAATCGCCACATCGTCGTCGTCGCCTTCGGTTTCAACACCGCCGGTGGCCGCGACCAGAAGGTGCGCGAACTGGTCGCCACCTACCTGCCCAAGGCGCGCCAGGGCAATTACCTGCAAACCGCCCAGATTCCGCAGCCGGGCCGCCAGGGCAATATCCAGGTCGCGGTGGCACAATCTCCCTCTTCCGGCCCCGTCTTCGTCGTGCCCATGCCCCTGCCCGGTTTCCGGCTGGCGCAATTGGTGGCCGCCAACGGTGCGCAGCCGCAGCCCCAGCAGATCCCCTTCCAGCAGGCCGTGCCTGAAGTCATTGTCGCCAATGCGGCGCCCGCTCCGGCGCCCATGCCGGCCGATCTGGGCCTGCAACCCGCCGTTCAGGCCGCCAATATCCTGGCGGCACCCAGCCAGGCTCCGCAGCCTGCCTATCCGAGCCAGGATGTCATCGGCGCCTGGCTCAGCGATACCTATAGCCTGGGCGCGCCGCCATCGGCCCTTGGCCAGACGCAGCCCTCCGCCCCCCTGCTGCCGCCTGTCGGCGTCGGCTCGGATGGGCAGTCCGTCGATCCGCTGACCAGCCAGTCGATCGGTACCGCCGCTAATGACAACAAGGCCGCCATCCCGCCCGGTGGCTGGATCGTCCAGATCGGCGCCGCGCCCTCCGAGATCAATGCCCAGGGCATGCTGACCGACGCCGCCGGCAAGGTCGCCACGCTCAGCGATTTCCGCTCCTACGTCGAGCGCTTCGAAAAGAACGGCCAGGTTTTCTACCGCGCCCGGTTTGTCGGTTTCGGCGGCCGCGATGCCGCGACCGACATGTGCAACAAGCTCAAGCAGCAGAGCCTCTCGTGCCTGGCCCTGCAAGGGTGAACGCATAAAACAAATAACGAGTTGGGCGGCGCCACGGACCGGCGTTAACCGCCCGGCCGACAGGGAAGCAAATTGGTGCCTGTGTTTGGAGTAGCCCAATGAGCGAAAAAACTGCCCTTACCGAGCTCGCCAACTTCGTCGGCCGCTCCAGCCTCGCCTCGCCCAATCCCAAGACGCACCGCCGCACCGTCGACGGCATTTCCGCCCGCGTGCTGCACCAGCGCCGCACGGTGGGCGAATTGCTCGCCGCCGTCCTGGCCCTATCCGCCCGCACCCGCCGTGTCGTCCAGCCCCCTGTCGCCATCGACCTCGACGTCTTCGCCCCCGGCGGCAAACGCGCCCTACGCATGACCTTCGGTACGCGCTGAGTTTTTGTCCAACGCCAGGCGTTCAGCATCGCTTGAGCGTCCCGCCCCGTTCGAGAGGCAGGCCCACGCCATCTCGACTCCCCGCAACGTCATTCCCGCGCAAGCGGGAACCAGCAAGATAGCTTCGCTCTCACAGAAACGCCGTCGCCTATCGACGCGACCACTCGCCCGGCCAACCCTAAGCCCGCAGCTTGCCCCGAATATCGGTGACATTGTCGATCGTCGGCACGACCGGAGCATTCGGCTTGGCAATCGCCAGCACCGCCCGATTGCGCCCGCTCGCCTTGGCCTCGTACGTCGCGGCATCCGCCTCGTTCAGCAGGTCCTCCAGCACATAGCCGCAGATATCGCTCGAGGCGATCCCGATGCTGACCGTGCAGCGCACCTTTCCGCCCAGCACGTCCACTGTACTGGCCTGGAACGCATCGCAGATCCGGTCTGCTACTGCCTGCGCCTCGCGAATGGTCAGGTCCGGCAACAGGCAGCAGAATTCCTCGCCGCCCATGCGAAAACGAAAGTCGCCCGGCCGCAGGGCCCGGCTCATCACCGCGCCGAATTCGATCAGCACCTTGTCGCCGGCATCGTGACCGAACTTGTCGTTGATCGCCTTGAAGTGATCCAGGTCCAGAATGATCAGCGCCAATGGCGCCCGGTTATGCTTCTGCCGCCGCATCAACCGCTCGGCCTCCGTCGCAAAGGCGCGCCGGTTGGGCAGGCCGGTCAGTGCATCGCTTTCCGCCAGCATCCGCTGTTCGTTTTCGTGGCGTTCCTTGGTCAGGCTGATCATCAGCACCGAAAGGAACAGCGCATGCACGAAGGTCACGAGATTGAAGATCGCCGTGGCCACCGGATGCACCTCCTGGCCCCCCAGGGGAAAAGGCAACAGCGCCACCGCCACGATACGGAACGTGAAGAAAACGCCGCCGGTGATGTGAAAGGCGATGGCGCCAGTGCGCGACGGCAAAAGCTCGTCGCGGCCGCGCCATAATTCCCACGCGCCCAGAAAAAAGAACCCCGCCGCCGGCACCGAGGCGATGACCACCCGCACCCCCAGCAACACCACCGCATCGAACCCTGGAATGATGAACGACGATACCCACAGCACCGGCACCGCCAGCAGCGGCAACCACAGAACACGGCGTCCGCCAAAGACTCGGCTCGCGGTCCACAGACATCCAAAACACAGCAGCAGCAGCGCCGTACCACCGCCCATACTGGCGATGTTGGGAATGCTGTCGCGCTGCGCCATCAGCCACGCAGCCGGCGTGGCCAGCAGATACGCGCCGGCCAGCCAGGTGAACCACGGCGCCTGCCGATCCTGCCGCCGCATATAGACGAACAGCAGGCCCAGCACGCAGATCACCGCGCCCGATGCAATCACCAGTGTGAAGCTGTCGATACCCATGGCGCCCCGCAGGTCCAGTGCCAACGCCGGCCTTTGCGGCCCGGCGTATCGGCTGCCCCGTAACGGCAGCCGGCGGGATCCCCCGGAACCCAACCGCCGCGTACTCTACGGGCCAGTGGTTTCGGCAAGCTGAACAGCCGCCGCCGCATGATAGATAACTTGGCGACGTCGCGCGCCGAAAAGGATCACGCCGATAACCGCATGGCCGTTTCCGCGACCTGGTCGCTATGGCCGGCAATCGGCAGGTTCAGCGCCGCCACCAGGTCGCGATATTCGTTGCGCGCCGCCAGATGCGACACCGAGGACAGCCCCGCCGCCAGTTCGCCTTCCAGCGGATCGAACACCGTCATGCCGATCGAGAACAGCGCCCGGAACACCACGCGCTCGGCAATGCCGTCGGCCACCCGGCACCCGAAGCCAGTCGCGATCTGTTCCAGCGTTGCCTGCACCTGCTTGGCATTGCGAGATGCCAGCATCGAGATGCGGTTGCGCACCAGCACCCAGTCGATCGTCTTGCCATCCATTGACAACCGCTCCGAACGGGCACGCTGCACCAGCCTGGAATAATGACTGGGCTCGATCCGCCCGCCCATCGCGTCCACCCGGGCCAGCACATTGAGGTCGATCAGGCTGTCATTGACCGGGGTCACCAGCGTATCGGCCAACAGATGCGCCACCCGGCTCAGATTGGTGTCGAAGCCCGGCGTGTCGATCACGAGGAAATCGACATTGTTTTCCACCTCCCCGACAGCGCGGCGGAACACGTCGAACTCGGCCTTGGCATTGTCCTTGACCGAGTCGCCCCAGGCCGACGGCAGGTGAAAATGCTTCGGATTGGGAATGGCGAGCTGGCGTTCCTGCGCCCAGGCCCGCCGATTGCGGACATAATGGGTAAAGGTCTGCTGCCGGCTGTCCACGTCGATCGTGGCGACCCGGTAGCCCTGATACATCAGGTAGATCGCCAGATGGAACGCGGTCGTGGATTTGCCCGACCCGCCCTTTTCGTTGCCAACTACAATGACATGCGCACCGGATCGCGCCATCGCCGCCCCCAAATCACGGAACTGTCCGCTACCTCTGCAGACAAGGCAGTTATGGTTAACGCCACGTTAATTCAATGGGTCGGTTAACCCTTTGCCAACGAATTTAATTTTGGCGCTGCCCCGCCGATCCTAGATCAGTCCCAGAACCGCCAGTTCCCGCGCGATCGCCTCGGCCCCCTGGTTGCCGTTGGCCGCCAGGTCCGGCGGTGCATCCGCCAGCGGCAGATAGCGCCAGCCCTGGAACGGCCGCTTGGGATAGGGCACCGTGCGCACCAGCTGCGGGCTCATGATGATGTCGCAATAGGTCTTGCCCTCGGCATCGGTATATTGCGCCAGCCGCAGGATCGGCTGCCGCACGCCGATAGCGCCGGCGATCACCCAATAGATCGACCCCTTGCCCTCCAGTTCGGCGGCGCGGCGCGGCATCATGCGCGTACGATGCACATGTACGTCCTCGCCATAATTGGCGCCCCACCAATGTGCCCGCTCGTTGCGATAGCCTTCGAGCTCCTCGATGCTCGCGACGCCCACGCACAGCTTGACCATGTGGATCATGCCAGAACGCCTCTCCCCACCCGGCCCTGGATCACGTCGATCTCGTCATCGTCCACGATCCAAGGCTCCTTGAGCGCCAGCGCCAGCCATTGCTGGAACGCCGGCAGGCTGTAGATCGCCTCGACATAGCCCGAGAGCATGTCCGAGACCGGCAGCCCATAGGTCCTGATCCGCGTCGCCACCGGCGCGAACATCGCATCGGCTGCGGTAAAGTCCCCGAACAGGAACGGCCCGCCCGATTGCGCCAGCAAGCCGCCCCACAGCGTTTCCAGCCGGTGCAGGTCCTTGGCCACCACGTCGGCCGGAACCTTGCCGGTATGGGAGGCGCGCAGGTTCATCGGCGCATGGCTGCGCAAGGCGGAAAAACCGGAATGCATTTCCGCACTGGCCGCGCGTGCCAGCGCCCGCTGGCGGATATCGGCCGGCCAGATCGCCTTGTCGGCAAATTTGTCGGCCAGGTATTCGATGATAGCGATCGTCTCGGGCACTGCCAGGTCGCCATCGATCAGCACCGGCACCTTGCCGGTTGGGGAACGTCGCGCCAGCACGTCGCGCCACCCCTCGCCTGCAAGCATCAGCACCTCGTCCTCGAACGGAATGTCGAAATGCGCCAGCACCAGCCAGGGCCGCAGCGACCAGGTGGAATAATTGCGATTGCCGATCAGCAGCTTCATCTTTTTTCTCCAGTCAAACAAGAAGGGCGCCCGATGACTGGGCGCCCTTTTTCATTATTGTCAAAGTGAATAACTACCGCGTCTAGACGCCGGCAACCACGGAAAAAACCAGTCCCATCGACAGCAGGCAAACCAGTGTCCAGGTTGCTGACCGCCACATATTGGCCTTCGGTTGGCTTCGCATATGCCGCTCCTTGTAAGCCTTCACTCCGCGGAACTGCCTTTGGTGTCACCCGCACGCAGCACCCGGTATGAAAGCGTTAACTGCGTCATAAATGCTTTGCAAGCGGCAGAGTTGCAACACTCCAAACCGGCCGAAGGCAAAATCGGTCCGGTGGAGCGATTTTAGGTGCGGAGGCCACGAGACCTATGGTCGAGTGGCGACCGGCCGAAGGGCAAATCGCTCCAGTGGAGCGATTTGAAGCGAGAAGGCCATGAGAGCTATGCTCGAGTGGCGACCGGCCTAAGGCAAAATCGCTCCGGTGGAGCGATTTTAGGTGCGGAGGCCATGAGAGCTGCGCTCGAATGGCAAAAGCCTGCCCCCCTCTCACCCCCCAGCCCGCGATCCAAGAACCGACCTCCCCCCGCGCCCTTCCCAAGCCGCGATCACCTTCTCGATATTGCCCTGCGCGTCCCGGTCGGTATGAACCTCGAAATCATAGCGCATGCCCCGGTGGATCGAATGGAAATCCTGCTCAGCGCTACCGACCGGGCGATCCCCTCGCGCCTTCTCCCGCGCAATCAGCAGCGGCAACGGGCAATGCACGCCGACGAAGAACACGTCGAACGGCGCCAGCAGCGCTACCAGCTCGTCCAGCCAGCCCGGTGTGTCCAGGATATGCTCGACCACCAGGTTGTTCCCCGCCGCCGCATAAGCCGCGAGCGAGCGGTGGAACCCGTCAAAAAACGGTGCCCGCGCCGCTTTCCAGTCAAACTCGCGGCTCTTGAATCGATCCATCGGCAAAACGCCGGAATCGCGCAGATGGTCGATGGAAATGTGCCAGAACGGCAAGCCGATTTGCGCCTGTATCCCGCGCGCCAGCGTTGACTTGCCGCTGCTGGACGCGCCATGCACGAAGATGATCTTGCCCGGCTCGATCATCTAGAACAGCCCAAACCACAGCCCGGCAATCCCCAGGAACGCGAAAAATCCCACCATGTCGGTAATCGTGGTCACGAACACCGATGACGACACAGCCGGATCGGCCTTCGCCTTGTCCAGCGCGACCGGGATCAGGATCCCCGCCGTCCCCGCCACGATCAGGTTGATCACCATCGCCATGCCGATGACGACGCCCAATTGCACGTTCCCGAACCGCAATGCCGTCACCAGCCCGATCAGGATGGCGAAGATCACCCCATTGACCACGCCGACCACCATCTCGCGGGTGATCAGCCGGCGCAGCCGTCGCCCATCCAGTTCGCGCATTGCCAGGGCCCGCACCGTCACCGTCATGGTCTGCGTGCCCGCATTGCCGCCCATCGAGGCGACGATAGGCATCAGCACCGCCAGCGCCACCATCTGTTCGATGGTGGCATTGAACAGCCCGATCACCAGCGACACCATAACCGCGGTGACCAGGTTGACCACCAGCCATGGCGTGCGGCTGCGTACCGTATCCAGCGTATTGTCCGAAATGTCCTCGTCGCCGACGCCACCGAGCAGCTTGATGTCCTCGTCGGCCTCTTCATGGATGACGTCCACCATGTCGTCGATGGTCAAGACGCCCACCAGCCGGCCGCTTTCGTCCACCACGCCCACTTCCACCAGATCGTAGCGCTCGAAGTCGCGCGCCGCCTCCTCCTGGTCTTCGCCGGCATCCACCAGGATCACCTGGGCATTCATGATGTCGGCAATACGCGTTTCGCGGCTCGAGCGCAGGAACTTGTCGAGCGGAATGGTGCCCTGCACCTGGTAGCCGGCATCCACGACATAGATCTGGTAGAATTCGTCCGGCAAATCCTGTTCGCGGCGCAGGTAGTCGATCGTTTGCCCCACGCTCCAGAATGGCGGGATGGCGATGAAATCGGTCTGCATCCGCCGCCCGGCGGACTCCTCGGGAAAATCCAGGCTGCGCTTGAGGCTGAGCCGCTCGAATGTCGGCAGTTTGGCCAGGACCTCCTCGCGGTCCTCCTGCTCCAGGTCCTCGAGAATCGCCACCGCGTCATCATTGTCGAGCCCGGCCACGCCCCGCGCAATATCGGCGTTTGGCAGCGCCTCCATCAGTTCGATGCGCACGCTTTCGTCGATTTCGGTCAGCGCCGAATAGTCGAACCGGTCGCCCAGCGCCACGACCAGCGCCAGCCGCTCGTCATGGTCCAGCGATTCCAGCACATCGCCGGTATCGGCCGCGTGCAGCGGCTCCATTACCGCCGCAACGTCGTCGTTCCGCTCCGCTTCCAGATAGGCCCGCAACCGCTCCAGCCAGAGCGCACTGATGCGATCTTCGCTGTCGCGAAGCGTATTGGCATCGATCCCGGTCTCGATTCCGGGTGCAGTATCTGGCTCTGTGCTCATTGGGAGCCCTTTGCGTGTCAAAGGTTTCGGGGGCGCTCCAAGCTGTAGCCAAACCCGTCACGATACACCAGAGCAGCTGTCACATTTCGCTCCGCCTGCCACGCCAAAAACGAGTATTGCAACAGGTTGCCGCCCCACTTTGACAGGCCCGGCGCGCCAAGACAAAGATTGAGTATTTCTCGATGTCGCAAGCTGAACGGCCTATGCCGTCCGCCAGCGCAAGACGTGTCATGCCATCGCCACAGTCATGGCCGGATACGCCGTTTCAGGCCGCCACCGGCGGATCGCCGATAGAACCGCGTTACTGGACGCCCGCCCCCGCTCGCGACCATGATTCTTGCTCCGGCCCGCAACGATTCACCTCCTCCATCGTTATAGCCGCATCTTCGCCTCAATGTGCGTCGACGATCACGACTGCTTGAACTCCGAATCTTGAAAAACAATAAGGTGACATTCATGTCCAAATTTCTGCTTGTGCCCGCTGCGTTCGCCCTTGCCCTGACCCTTGCCGCCTGTGGCGGTGACGCACCGGCCAACTCGACACCGCCGGCCGCAGACACGACGACGACCACCACGACTCCGGCGCCGACCACCCCGGCTCCAACCACGCCGGCGCCCGCGACCACGCCGGCGCCTGATGCAGGCACCATGGCTCCGGCGGCACCCGCCACGCCATAATCGAGCGCCCCGATAGTGTTGTAATTAAAAAGGCCGCCTTTCGGGCGGCCTTTCGTTTGGTCACTCGGCCATGGCGTGGGCCGGATCGATCTTGGCCTTCCGGTCTCCCGGTCGCAGCATGAAGACGATCGGCACCGAGATCAGCGTGACGATCACCATCAGCCAGAAGTCGTCCAGGTAAGCCACCATCGTCGCCTGCTGCGCCACCAGCCCGTCCAGCGTCGCCATGACCTGTCCGCTGGCCGCTCCGGCCTTGCCCAGCATCTGCTGGAAGGCTGGCGAGGTCAAATTGATGCGCTCGCCGAGTTCGGCGTGGTTGACGCTGGCCATTTGCGCCAGCACCGTCGTCACCAGCGAAATGCCGACGCCCGAGCCGACATTGCGCACCAGGCTGAAAAAGCTCGTCGCATCGACCCGGTATTTCGGCGCGATGGTCACGAAGGCCAGGGTCGAGAGCGGCACGAACACCATGCCCAGCCCCAATCCCTGCAACACGCCGCTGATCATGATCGGCGTCTGGTCCATGGTGATGTCGAACCCGGTCATCAGGTAGAACGAATAGGCCGAGATCAGCAGCCCCGCGAACACCAGCGCCCGCGGATCGATCTTGGACATCAGCCGACCCACCAGGATCATCGACACCATGGTGCCAACCCCGCGCGGCGCCATGACGATACCCGTCTCGATCACCGGATAGCCCATCAGCGACTGCAGCAGCGGCGGCAGCAGCGCCAGGCCGGAAAACATGGTGATCCCGACGATGAAGATGAACACCAGCCCGCTGGAAAAATTGCGGTCCTTGAACATCGCCAGGTCGACGAACGGTGTTTCCGCCGTCAGGCAATGCACCACGAAGATCCACATGCCGCTGATCGACGCCAGCAGATACAGCCAGATTTCGATGGAGTTGAACCAGTCCACCACCTGCCCGCGATCCAGCAGCAATTGCATGCATGCAATGCTGAGCGCCAGCATGGCAAACCCGAAAAAGTCGAACCGCCGGATCAGCAGCGTCCCCTTGGGCATCCAGGCAAACAGCGCAGCCATCGCCAGAATCCCGATCGGCAGGTTGACCAGGAACACGGCGCGCCAGTTGAACGTCTCCGTCAGCCACCCGCCCAGCGTTGGCCCGATGATCGGGCCGACCATGATGCCGGCGCCAAAGATCGCCATGGCCTGGCCGATTTTCTCGCGCGGATTGATATCGAGCAGCGTCGATTGCGCCATCGGCACCATGACCGCGCCGCAAATCCCCTGGATCACCCGGAACAGCACCATCTGCGGCAGGCTTTGCGCCAATCCGCACAACAGCGAGGCCAGGGTGAACCCGGCCACCGCGCCCACCATCAGCGTGCGCCGCCCGACCCGGTCGGACACCCACCCCGTCAGCGGCGTCGCGATCGCCGCGGCCACGATATAGGAGGTCAGCACCCAGTTGATCTCGTCCTGCGACGCCCCCAGGCTCGAGCGCATATGCGGCAGCGCCACATTGGCGATGGTGGTGTCGAGCACCTGCATCACCGTCGCCAGCATGATCGCCGCGGTCAACAGGCCCTTGTTCTTGACGATGACCGACGGGGGCGTGTCTGGGGTATCATTAGCCATTTTCAGCGGCTTTCCGCTCTTGTCCAGAGCTCATGCGAACCGTGGCGCTGGTTCTCGCGACCCCGGCGCCACAGCCACTACAACAATTTGTCGAGCGTCGATTTGCCGGTATCCACCGACACCACCGCGCTCATGCCGGCGCGCAGCAACTGCGCATCGCTGCCCTCCTAGAGCCGCACCCGCACGGTGACGCGCTGCGTCACCTTCACCCAATTGCCCGTGGCGTTCTGCGCCGGGATCAGCGCGAATTGCGAGCCCGTCCCGGCCCCGATGCTGTCCACCAGCCCGTGCAGCTTGAGCCCGGGATAGGCATCCACGCTGACATCCACCGGCAGGCCGTCATGCAACCCGTCCAGCTGGGTTTCCTTGAAATTGGCATCGATCCAGGTGTCGTTCGACTTGATCAGGCTGACGATCGTCGTGCCCGTCGCCACGAACTGCCCCACATTGAGGCTCGCCATCTGGCTGATCACGCCCGTCGCCGGCGCCACCACCGTGGTCTTTTGCAGATCGCGCGCCGCCCCGTCGCGTGTCGCCAGTGCCTTGCGCACTGCCGGATGCGTGTCGGTGGCAATCTCGGGATCGCCGGCCAGCGCCGCCACGGCCCCTGCCAGGTCCTGCTGCGCCAGCGCCACCTCCGACTTGGCGCTCTGCAGCGACAGGCTCACATCGTCAAGGCTCGCCGTGGCCGAAACGCCCTGGTTCACCGATGCCTGCTGCCGGTCGAATTCATGCTGGCGCAAATCCAGCGTCTGCTGCGCCGCCGTCAGCTTGGCCTGTGCCGTACCATAGCCGACGCGCAATTGCTCCACGTTGAGCCGCGCCGCCGCCAACCCGGCCTCAGCCTGCTCCAGCGCGATCCGATAGGGTTCGGGATCGATCTTGAACAGCACCGCGCCGGCCGTCACCGCCTGGTTTTCCGCCACGTCGACCTCGGTCACGCGCCCCGCGACATCGGCCGATAGCGACACCTTCACCTGGCTCACATAGGCATTGTCGGTATCGATATAACGCCCGCCGTTGAGATAGAAATATGCCCCTCCGGCCACCAGCAGCAGCGGTACGCCAAACATCAGCGCCGTGCGCCGCGCGCGCTTCTTCTTGGGCTTGGGCTCGACAACGGCCGGCGCCATCACCGGCGTTGCATTGACTTCGACATCGTTTTTCAGGGGAGCGTTCATTGTCCTGCGTCCTTGCCCCGGTCGCCTTGACCGGACAAATTATCAAAAATCGTGTTGAGGATGCGCACTAGAGTTTTCCGGTCCGCTTCCGCAATGCCCTCGAGCATCGTTTCGTGCAATTGTCCGGCTACCGCCTTCATCGCGCTAACCATGTCGGCCACCGGCGGCGTCACGCGCACGATCTTGGCCCGGCTGTCGGCGGGGTCCGGCAGGCGCTCGATCAATCCGCGTGTCTCCAGGAGCCGCAGGATCTTGCTGGTCGTCATCGGATCGGTTTCGATCAGATTGGCCAGCGCCGCCTGCGACAGCGCCCCCGAATGCACCAGTTGCGTCAGCGCCCGCCATTGCGGCAGCGTCATGTCCTGCTGCCGCGCCTGCTGCTCGAACACCCGCCGCATTTGCTTGGTGACCGAAAAGATCAGCTTGCTGATCGGCGCCACATCCGCAAAATCCGCCGTGGGTTTCCAATCCTGTTTCGGGGCATTGTCCTGTTCCATAAGCGCACATATAATAAGTACACTTAGTAAGTCAAGACTCTTCCCCCGGGCCGGCCATGCCGCCGCCGGATATCTGGCTTGCCCGATCCGAAAACAACAAGGCCACCCCGAAGGATGGCCTGTTTCAAAACGACTGGTGCGGTCGAGAAGACTCGAACTTCCACATCTTGCGATACAGCGACCTCAACGCTGCGCGTCTACCAATTCCGCCACGACCGCACGCCATGGTAGGAGCCGCGCCCGGGGGCGAAGCGAGCCAGCATGTAGCAAAGCTGCCTGCCAACCTCAAGCTGATAATCACCGATTTGGCGACAAGCGCCGATCCACCCGACAAAACCCCTCATCCGCCCTTCGGGCACCTTCTCCCACAAGGGGAGAAGGGGGCTCCGTGGATGTCATGAGTGGAGCCAACCCTCGCCCCTTGTGGGACTTGGAGACGGTGGCGAAGCCATAAGACGCTCCAGTGGAGCGGCTTGAGCCGAACAAGGACAGACATTTCTGCCTTCAGCAGAAATGTCAGGGTGAGGGGTTACGGAGCATCCAGTGGCCCACCTAGCCCCGTTTGAACACCTTCTCGGATATCAACACCCGCAGATGCCCCTCCTCCACGCTGACCTCCCCATGCGCCACCAGCGTATTGTTGGCGTAGATCCGCAGCGGGTCGGTCTCGGTGGTATCCAGTTCGATCACCGCACCGCGCCCCATCCGCAGCAGATGGTGGATCGGCATCGTTGTCGCCCCGAGTTCGACGGTGATGTCCACTTCAATATTGTCTAGGGTGTTCATAGATATGTCTGGAACCTTCGCCCGGCGCAGTCGGGATTCATCACGAGCAACAGTCTGGCAACCATGGTTATGGAAGCGTTAACGGCGCCCTCATCGCAGCGCGGTTCAAGCAATAAACTGCTGCGCGCCGACGCGCGGCCCGTAGACTGGATCATTTCGGCCACGCCCGTACCCTACCCCCTGGCGCTTGACGCCATGCGCATCCGCGCCGCCGCCATCGCCGCGGGCGAGGCCGATGAAGCCGTCTGGCTGCTGGAGCATCCGCCCCTTTACACCGCCGGCACCTCCGCCGTCCCCGCCGACCTGCTGTCCGCCCGGTTTCCCGTCTACGACGCCGGCCGCGGCGGCCAATACACCTATCATGGCCCCGGCCAGCGCGTGGCCTACATCATGCTCGACCTGCGTCAGCGCGGCCGCGACATCCGCCTGCTCGTCCAGGGCCTGGAGGCCTGGGTCATCGACACCCTCGCCGCCTTCAACATCCGCGCCGAACGCCGCCCCGGCCGCGTCGGCGTCTGGGTCGCCCGCCCCGACAAAGGCCCAGGCCGCCAAGACAAGATCGCCGCCATCGGCGTGCGCGTCTCCAAATGGGTCACCTTCCACGGCATGTCGCTGAACGTCTCGCCCGACCTCACCCATTACGACGGCATCGTCCCCTGCGGCATCGCCGACCAGGGTGTGACCAGCTTCGAAGACCTCGGCCACCTGGTTTCCCTCCCCGAAGTCGATTCGGTCCTGCGCGAGGTGTTTGAAAGCCAGTTCGGGCCGACGGTAACCGTTTCTGGCGAGTTACACGCCTAGAACGACCGCTTACCTCTCATCCGCCCTTCGGACACCTTTTCCCTCAAGGGGAGAGGGGGGGGCTCCGTGGATAGTCAAGAGTGGAGCCAACCCTCGCCCCTTGAGGGAGAGGGTGGATCGGCCAAAGGCCGAGACGGGTGAGGGGTTCTCCCCGCAAACATTGGACATCGATCAATCCCCCTCCGATTGCCACCAACACCCCAAATGGTGCAGACATGGCAGACCGGCCTGAATCGTGGAGACCGAAATTGACATTGGACGATTTGAAACGCCTCCTCACCCGCCAGACCTTGTTCAAGCTCGATCAGATCATCGCGCCCAAACTGATCTCGATTCTCTACGCGCTGGGCCTGGGCGCCATTCTCCTCTGGGCGGTCAGCCACCTGTTTTTCACTTTCGGCTATGGCTTCGGCACCGGCCTGTGGGGCCTGCTCGAGATCATCGTCTTCGGCCTCTTGTCCCTGATCCTTCTGCGCATCGGCTGCGAAGCCCTGCTGGTCTATTTCAAGACCCACGAATCCAGCGGCGAAAGCGTTAGCCGCTCGCGCTATTCCACCTCTCTGCTCGATGAAGTGCGCGACGCCATCCGCGACCTCGCCGATGACGGCGACGAGGCCGATTATGCCGAGGCCGACGAATACATCACCCCCGCGACCGAACCGGGCCCGCGCTATACGCCGACCCCGCCGCCCCCTGAAATGCCGCGCGCCCCGGCCACCGAACCCGGCGAAGTGTTCAAGCCCAAGCGTACCGCCAAGCGCACCCCGCCCACCCCGCGCACATGACGAAGCCGCCGCGACCGGGTCGCGACGGCTCTCTAGATTGCGCGCGCAGTCTTATTTCTTGTTGACGCTCCAGTCGCCCGGACCCGCAAACACCAGGTAACCGAAGACGAAGCAGAACAGGATGGCGGCGTCGCCCATATTGGCCACCGGCCAGAAGCCGCCCATGCCGACATGCACCATCCAATAGGCAACTGCCATCATGCCGCACAGGACAAACGCGGCGATGCGCGTGAAGAAGCCGACCAGGATCAGCAGGCCGCCGATGACTTCGAGCAGGCCGGCGACCAGCATCAAAGTTTCCTGGCCCGCCATGGCCTGAGCCGGGACGGGAAAGCCGAACAGCTTTTGTGTTCCATGCTCGATGAACAAGAGAGCGGCCACGATACGAAGCACCGCGAGGGCCTGCGGCGCATAAACGGAGAGACGGTCGAACATTGAGTGAGCCTCCAATGGGTTAAAGCGGCGCCCCCTCAACTGACGCTCCGCCACCTCACCCACTAGCGTACGCCTTTGCAACCGATAACCGCAACATAGCGACCACACTGTTCACTAAACAGCCTTCACTCCCGCCTGCCCGCCACTCAGCTCAGGTCAGCTTCACGACAGGCACATTGCGTAACCATCAGATTTTCTGTATGACGCGCGCAATCCTCCAGCATCGGAATATCCGCTCACATGAGCCAAGCGCCAAAAATTGGCCTCGTCAGCCTCGGCTGCCCCAAAGCCCTTGTCGATAGCGAACGCATCATGACCACGCTGCGCGCCCAGGGCTATTCGTTCAGCCGCGACTATGCCGGGGCCGATATCGTTCTGGTCAACACCTGCGGCTTCCTCGATTCGGCCAAGCAGGAATCGCTCGAGGCCATCGGCGAGGCCCTGGCTGAGAACGGCCGCGTCATCGTCACCGGCTGCCTGGGTGTCGAGGAAGAACTGATCCGCCAGACCCATCCCTCCGTGCTCGCGATTTCCGGCCCGCATCAATACGAGAACGTCGTCAATGCCGTTCATGAGCACTTGCCGCCGGTGCCCAATCGCTTCGTCGACCTCGTGCCCGAACAGGGCCTCAAGCTGACTCCGCGCCACTACGCCTATCTCAAGATTTCCGAAGGCTGCAACAATCGCTGCTCCTTCTGCATCATTCCCCAGATCCGGGGCGATCTCGCCTCGCGTCCGGCCGCCGGCATTCTGGGCGAGGCCGAAGGCCTGATCCGCGGCGGCGTCAAGGAGTTGCTGGTCATCTCCCAGGATACCAGTGCCTATGGCGTCGATATCCGCTACGCCGAATCCAATTATCGCGGCCGCCCGGTCAAGGCCAGGTTCTATGACCTGGCCAAGGAACTCGGCCAGCTCGGCGCCTGGGTCCGCCTGCATT
This sequence comes from uncultured Devosia sp., assembly GCF_964244875.1. Lineage (NCBI taxonomy): Bacteria > Pseudomonadati > Pseudomonadota > Alphaproteobacteria > Hyphomicrobiales > Devosiaceae > Devosia > uncultured Devosia sp. The sequence continues at coordinate 145,720 of NZ_CAXTKA010000003.1, forward strand.
ACGTTTATCCCTATCCCCATGTCGATCAGGTCATGGAACTCATGGCCGAAGGCCTGGTCCTGCCCTATCTCGACATTCCCTTCCAGCACGCTTCGCCCAAGGTGCTCAAGGCCATGCGCCGGCCCGCCCATCAGGACAAGACGCTGAACCGCATCCTGAACTGGCGCCAGCAGGTGCCCGACCTCACCGTGCGTTCCAACTTCATCGTCGGCTTCCCCGGCGAAACCGAAGATGATTTCGAAATGATGCTCGACTTCATCGAAGAAGCCGAGATCGACCGTGCCGGTTGCTTCAAATACGAGCCTGTCACCGGCGCCCCTGCCAATGACCTCGATGGCATCTTGCCCGACGATATCGCCCAGGACCGCTTCGAGCGCCTGATGGAAGTCGCCCAAAACGTCTCCGCCGGCCAGCTCGCCAAAAAAGTCGGCCGCACCATCCAGGTTCTGGTCGATGATGTTCAGCCCGATGCCAACAAGGCCATCGCCCGCTCCAAATGGGACGCCCCCGACATCGACGGCCAGGTCATCATCTCCCACGCCACCGGCATCAAGCCCGGCGACCTGATCGACGTCAAAGTCACCTCCAGCGACGAATACGACCTCTTCGCCACCCCCATCACCGCCCTGAACTAGCCTATCCCCCAAGGCTCCTGCCAAAACCCCCAGTCGACACCGCTCTGCCGAGGCAGAGGGCTATCGCCTACTATGGCCAAGGCTCCTGCCAAAAAGCCCCAGTCAATACCTCCCCCTCCCAGGGGGAGGATCAAGGTGGGGGTTGACCGGCCCCCAATTCAGCCTCCCCAGCCAAAACCACCCCCACCCTCACCCCCTAACGCAGGGCGGTGAGGCATCCGATGCCGCCCACCCTCAACCCCCGCAGGACATCCCCACTACGCCGCCCCCAGCCCACGCCGCCTCTGCCACCCCGTCAGGCGATCGCGGCCGGCCAGTTTGGCGTCATACATCGCCTGGTCGGCCCGCCGCACCAGCACCGCCGCGCTGCGGGGATGCTCGCCGGGTCCATAACAGGCCAGTCCGACGCTGGCGGTGACAATGCCTTTTTCGCTGGCGCCATGTGGCAGGGCCAGCGCCCGCACCGCCTTGAGGAACGCATCGGCGATGAAGAACGCCCCGTCCTCGTCGGTTTCGGGCAGGATCGCCACGAATTCCTCGCCACCATAGCGCGCTACCACATCGCCGGGTCGCTTCAGGATGTGCTTGAATTGCGCGCTGACCGCCTGCAGGCACACGTCCCCGGCTTGATGGCCATAATGGTCGTTGAACGCCTTGAACCGGTCGATATCCATCAGCAACAGGCTGATCCAGCCATTCTCGCGGCTGCTGCGTGCCAGTTCGATATCCAGCGCCTCGTCGAAAGCGCGCCGGTTCAACAGCCCGGTCAGGCCGTCGGTCACCACCTGGTGCTGCAATTGCTCGGTCAGCTCCAGAAGGCTGGTTTCGGCCTGCTTGATCTTGGTGATATCCGAGACCACCACCATGCAGGCGCCGTCGCCGGACGGATTGGTGCGCACATGCAGCCAACGACCGTCGAACAGGTGCACTTCTTCCTCGCTGGCAATCTTCATGTCGGCAACGATGCCGCCGATCCAGCCTTCCACGTTCTCGCGGGGGATGTTGAGCTGCTCGCCCCGCGCCGCCGCCGCCTCGAGCATTTCGCGGATCGACATGCCGGGCACGCGAACGTCCTTGGTCAAGGGAAAGCTGGCGCGATATTGCTCGTTGCAAAACACCAGCCGCCCATCGCTGTCGAACATGGCAACGCCGTCAGCCATTTGCGCCATTGCATAAGTTAGTTGCCGCTGGCTTTCCTCCAGCGCCACCATCAACGTGTGCCGTTCGGTCACGTCACGATTGTGGGTGATAATCCCGGCCGGTGCGCCTTGGTCGTCGAACAGGGGCACCTTGAGTGTCGATAGCCATTTCGGGTTGCCATCCAGATTGGGCAGCTTCTGTTCGGTTCGAACCTGGACGCCCCCCGCGATGATCTCGAGTTCATCCTGTCGAAACCGGCTGGCGACCGGCGGCGCGTAAAAGTCGGCGTCGGTCTTGCCGATCAGGTCCGCCGCGCTTTGGGCCTGCATCAATGCCGCCGTCGCCGGATTGGCAGCAATGAAGCGGCCCTCGGCGTCCTTGACATTCAGGCTGTCCGGCAGCGACTCCATGATGTCGCGATAGGCCTGGTTTTCCCGCATCGTCGCGCGCCGTCTCTGTTCATGCAGCAGCGCCAGACCGGCAACCAGGCTGCAGACAAAGTGCACGATCGCGCTTGGCACCGCGAAATGTTCCACCGCGACGCTGCGCAATTGTGCCGGCAGCAGCGCGGCCAGGACAATGCCGCTCCCGCCCACCAACAATGCCATCGCCATGATATCACTGCCCCGCAGCCTCCGCCGACGCACGACCGTATACAGCGCCACGCCCCACAGGATCGCCAGGGTTATGCCTGTATAGCCGACCCAGACCCCCGCACCGCCCATGGACGCGCGAAACAGCAGTGCCATCACCCCGGCCAGCCCGCCGCCGATCGGTCCGCCGAACAATCCGGCCGTCGAGATCAGCGTGGTGCGCAGATCGAAGAACACGCCGTCCATCGGGCTGAACGTCGACAGCATCGTTGCTATTGCCCCAAGCCCGAACAGCATCCCCAGGATGGCCGAGCGCGCCACGGGCGGCCACCGGTCCACCACGGCCTGCGCATAGGTCCACGCGGCGACGACGACCGTCACCACCGCCATATTCGCCATCAGCCCCGTCCAAATCGGATACATGCGTGCCGGTCACCGTCCAACAATCCTTACCGAAGTTCGACTTTCTCACCGTCGCGCTAAGGAATGCTTACGGTTTTCTCCCGATCTTGTGGCAGCCGGGCCGAGCCCGCGCCAACGCCGGGCCCCCTTGAGCAGCCAGCCCTTGCCGAGTAAGTCTCTGCCACCCCCCAAATGGTGACGCCCGTGCACACGACCCACGCCATCCCCCTGCCCGGCCACCGCACCCTCACGCTGGGCCCCCGGCCCACACTCATGGGCATTCTCAACGTCACCCCCGACAGCTTCTCCGACGGCGGCGAGCACGCCCGCCTCGATGCCGCCATCGCCCATGCCCGTGCCATGATCGCCGAGGGCGCTGACATCATCGACATCGGCGGCGAAAGCACCCGCCCCGGGGCCACCCCCGTCTCCACCCAGGACGAACTCGATCGCGTCATTCCCGTCATCGAGGCCCTGATTGCCACCGGCGTCACCACCCCCATTTCCATCGACACCTACAAGCCCCTCGTCGCCGATCAGGCCATCCAGGCGGGCGCCAGCATCGTCAACGACGTCCACGGCCTGCAAGGCGCCCCCGAAATGGCCGACATCGCCGCCCTCCATGGCGTCCCGGTCATCGCCATGCACTGGGACAAGGCGCGCGACCTCACCAGGCCCATCGCCGACGAAGTCCGTCGCTACTTCGAGATCACCATCGCCATCGCCGAGCGCGCGGGCATCGAGCGGGCAAATCTCATCCTCGATCCCGGTTTCGGTTTCGCCAAGGCGCTAAGCGACAACTATGCGATGCTCAACGCTACCCAAACGTTAGCCAAAGGGGGCTATCCGCTACTGATCGGCACCTCGCGCAAATCCATGATCGGCAAACTGCTCGGCAACGACCCCCACGATCGCCTCGCCGGCACCATCGCCACCACCGTTATGGCCTATGCCCAGGGCGCGCACATCTTTCGCGTGCACGATATCCGCCCCAACCGCGATGCCCTTCGCGTTGCCCAGGCAACCCTGTATGGTCCCCCCGAAACCTGAGGTGAAGCCATGGCCACTCCCTATACCGGCGACCGTATCATCTTGAAAGATTTAGGCTTTTACGGCTACCATGGCCTGATGACCGAGGAAAAGGCGCTCGGCCAGCGATTCTTCATCGATCTGGAATGCGGCGTCGATCTGGCCGCTTCCGCCGCCACCGACCAGATCAGCCAGACGGTCTCCTACGCCACCATTTACGACGTCGTCAAAGCCGCCTTCGAAGGCCGCCGCATGCACCTCATCGAGGCCGTCGCCCACAATATCATCAGCGCGATCTTCGATGCTTTTCAAGAGGTTGACTGGGTTATCCTGCGCGTCCGCAAGCCCGAGGCGCCCATCGCCATGGTGCGCGGCGAAGCCGCCATCGAGCTCCACCGCGTCCGGCCCTGACCCACAATGGCCACTGCCTGGCTCAGCCTCGGCGCCAATATCGGCGATCCACCGGCCCAACTCGCCGATGCCATCCGCCGCATCACCGCTCACACCGATGTCGCCCTTCTTGCCCGGTCCACCCTGCTCATCACCAAGCCTTGGGGCAAGACCGACCAACCCGATTTCGCCAACCTGGCCATCGGCATATCCACGAACCTTGATCCACTGGATTTACTGGCTTATCTGCAATCGATCGAGCTCGCCATGGGCCGCGAGCGCATCGAACTCTGGGGCCCGCGCTTGATCGATATCGACATTATCGCCTATGACCGGCTGGAGCTGGTCTCCCCCCGGCTGACTGTGCCGCACCCCCACGCCCACGAACGCGACTTCGTGCTCGATCCACTGCGCCAGATCGCCCCCGGCACCGCCGCCTGGCTCATCGCCCGTAAACGCTAATTGCGTAGACACTCCAACACATCGGCAGCCGTATCGAACTCGCGCCGACGCACCGCCCGCCGCGCCGCAGCCTCCTCGTCCTGTCCCCAAAACCCGATCTGGTGATCTTCGTCCACATGCGCCGCCGTCCACACATGGTCGCGCGTGAACAGCCCATGCAACAGCCCGATCGCCAGCAGCCCCGATCCGGTCAGTCCGGTGATCGACACCATCGCCGTCATCGCCAGCAGCCCCTGCTCCTGCAGCCCGTCCCCCAGTCGCGCTAGCGTTGCCGCCGGCTGCGGCTGGTGGATAATCCCGATAGTGGGTTGAAAGCGCACGCCAAAATGCCGCGCCAACGCTACCAGCGCCTGGTCCCAGATCGCCTCCTGATCGTCCACCAGTGCCTGCGGGCCCTCTGCCCGATACAGCAGCGCGTCATTGCCGGCAAACTTCAGCACCTCGTCGCGAAATGCCGGCACCATCGCCTCCCCGCTCTCCAGCGCCGAGTTGATCAGCCGCACCATCGGCATCCCGGCCGGATCGACATGGCCCCCCTGCGCCGACCATTCCGCCGCCATCGTCGTGGCGATGTCCGCCACCGGCACCACCACGGCAATTTTCTTGCCCGGCGTCTTCACCACCCGCCCGTCCAGCGTGACGGTAAACCCGCCTGCCACCGGCGCCACCGCGACACCCTTGTAAAGTCGCTTTGGCAAATCGGTATTGGTGCGGTGCTGCGCCCGTCCATAGCCATCGTCGCGGTGCTGGTGCGCGTCTTCGAGTTGATCACGCATCGCCTGCCTCCAATACCGTGTGGATCGCCGCGTCCAGTTCACTATAATTCGTGATGACGATGTCGGCTCCCGCCGCCACCAGTTCGTGCGGCTCATGATAGCCCCATGCTACGCCGATCGCCTTGGCGCCCGCCGCCTTGCCCATCTCGATGTCGAACGTCGTGTCGCCCACCATGATGGTGTCGCTCGCCACCGCGCCGGTCTCGCTCATCGCCCGGTGCATCATGCCCGGATGCGGCTTGGACGGATTGTGATCAGGCGTTTGCAGCGTCACGAAATAGCTTTCGATCCGGTGCAGCGCCAAGATCCGCTGCACCCCGTTGAGCCCCTTGCCGGTGGCAATCCCCAATTGCGTATCGGGCCACAGCCGCAGCCGTTCGAGCGCGTCCAGTGCCCCCGGAAACATCCCCTCGCGCCCATTGTCCGTCACCACCGAGGCGCGGTAGTGGCTCTTGTAGCTCTCCACCAGGCGCTCGATCAGCCCCGCGTCATCCCGCTTCGCCAGCCGCGCCAGTGCTACCGGCAGCGACAGCCCAATGACCCGCCGCGACTCCGCCGCCGTCGGCTCCGGCAGGCCCGCCCCGGCGAACGTGGCCGCCATATGCTCGCTGATCAGCGCTTGTGTATCGATGAGCGTACCGTCCATGTCGAACATGACCAGCGTCATGCGCCCTCCTCCTCCGGATCCTGGCTCTGAATGTCGTAGCGATCCGGATCGAACCCCAGCGCGTCGAAGCTTTGCCGCATATGGGCCGGCAGCGGCGCCGAAATATCCAGCCGCTTGTTGCCCCGCAATGGCAGCGCGATACGGCGCGCATGCAGGTGCAAGCCCTCGCCCAGGCCCGGCGCGCCCTGCCAGTTCTCGATGTTGAAATACCGTGGATCCCCGATGATCGGCGTCCCTAGCTGCGCCATGTGCACGCGCAACTGGTGCGTCCGCCCCGTCACCGGCTTCAGCGTCACCCAGGCGAAGCGCCGGCTGGCCGTGTCGGTCGTTGAATAATAACTGGTCGAATGCTGCGCCCCCGGCGTACCATTCTTGACCACCACGACCTGCTCGCCGCCATCGATCCCACTCTGCTTAGCGAGGAAACACGAAATCTCGCCCTGCAGCGGATGCGGATTGCCCGCCACCACCGCCCAATAGATTTTGCGCGCCGAGCGCGAGCGAAACACCGTCCCGAAATGACTTGCCGCCGCATGGGTCTTGGCCACCACCAGGCATCCCGACGTGTCCCGGTCCAGCCGGTGCACCAGCCGGGGCGGCTCGCCCTTCTTGTTGGGCAAGCTTTTGAGCATGCCATCCAGGTGCCGATAGGTCCCGCTGCCGCCCTGCACCGCCAGCCCGCTCGGCTTGTTGAACACGTAGATGTCGTCGTCCTCGTAAAGGATCAGGTCGCGCAGGAAATCGGCATCCTCGTCGCGCACCTTGACCGGCTTGACCGTTTCGGGATCGTCGATCGGCGGAATGCGCACGGTCTGGCCAGGCGCCAGCCTGGTGCTCGTGGTCACCTTGGCCTTGTCGACCTTGACCTCGCCGTTGCGGATCAGCTTTTGCAGCCGCCCAAAGCCGAGCTGGGGAAAATGGTGCGCGAACCACCGGTCCAGCCGCATCCCGTCTTCTTCCTGGCTCACCAGGCGCTGTTGAACCGCACTCATCCGGGCAGGCCTCTCGTCACCAAAAGCCCCAGATATAGGGCGGGCACCGAAATCACAACCGACAACACCACATAGAGCCCGGCCTGCCAGGCTTCGCCCCGCTCAATCAGGGTGATCGTATCGAGCGAAAACGAGGAAAATGTCGTGAAGCCGCCCAGCACCCCCACGGCCAAAAACAGCCGCCCCTCCGCCGCCCAGTTCGGCATCGCCTTGGCCAGCCAGCCGACGAGCAAGCCCATGGCCAACGAGCCGATGACATTGATCAACAGCGTCGCCAGCGGAAAGCTTGCTAGCCAGAGCTTCCCCACCAGCAGCGAAAACCCGTAGCGCGCCATGGCGCCGATTCCGCCGCCCACGCCCACCAACACAAATGCCTGCACGATCCTTACCTCGTCTATTTCATTCCCCCGCGTCCATTTTTTTAGGGGGGGAAGAGCGGGCCCCGGACGAGATCCGGGCCAACCCTATCGCCTCCTGCCCAGGCTCGAGCCAAAACACCTCAGTCAACACCTCCCCCTTCCAGGGGGAGGCGTCGACTGAGACATTTTATCAAGAGCCCTGCCCATATGCGATAGCCCTCCCCGTCAAACGGGAGGAGCCGTCCGGTGACCCTCGCAGGACCATGCCACCAGCCCCATGCAACAGTTCCCCACCTCAAGGGTCTGACAACAGCCTGCCGCGGTCACTCCTCTACCCGCCCCGCTTTTCCGCCCGCAACCGCTCGAAATAGTCGATCCGCTTGCGGTAGTCCCGCTCGGCGCCCCGCTCAACCGGCTCATAGAATTTCTGCCGTCCGATCTTTTCCGGGAAATACTCCTGCCCCGAAAATCCCTCCGGCGTGTCGTGGTCGTATTGATAGCCTTCGCCGTAGCCCGACCCCTTCATCAGCTTGGTCGGCGCATTGAGGATGACCATGGGCGGCATGGGCGAGCCGGTCGCCTTGGCGACGCTGGTAGCCCCCTTGAACGCGGTATAGACCGCGTTCGATTTGGGCGCGAGCGCCAGATAGACCACCACCTGGGCCAGGGCCAGTTCGCCCTCGGGAGAGCCCAGCATCTGGTAGGCATCGCGCCCGGCGACCGCTTGCGGCAAGGCCAGCGGATCGGCCAGCCCGACATCCTCGACCGCCATGCGGATCAGCCGCCGCGCTAAAAACAGCGGGTCCTCGCCTGCGTCCAGCATCCGCGCAAAGTAATAAAGCGCTGCATCCGGGTCCGACCCGCGCACCGTCTTGTGTAGCGCCGAAATCAGATTGTAATGCCCGTCCTGCGCCTTGTCGTAGATCGGCGCTCGCCGCTGCACCACGGTCAGCAACCCTGCAGCATCCAGTATCTCGCCCGGCTTGGCCGATGCCAAAACTTCCTCGACCAGCCCCAGCAGCGCCCGCCCGTCCCCATCCGCCAGCGTCAGCAAGGTCGCGCGCGCCTCCTCATCGAGCGGCAGCATTGCCTCCGTCAACGCCTCCGCGCGCTCCACCAGCAAGCGCAGATCGTCCAGCGACAGCGATTCGAACCGCAACACCTGGCTGCGCGACAGCAAAGCCGCATTGAGCTCGAACGACGGATTTTCCGTCGTCGCCCCCACCAGCACCACCGTGCCATCCTCCATCACCGGCAGGAAGCCGTCCTGCTGCGCCCGGTTGAAGCGATGGATTTCATCGACGAACAGCAATGTCTTGTGGCCCGACAGCCGTTCGAACCGCGCCTTTTCGAACACCTTCTTGAGATCGGCGACGCCCGAAAACACCGCTGAAATCTGCTCGAACCGATACCCGATCTGGTAGGCCAGCAACCGCGCCACCGTCGTCTTGCCCGTTCCCGGCGGTCCCCACAGGATCAGCGACCCCAGCCGCCCCGAAGCGATCATCCGCCGCAGCGTTCCATCCGGCCCCAGCAGATGGCTCTGCCCGATCACCTCATCGAGCGAGCGCGGCCGCAACTGATCGGCCAGCGGCCGCGCTGTGTCGTTGTCAATGGAGGCGGTGGCAAAAAGATCGGACATGGGGGGATGCTAGCGGATTGAGAGGGGTCGTGCCACGCCCTCGTGGTTCGAGGCGCCAAACGGCGCACCTCACATGAGGGCTACCGAAAGCGCCGAGGGCGCACAGACACGGATGTCAGTGTAGCCCTCACGGTGAGGCGCGAGCCCTTCGCGAGCCTCGAACCGCGAGGGCGTACCCCCTACCCGCTCACGATGCTGCGCAGCACCCGCCCCCCGCGCTGCAGGATGACCTGCCAGGTGCGCACCCGCTGGGACGCGGTCTGCTCGAAGGTCTTGGCGGTGTCCATAGCCGCGTCATTGAGCGACAGCACGACATCGTCGACCTCAAGACCCATTTGCTCGGCCGCTGATCCTTTGGCGATCGCGGTAACGATGACGCCTTGGCTGTCGTAAGGCAGGCCCTTGGACTCGGCCAGATCGGGCGTCAGTTGCTGCACAGTCGTCCCTGAGAACCGCGAATTGCCGTCGATTTTGGCCACCATATCAGCCGAAGCGACCGGCGCCGCCTCGACATAGAACGGCACATCCTCGCTCTTGCCACCGCGCAGGCGCTGCAAGCTCGTCCTCTTTCCGATCGGCTTGGTCGCCAGCCGGAAGTTGAACGCGCTGGGGTCATCCACTGCGACGCCGTCGACCGACAGGATAACATCGCCCGAGGCAAACCCCGCCTTGGCCGCCGGCCCGTCCGGCGCCACCTCGGTAATCAGCGCCCCGTGCGGCGCCGCCATGCCCAGGCTATTGGCTATATCGGAATTGACCGCCTGCATCTTGGCGCCAAACCAGGGCCGCACGATCGCCCCGCCGCTGACCCCGGCCTCCGCCACCAGCCGCGCCATGTTGGCGGGAATCGCGAAGCCGATCCCCACCGAGCCGCCGGTCTGCGAATAAATGGCCGTGTTGATCCCCACCAGATGCCCTTCGAGATCGACCAGCGCCCCACCCGAATTGCCCGGATTGATCGCCGCGTCGGTCTGGATGAAGAATTCATAGTCCGAGCTTTCGACCCCAGTCCGCGCCAGCCCCGAAACGATGCCGCTGGTCACCGTCTGCCCAACGCCAAATGGATTGCCGATCGCCAGCACCAGGTCGCCCACCTGCAGGGCATCGGAGTCCGCAAACGTAATCGCCGGGAACGTCGCGCCCTTGGGATCGCGGATCTTCAGCACCGCCAGATCGGTTTGCGCGTCCTCGACCGTCACATCGACTGCGAATTCTCGCCCGTCCGACAACGCAATCCGCACATCGGTCGCCCCCTCGATCACATGCCTGTTGGTCAGGATCATGCCCGAGCTATCCACCATCACCCCGGAGCCCAGCGATTGCGACTCCCGCGGCCGCGACTGGAACTGCCCCTGCCCGCCAAAGAACCGTTGGAAAAACGGATCGTTGGCGAACGGCGACGCCGATTGCTGCTCGATCGTGGTGGCATAGACATTGACTACCGACGGCGCCACCGCCTTGACCACCGGCGCGAAGCTCAGTTTGATCTGCCCATCGCTCGCGGGCACCACGCGTTCGCTCGGCGGCGCTGCAACCGGCGTCAGTGCCATGCTGCTCCCGTTTAAGGGTGACAGCACCAAACTGCCCGTGACCGCCAAAATCGCCAGCGCGGCGGCGCCAAAAGCCCAACTCCGCATCGACATCAGCCAAACCTCCGATTTGCGACGCTCGGCGTTACCCAAACGCCAACGTTAGCGCAGCAGAACGCCCCGATTCCGGCGCCAATGTGGTGTCGTGCCCGTCCCTCAAAAACGTCACAAATAAACGTTTGCGCGAGGGGGCACGCAGCCCTATATGCAGCGCTTTCCCCATCGCTTTTGCAGCCCCGGAAAGGCAAGATGTCCATGACAGACGAGCCGAAACACGTTTACCCGAACACCTCCGCCCTGATCGCGGCGGAAGCCCCGGATTTCCCGGCTTTTCTGTTCTCCGAACGTGAGCTGCACAAGGCCACCAAGGTGTTCCGCAAGGGCTTTGACGGACTCTTGACCTATGCGGTCAAATGCAATCCGTCGCCCCACATCATCGCCCAATTGCACCGCGAAGGGCTCAAGGCCTTCGACGTCGCCTCCAACACCGAAATGGAGTTGGTCCGCGACAATGCTCCCGGCGCCGCAATGCACTACAACAATCCCATCAAGAACAAACGCGAAATCGCTCGCGCCTATGAAGAATTCGGGGTTCGCTCCTTCACTATCGATCACCCCCAGCAGCTCGATCAACTTGCTGCCATTGTGTCACCGTCTCGCGATGTTGAGGTCACCACCCGCTTCAAAGCCGGCAAGGCCCTGAAATCTTACGATTTCGGCATCAAGTTCGGCGTCATGGAACAAGGCGCGGCCGAGATCGTCACCATGGTCGATCAGATGGGCTACACCCCCAGCCTGTGCTTCCATGTCGGCTCCCAATGCGAAGATGCTTACGCCTATGAGCGCCACATCGCCGCCGCCGCCCGGATCGTCGAGGAATCCAACATTGCCCTCAAGCGCCTCAACATCGGCGGCGGTTACCCTGCCCCTTACCCGACCAGCGAAGCGCCGCCGATGGACTATTACTTCGAAACCATCTCGACCGCGGTCAACGACCATTTCGGCGACAAGAACAAGCCCGAACTCATCATCGAGCCCGGCCGCGCCCTGGTAACCTCCTCCACGTCGCTGCTGCTACGCGTCAAGCACCAGCGTGGCGGCCAATCGGTCTATGTCAATGACGGCGCCTATGGTTCGCTGATGGAAGTCAAGTTCATGCACTTCACCCCGCCGGTCCGCGTCTGGCGTGGCGCCCGGGTGCATGACAATGACGCCGAGTTCTCCGAATTCACCATCTGGGGTCCCACCTGCGACAGCTATGACGTGCTGCCCCAGGTCTTCACCCTGCCCGCCGATATCGATGAGGACGACTGGATCGAATTTGGCCTTATGGGCGCCTATACCCAAGCCTCACTGACCCCCTTCAACGGCTTCGACCGCCGCGACCAGTTCTGGGTCGATGAGGTCTATACCGGCAAGGACCAGCAGCCGGAGTAGTATCGGGCAGCTTGCCATCATACCTATTTGGGTCTATGGGCCCGTCCCCAATCCAACAATGGGCTGCTTCTTTTGAAGCGACCCATTCCTATGCAGCAGTGCCTTCCTAGCGCCTTTTCCACCCCGATCCCGTCAAACCCATATCGGAACTGAAAATGCTCACTCCTCCCCCTCTCGAAAGCCTCGGGAAGCGCATCTGCGTCTTCGGTCCTTCCAATTCCGGCAAATCGACCCTGACATGGGCTATCGCCAGCAAGATCGGCACCACGCCGGTCTCTCTCGATCAGCTCAGATTTCTACCTAATACCGATTGGCAGTTATGCCCGGACGAGGACTTTGCCCGCCTGCATGATCAGGCCATTGCCGATGAGAGCTGGGTTATCGAGGGCAATTACATGACCCTGCTGACGACCCGTATCGCCCGCGCCACCGGCATCATCCTGCTTGGCACTGACCGTTGGACCGCGTTCGGGCGCTACCTGCGTCGTACTTTGTTTGAGCGCGAGCGCCACGGACATTTGCAGGGCGCGCACGACAGCATCAAGTGGGACATGATCCACTTCATTCTGGTCGAGCAACCCCGAAAACGCCAGCGCGACATCGGCCTGCTGCGAGCAACCGGACTGCCGATGGTGCAACTCGAATCCATGCGTGAACTCAATGCGGCCTATGCCACATGGGGTCTCGGGTGACCGGCTATTAGTTGCCTGCTGAGCACGCCCGACCAAGCTCTCTGCCGGCCGTAAAATCGTATCTTTGGCCAGACAATTCACAAATAAAGCGGCCACGGATAATCCGCGGCCGCTTCGAATATATTCAAGCTGCAGCAGTCTTACGCGGCAACCGACTCGTCTTCGTCTTCGCGTGTGAACACCGGACCGCTGTCGAGGCCCTTGGCATTGACGTCGCGATCGACGAACTCGATGACCGCCAGCGGGGCGTTGTCGCCATAGCGGAAACCGGCCTTGAGGATGCGGATATAGCCGCCCTGACGATCCTGGTAGCGCCGCCCGAGCACCGCGAACAGCTTGGCCACCTGCCCTTCGTCGCGCATCTGCGCGATCGCCTGGCGGCGGGCATGCAGATCGCCGCGCTTACCCAGAGTGATCAGCTTTTCTACGATCGGACGCAGTTCCTTGGCCTTGGGCAAGGTCGTGACGATCTGCTCGTGCTTAATCAGCGCGGCCGACATATTGGCGAACATGGCCTTGCGATGGCTGGCCGTCCGATTGAGTTTGCGGCCTGAATTACCGTGGCGCATGGTCGTCTCCTAAAGTGCTTGGCAGCGCCCGATCAATAATGATCTTCGTAGCGCTTGGCGAGGTCATCGATGTTCTCGGGTGGCCAATTGGCAACGTCCATTCCGAGATGAAGGCCCATCTGCGCGAGCACTTCCTTTATTTCGTTGAGCGATTTGCGGCCGAAATTCGGTGTCCGCAGCATTTCGGCTTCCGTCTTCTGGATCAGATCGCCAATGTAGACGATGTTGTCGTTCTTGAGGCAATTGGCCGAACGCACTGAAAGCTCGAGCTCGTCGACCTTCTTGAGCAATGCGGGGTTGAACGCCAGTTCGGGAACCGAGTCCTGGGTCTTTTCCTTGCTAGGCTCTTCAAAATTCACGAACACCGACAACTGGTCCTGCAGGATGCGCGCGGCATAGGCCACCGCGTCATCCGGCGAGATCGCGCCATTGGTTTCCACCTGCAAGGTCAGCTTGTCCTTGTCGAGGCTTTCACCCGCACGGGTCGCATCCACCTTGTAGGAAACGCGGCGCACTGGCGAGAACAGCGCATCGACCGGAATATAGCCGATCGGCGCGTCTTCCGGCCGGTTCTTGTCGGCCGGCACATAGCCCTTGCCGGTATCGACGGTGAACTCGATGTTGATCTCGGCCCCGTCATCGAGATGACAGATCACGAGCTCGGGGTTCAGCACTTCGATATCGCCGGTAACCTTGATATCGCCAGCCGTCACAGCCGCAGGGCCGGACTTGGAAAGCTGCAGGCGCTTGGGGCCTTCGCCGCCCATCTTCAACGCGATTTCCTTCACGTTGAGCACGAGGTCGGTCATGTCTTCGCGCACGCCCGGAAGCGAGGAGAATTCATGCAAGATGCCGTCGATCTGGATTGCAGTCACTGCGGCGCCCTGAAGCGACGACAGCAGCACGCGACGCAGGGCATTACCCAAGGTAAGCCCGTAACCGCGCTCAAGCGGCTCGGCAACAACCGAAGCCACGCGCACGTTGTCGCTGCCCGAAACAATCTCCAGCTTGGTCGGCTTAATCAGTTCTTGCCAGTTCCTCTGGATCGTCACGGTGATGTCCTTTCAAAATCGCGGCCTCGCCCAGGCCGCCTTGCCGCAAACGCAATAAGACTCCCGGCCGCGCGACCGGGAGCTTCCAAATCGTCCAGATCAGACGCGGCGCCGCTTGCGCGGACGGCAGCCATTGTGCGGGATCGAGGTCACGTCACGGATCGAGGTGACGTTGAAGCCCGCCGCCTGCAGCGCACGAAGCGCTGACTCACGGCCCGAACCGGGGCCACGCACTTCGACCTCAAGGGTCTTCATGCCATGTTCCTGGGCCTTCTTGGCGGCGTCTTCGGCAGCGACCTGAGCTGCATAGGGGGTCGACTTGCGGCTCCCCTTAAACCCCATCACGCCTGACGAGGACCACGAAATCGTGTTGCCCTGCATATCGGCGATGGTGATCATGGTATTGTTGAAAGAGGCGTTCACATGGGCGACGCCCGAGGTGATATTCTTGCGTTCCTTGCGCTTGACGCGCGTGGTTTCAGTCTTAGCCATTTAAGTCCTCTGATCGATATCAACGCTGCCGTTAGCCCTCCGGCCCCAGCAGCTACATCGGAAGGGAGACGATAGTGGAGGCACGAAGAACCGGGCAATTGCCCCATCGCACACCGCCTATCGGCTTTCCGCATCCATTATTCGCCTACGCCGAAAGGCGCAGACGGCTTACTTCTTCTTGCCGGCAATTGCCTTGGCCGGACCCTTGCGAGTGCGCGCATTGGTATGCGTACGCTGGCCACGAACCGGCAAGCCACGGCGATGGCGTAGGCCACGATAGTTGCCCAAATCCATCAACCGCTTGATGTTCATCGCCACATTGCGGCGAAGATCACCCTCGACGACATAATCGCGATCGATGGTCTCACGAATTTGGATCACTTCCGCGTCGGTCAGGTCGTTGACACGACGGTCGGCTGGAATGCCAACCTTGGTGCAGATATCCTCGGCGAACTTGTCGCCGATGCCATGAATATACTGCAGCGCGATGATCACGCGCTTATTGGTCGGGATATTGACGCCAGCAATACGGGCCACGTCTGCTCTCCTACATAAACGCGGTAACCATCACGGCCCGCGCCATTAAACAACAAGGGACCGGATTTCGACCCCCAACCTGAGTGAGGAACCGAATCCAGCCCAATAATCCATGAGACTGGTGCGGTTCATAAGGACAAGCAAAGGCAGAGTCAACTGCTCCAGACTAATCCAAGGGCTTCAGTTTTCGATGGCTGCCCTGATCGTGGCAGTCACCTCTTCAATAGGGGCCATTCCATCGACGGTCTTCACCAGGCCCTGCCGGCGATAGTAGTCCACCAGCGGCGCGGTATCGCGATTATAGACTTCCAGCCGCTTGCGGATGACATCGGGATGATCGTCCGGGCGGTTGCTTTCCTTCGCCCGGTTGATGACGCGTGCCACCAGAACCTCGGCATCGGCCGTCATCTCGATCACGGCATTCAGCTTCATGCCTTTTTGCTCGAGCATGTCGTCGAGCGCCTCGGCCTGCACGATTGTGCGCGGAAAGCCGTCCAGAATAAATCCGTTGCCGCAGTCTGCAGCATCGAGGCGATCCGAAACAATGCCGTTGACGATATCGTTCGATACGAGATCACCCCGGTCCATGACCGCCTTCGCTTCGAGCCCCAGCGGGGTCTTGTCCGCAATAGCCGAGCGCAGAATATCACCCGTTGAAAGCTGCGGAATGCCATACGCCTCGACCAGGATCTTGGCCTGCGTGCCCTTCCCTGCTCCCGGCGGGCCCAGCAGGATCAATCTCATCGACGCTTTCCTCCCCCAAGGCGAGACTTCTTGACCAGTCCCTCATACTGCTGGGCGATCAGATGGCTCTGGATCTGGCTGATCGTATCCAGCGTCACTGTCACCATGATCAGCAGCGACGTACCCCCGATGAACTGGCTGACCGCCAACTGGTTGTGCACGACCTCCGGGATCAAGGCGATCGTCGTCAAATACAGGGCGCCGGCGACAGTGATGCGCGTCAGCACATAATCGATATGCGCGGCTGTCCGCTCACCAGGCCGAATGCCCGGAATAAAGCCGCCCGAACGTTTCAGATTGTCGGCAGTTTCCTGCGGATTGAAGACAATGGCCGTATAGAAAAACGCGAAGAAAATAGTCAGGCCACCGTACACCACGAGGTAAAGCGGCTGCCCGCGTCCAAGCATGGCCGTCAACGTCTGCAGCCACGGCGCGGCATTGCCCTGAGCGGCAAACGAGGCAATCGTCGCCGGCAGCAGCAGCAGGGACGACGCGAAGATCACCGGGATAACGCCGGCGGTATTCAGCTTGAGCGGCAGATGCGAGCTGTCGCCCTGGAACATCTTGTTGCCGACCTGGCGCTTTGGATACTGGATCAGCAGCTTGCGCTGGGCGCGTTCGAAGAACACGATAACCGCAATGATCACCACCGCCAACACCAGGATAGCGACCGCGGCCAGCGTGGGCAACGCGCCCGTACGGCTCAGTTCCAGCGTCTGCACCACTGTGGTGGGCAGATTGGCGACGATACCGGCGAAAATGATCAACGAGATACCATTGCCGACGCCACGCGACGTGATCTGTTCGCCCAGCCACATCAGGAACATGGTGCCACCGACCAGGGTGATCACTGTGGTGAAACGGAACATCCAGCCCGGCTGTAGCACGACGCCCTGGCTGGCTTCCAGCCCAATGGCAATGCCATAGGCCTGCACGGCGCAAAAGACGACCGCCAAATAGCGGGTATACTGGTTCATCTTGCGACGGCCGGCCTCGCCCTCTTTCTTCATCGCCTCCAGGCGTGGCGACGCGGTAGCGATCACCTGCACCACGATCGAGGCGGTGATATAAGGGATGAGATTGAGGGCAAAGATCGCCATGCGCTGCACGGCACCGCCGGAGAACATATTGAACATGCCGATGATGCCCTGCTGGCTTTGCTCGAACGTGGCCGCAAAGGCGTCCGGATCGATGCCCGGCACCGGAATGAAAGTGCCCAGACGATAGACAAGCAGCGCGCCCAGTGTGAACCAGATGCGCTGCTGCAGGGCTTTCGCCTTGGAAAAGGTCG
The DNA here is from genome assembly GCF_964244875.1 of uncultured Devosia sp. Taxonomy (NCBI): domain Bacteria; kingdom Pseudomonadati; phylum Pseudomonadota; class Alphaproteobacteria; order Hyphomicrobiales; family Devosiaceae; genus Devosia; species uncultured Devosia sp. The sequence continues at coordinate 163,210 of NZ_CAXTKA010000003.1, forward strand.
AGAAATTCAGATTACGAGCAAGCTGCTCGGCTGCGGACGCCATGTATCGCTCCCTATGGCTTCAAGGCCAGGTGCGCTCGGAGCGCCTTGGGATGCCGATGCATCCGCATCCCTTGGCGCAACAAACCAAAAGAGCGCAACCGAGCAAATCTCGGACGCGCCCAGCCGGACGGGATTATTCAGCCCTGGGGGCCTTTTTCCACGTCGCCTTGGCCGCAATGATATCGACCTTGCCGCCGGCCGTTTCAATGGCGGCCAATGCACCCTTGGTCGCATAATCGACATTGAAGGTAACGTTCTTGGCGGTGAAGCCCTCGGCACCGATCAGGCGAATGCCATCTTTCGGCCGACGGATTACGCGGGCAGCAATCAATGCCGCAGCATCAATAACTACCTTGGCATCGAGCTTGCCGCTATTGATATACGCCTGGATGCGATCGATGCGCACTTCGTTCCAATTACCCGGGTTCAGGGCATTGAAGCCGCGCTTTGGCATACGCATGTGCAGCGGCATCTGGCCGCCCTCAAAGCCGTTGATCGCCACGCCCGAGCGTGCAGTCTGGCCCTTGCCGCCGCGGCCACCGGTCTTGCCCTTGCCCGAGCCAATGCCACGGCCGATGCGCATGCGGACCTTGTTGGCGCCGGGATTGTCGCGAAGTTCGTTCAAACGGGTCATTGCCAAGCGTCCTTCTTACTCGCCGATTACGCGGACGAGATGCGGGAGCTTACGGATCATGCCACGCACTTCGGGCGTATCGAGCAGCTCGCGCTCTTTGTTCATCTTGTTGAGCCCGAGACCGATCAGGGTCGCGCGCTGCACTTTATCGCGGCGAATCGGTGAGCCGATCTGCTTGACGACGAGGGTTTTACCATCAGCCATTTTTTCTCTCCGTCCGCGCTATCAGGCTTCGACAGAGGCTTCGCCGCGGCGAGCCTGCAGTTCGGAAACCTTGAGGCCGCGACGCGATGCAACCGAGCGAGGGCTGTCGACGCGCTTCAGCGCATCGAAGGTGGCCCGCACCATGTTGTAGGGGTTTGCCGTGCCCTGCGACTTGGCAACGATGTCGTTGATGCCCAGCGTTTCGAACACGGCGCGCATGGGACCACCGGCGATGATACCGGTACCCGCAACGGCGGCGCGCAAAATGACCTTACCCGCGCCATGGCGGCCGGTGACATCGTGGTGCAGCGTGCGGGCGTCGCGCAGCGGCACCCGGATCATCTGACGCTTGGCCTGTTCGGTTGCCTTGCGGATCGCCTCGGGAACCTCACGGGCCTTGCCGTGACCAAAGCCAACGCGGCCCTTCTGGTCACCAACCACCACGAGTGCCGCAAAGCCGAAACGACGGCCACCCTTGACCACCTTGGCAACGCGATTGATGTGGACCAGGCGATCGACAAATTCGCTATCGCGTTCTTGAACGTCTCTGCTCATAATAACTTCTTTCTCGCGCCGTGGATCAGAACTGCAGGCCGCCCTCGCGGGCAGCATCTGCTAGGGCCTTGACCCGGCCATGATAGATATAGGCACCGCGATCGAAGATCACTTCGGCAACGCCCGCTTTGGTGCCGCGCTCGGCAATCAACTTGCCGATCGTTGCAGCAGCTTCAGCGGTCGAACCATTCTTGACCGATGTCTTGACGTCCGTATCCAGCGTCGATGCCGCGGCCAAGGTACGGCCGGTCGTATCGTCGATGATCTGGGCGTAGATGTTTTTGTCCGAACGGAAAACCGACAGACGCGGACGACCGAAGGCACGAGCCTTGAGCGCCTTGCGGACACGGGCCTTGCGGCGCTCCGCTCCTTTTGCACTTATAGCCATTGCAGGCGCTCCTTACTTCTTCTTGCCTTCTTTGCGGAAGACGAACTCGCCCGCATACCGCACGCCCTTGCCCTTGTAGGGCTCCGGCGGACGCCAGCCGCGGATATTGGCCGCAACCTGGCCAACGGCCTGCTTGTCGATGCCGGTGATGACGACTTCCGTCGGCGCCGGCACGGCCAGGGTGATGCCCTGGGGCGCTTCATAGATCACTTCGTGGCTGAACCCAAGCGACAGCTTGATATCCTTGCCCTGCATGGCAGCGCGATAGCCGACGCCCTGGATCGCCAGGCGGCGCTCGAAACCGGCGCTGACACCGGTCACCATGTTCTGGATCAGAGCGCGTGTTGTTCCCCAGGCCGCCCTGGCAAACCTTGTATCGTTGGCAGGCGAAACAACCAGACCGTCTTCCGTCTGCTCGACATTGATGGCGTCCATGAGCTCGATGCTCAGCTCACCCTTTGGGCCTTTGGCGGAAACGGTGCGACCATTGATGGTCACCGTAACGCCGCCTACCGGGGCCACCGGCTGTTTGCCTGTACGTGACATGCGTAACTATCCTTGAGTAATCGTCTTACCGTGCCTTCATCAGAAGACGCGGCAGAGTACCTCACCACCAACATTGGCAGCCTTGGCTTCGTGATCGGCCATCACACCCTTGGGTGTGGACAGGATCGATACACCCAGACCATTGGCAACCTGCGGAATATTCTTCACCGATGCGTAAACCCGGCGGCCGGGACGCGAAACGCGCTCGATCGTGCGGATAACCGCCTCATTTTCCGAGTACTTGAGTTCAATCTCGTACTCGGCAGCGCCGTTCTCGAACTTGGTCTCCGAATAGCCGCGGATGAAACCCTCGGACTGGAGCACGTCCAGCACCCGACCGCGAAGGGTCGAAGCCGGCGTCGAAACGGAATTCTTGCGACGCATCTGCGCATTGCGGATGCGGGTCAACATGTCACCGATGGGATCTGAAAAGCTCATCTGTCTTTTTCCTTACCAGCTCGACTTAACCAGGCCCGGGATTTCACCCATATTGCCCAGCTGGCGCAGCGCGATGCGGCTCATCTTGAGCTTGCGGTAATAAGCGCGGGGACGACCCGAAACTTCACAGCGGTTGCGCACCCGCACCAAGGCGGAGTTGCGCGGCAACTCAGCCAGCTTGAGCTGGGCCGCAAAGCGCTGGTCAGCCGGGATCGACTGGTCCTTGGTGAGCGCCTTGAGGGCAGCGCGCTTGGGTGCGTACTGCTTGGCGAGAGCCTTGCGCTTGTTGTTCTTTTCGATGGAGCTGGTCTTGGCCATGTCCTGATCCTTTTGCCTTCCCCTGCCCGCTTAGGTGCGGAAAGGGAAGTTGAAAGCCTTGAGAAGCGCACGCGCTTCGTCATCACTCTTGGCCGTCGTCGCGATGACGATGTCCATGCCCCAGACCTGGTCAACCTGGTCGTAGTTGATTTCCGGGAAAATGATGTGTTCCTTGATGCCCATGGCGTAATTGCCGCGGCCATCAAACGAATTGGGGTTCAGCCCGCGGAAGTCGCGAACGCGCGGCAGCGCGATATTGACCAGGCGGTCGAGGAACTCATACATGCGCGTCTTGCGCAGCGTGACCTTGACGCCAAGCGGCATGTCTTCACGCACCTTGAAGCCGGCGATCGACTTGCGGGCATGGGTGATGACGGGCTTCTGCCCGGCGATCTTTTCGAGGTCGGCTGCAGCAGTCTTGACCTTTTTGGTATCGTTGACGGCTTCGCCAACGCCCATGTTCAGCACGATCTTGTCGAGCTTTGGCAGCTCCATGACATTCTTGTAGCCGAACTGCTCGGTCAGAGCCTTGCGGATATTGTCTTCGTACTCGACCCGAAGGCGAGGAAGGTAAGCTGTATCAGCCATCGATCACGTCTCCGGTCGATTTGGCGACGCGCGATTTGACGCCGTCCTTGATCTGGAAACCGACGCGAGTGGCTTTGCCATCCTGGTCGGCGAGCGCGATGTTGGACAGATGGATCGGCGCTTCCTTGGTGAAGATGCCGGCATCTGTCGACGCGGTCTGCTTGGTGTGGCGACGGACCAGGTTGATACCCTGGACGAGCGCTTTGGTTTCAGTCGGAATGACGGACAGGACCTGGCCGGTCTTGCCCTTGTCCTTGCCGGCCAGGACGACGACCTTGTCGCCCTTCTTGATTTTTGCGGCCATTACAGCACCTCTGGAGCGAGCGAGATGATCTTCATGTGGTTCTTGGCGCGAAGCTCGCGCGGAACCGGTCCGAAGATACGGGTGCCGATCGGCTCTTTCTGATTGTTGATCAGAACCGCGGCGTTCTTGTCGAAACGGATCACCGTGCCATCGGGACGACGGATATCGAAGGAGGTCCGAACGACCACTGCCTTCATAACCTGACCCTTCTTGACGCGACCACGCGGGATAGCGTCCTTGACCGACACGACTATGATGTCACCGACCGACGCGTACTTGCGATGCGAACCGCCCAGCACCTTGATGCACATGACACGACGCGCGCCGGAATTATCCGCGACGTCGAGATTTGATTGCATCTGAATCATGACTGGATGCCTTCTTGTTAAACCGACCTACCGTCCCCGGAACTGCCGATCTTGAACTCTAACTTACGCCGACGGCGCCGCTGCTTCGGTGGGAACCAGCGTCCAGCGCTTGTTCTTGGAGATTGGCGAGCACTCTTCGATCCACACGATATCGCCGATCTTCGCCACATTAGCTTCATCGTGCGCGTGATACTTCTTGGACCGGCGCACGGTCTTTTTCATGACAGGATGCGTGAACCGGCGCTCGACGCGCACCACGACCGTCTTCTCATTGGTGTCGGAGACAACAGTCCCCTGCAGAACGCGTTTTGGCATCGTCGCCGCTCCTTACTTCGCTGCGTTCTTCTCGGCCAAGATCGTCTTGATCCGCGCGATATCGCGGCGGACCTTCTTGACCTGGGCCGGAGCTTCGAGCTGCTGGGTAGCACGCTGGAAACGCAGGTTGAATTGTTCTTTCTTCAGGCTAACGAGCTGATCCTTCAGCTCGTCCGGGGTTTTTGCCCGCACATCTTTGGCAGTGGTCATAACCCGCGCCCCTTAGTCTGCAATGCGGGTAACAACCCGCGTCATGATCGGAAGCTTCATCGCGCCGAGGCGCAAAGCTTCCTTGGCAACGTCCTCGGGGACGCCGTCGATCTCGAATACGATCCGGCCCGGCTTGACGCGAGCGGCCCAGAGTTCAACCGAACCCTTGCCCTTACCCATGCGCACTTCGGTCGGCTTTTTGGAAACCGGCACGTCCGGGAAAATCCGGATCCAGACGCGGCCCTGGCGCTTCATCTCGCGAGTGATCGCGCGGCGAGCCGCCTCGATTTGGCGAGCGGTCACGCGCTCAGGCTCGGTTGCCTTGAGGGCATACTGCCCGAACGCCAGCTCGGTACCGCCCTTGGCAACGCCATGGATCCGGCCCTTATGGGCCTTGCGGAACTTGGTCTTTTTAGGTTGCAGCATAATGAACTAACCTTCTTATGCGCGTTCGCGGTCGCGATCGGGCCGCGGTGCACGCTGCTGGCCTTCACCACCGCCAGCGCCACCTTCGGTCGCGCGACGCTCGTGAGCCATCGGATCGTGCTCGAGCACTTCGCCTTTGAAAATCCAGACCTTGATCCCGATGATGCCGTACGTCGTCGCGGCTTCGGCGGTACCATAGTCGATGTCGGCGCGCAGCGTATGCAATGGCACGCGGCCTTCGCGGTACCACTCGATGCGCGCGATGTCGGCGCCACCCAGGCGGCCGCCAACATTGACGCGGATACCACCGGCACCCATGCGCATCGCGGTCTGCACCGAACGCTTCATGGCACGACGGAAGGCCACGCGACGTTCCAACTGCTGGGCAATGCCCTGGGCAACCAGCGTCGCATCGGTCTCGGGCTTGCGCACTTCAACGATGTTGATGTGCACTTCGCTTTCGGTGAACTTCTTCACCTTGGCGCGAATCTTGTCGATATCCGCGCCCTTCTTGCCGATCACGATGCCCGGACGAGCCGTATGGATCGACACGCGGCACTTTCGGTGCGGACGCTCGATGACGATCTTGGAGACCGCTGCGGCCTTCAAGTCTTCAAGCAGCATGGTGCGGATCTTCAGGTCTTCCTGAAGCAGATTGCCGTATTCGCCCTTGTTGGCGTACCAGCGCGAATCCCAGGTGCGGTTGATGCCGAGGCGAAAACCGATTGGATTGATCTTCTGACCCATTATGCGGCCTCCTCAACTTGACGGAGAATGATCGTCAGATGCGCGAATGGCTTCTGGATTTGTGAGGACCGACCGCGACCGCGCGCCGTAAAGCGCTTCATCACCAGCGAGTTGCCCACGAAAGCTTCGGCCACGACCAGGGCGTCGGTATCGAGGCCATGGTTGTTCTCGGCATTGGCGATGGCGCTTTCCAGCACCTTCTTGACCTGGCCAGAAATACGCTTGTGGCTGAATTCGAGTTCAGCCAGAGCCTTCTCGACCTTCTTGCCACGGATCAGCTGAGCCAGAAGGTTGAGCTTCTGTGGGCTGATGCGCAGCATGCGCAGCACAGCCTTGGCTTCGTTGTCCGCAAGCGCGCGCTGGGTTTTTGGCTTGCCCATGTTACTTCCTCTTGGCCTTCTTGTCGGCCGCGTGACCGTAATAGGTACGGGTCGGTGCGAATTCGCCGAACTTGTGACCGATCATGTCTTCGGTCACGTTGACCGGAATATGCTTGTGGCCATTGTGAACGCCGAAAGTGATGCCCACGAACTGCGGCAGAACCGTCGAACGACGGCTCCAGATCTTGACGACGTCGTTACGGCCGGATGCCAAAGCCTTCTCGGCCTTCTTGAGCATGTAGCCGTCGACGAACGGGCCCTTCCAGATTGAACGGGTCATGGCTTACCTGCCCTTCTTCACGTGACGCGAGCGAACGATGAACTTGTCCGTCGCCTTGTTGCTGCGGGTCTTCTTGCCCTTGGTCGGCTTACCCCATGGGGTCACCGGATGACGGCCACCCGAAGTACGGCCTTCACCGCCACCATGGGGGTGATCGATCGGATTCATCGTCACACCGCGGTTGACCGGCTTGCGGCCGAGCCAGCGCGACCGACCAGCCTTGCCGAGCGAGGTATTGGAGTGGTCCTGGTTCGACACTGCGCCAACAGTGGCGAGGCATGACCCGTGGACGCGGCGCTGCTCGCCGGAATTGAGGCGAAGGATCGCCCAACCCTGGTCGCGACCGACATATTGCGCATAAGCCCCTGCTGAACGCGCAACCTGGCCGCCCTTGCGGGGCTTAAGTTCGATATTGTGCACGATCGTGCCAACCGGCATGCGCTCGAGCGGCATAGCGTTGCCCGGCTTCACGTCGACGGTCTGCATCGACGAGATCACCTTGTCGCCGGCGCCGAGGCGCTGGGGAGCAACGATGTAGGCCTTCTCGCCATCGGGATAGATCACCAAGGCGATCCAGGCCGTGCGATTGGGATCGTATTCCAGGCGCTCGATAGTGCCGACAACGTCGAACTTGACGCGCTTGAAGTCGATGATGCGGTAGGTCCGCTTGTGACCGCCACCCCGATGGAACGAGGTGATCCGGCCACGGTTGTTGCGGCCACCGGACTTGGAAAGACCTTCGGTCAAAGTCTTGACCGGAGCGCCCTTCCACAATTCGCTCCGATCGGTCGTCACCAGCTGGCGACGGCCTTCGGAGGTGGGATTATAAGTTTTAAGAGCCATTTTTTGTCTCTATTCCCTTAGAGGCCGGTCGAAATATCGATCGACTGGCCGTCGACGAGGGTAACGATAGCCTTCTTGACGTCATTGCGGACGCCGATCTTGCCGCGGAAGCGCTTCACCTTGCCCTTACGGACCAGAGTGTTCACCGCCTTGACCTTGACCGAAAACAGCTGCTCGACAGCAGCCTTGATCTCGGTCTTGTTCGCGTCGATGGCGACATCGAACACAACCTGGTTGGCTTCCGACGCCATCGTGGACTTCTCGGTCACGACGGGATTGCGGATCACGTCATAAGCGCTGAGCTTGTTCATGCGAACCTCGCTTCCAGCGCTTCGAGCGCTGCCTTGGTCAGGACGAGCTTTTGACGGCGCAGGATATCAACGACGTTGATCCCCTGGATCGGCAGCACGTCGATATGCGGGATGTTACGGGCGGCCAAAGCAAAGTTCTGGTCGACAACCGCACCATCGATGATCAGCGCATTCAACCATTCCAGCTTACCGAAGGTGACGCGCAACGCGGCAGTCTTGGGAGCCGAGGTCGCGACGCTGTCCAGTACGATCAATTCGCCGGCCTTCGCCTTGGCGGACAAAGCATGCTTGAGCGCCAGGGCGCGCACCTTCTTGGGAAGGTCAATCGCGTGGCTGCGCGGCGTTGGACCGAACGCGCGGCCACCGCCACGGAACTGGGGAGCCTTGCGATCGCCATGGCGAGCGCCGCCCGAACCCTTCTGCTTGACGAACTTCTTGCCGGTACGAACGCCTTCCGAGCGATGCTTGACATCGTGCGTACCGGCCATGGCCTTGAGCTGCTGGTAGCGGACCATGCGGTGCAGGATGTCCTGCCGCACTTCCAGGCCGAACACGTCGTCTGCGAGTGTCACGGTACCGTTAGATTTGCCGTCCAGTGTCGTAATCTGCAGTTCCATTATTCAGCCCCTTCCGCAACGTCAGCAGCGGCCTTGAACGAACCAGGAAAGGCAGCATTCTTGGGAGCAGGCTTCTTGACGGCATCCTTGATTTGGATCCAGGCGCCCTTGGCACCGGGAACCGCACCCTGAATCATGATCAGACCACGTTCCACGTCGGTCTTGACGACCGTCAGGTTCTGCGTGGTGATGCGACGGTCACCCATGTGGCCAGGCATCTTCTTGTTCTTGAAGGTCTTGCCCGGGTCCTGGCGGCCACCGGTCGAACCGATCGAACGATGCGAAACCGACACACCGTGCGTCGCGCGCAGGCCACCAAAGTTCCAGCGCTTCATGCCGCCGGCAAACCCCTTGCCGATCGACGTGCCGGTGACATCCACCAACTGGCCTTCGATGAAATGGTCGGCCTGCAGCGTCGCGCCAACCTCGATGAGGTTTTCCGCATCGACGCGGAATTCGGCCACATGGCGCTTGGGCTCGACATGGGCAACAGCGAACTGGCCGCGTTCTGCCTTGGTCGTATTCTTCACCTTGGCCTGTCCAGCGCCCAACTGGAGCGCGACATAGCCATCTTTCTCCGACGTCCGCTGGCCTACCACCTGGCAGTTCTGCAGCCCGAGCACCGTCACCGGCACGTGTGCGCCGTCATCGGTGAATATGCGGGTCATGCCCAGCTTCTGTGCGATCAAACCAGAACGCATCGGTTAGTACCTTTTCGTTAAGCGCTGAACCGGGTCATTGGTTCTCAAGAGGACCCTTTTGGTGGTCAGTGCGGAAATCCGTGACTTAGAGCTTGATTTCGACGTCGACGCCGGCGGCAAGATCGAGCTTCATCAGTGCATCCACCGTCTGAGGGGTCGGGTCCACAATGTCGAGAAGACGCTTGTGGGTCCGGATCTCGAACTGCTCGCGCGACTTCTTGTCGATATGCGGCGAGCGGTTGACGGTAAACTTCTCAATTCGCGTCGGCAGCGGAATCGGACCGCGAACCTGGGCACCCGTGCGCTTGGCCGTCGAAACGATCTCGCGCGTGGAAGCGTCGAGGACGCGATGGTCAAACGCCTTGAGGCGGATGCGAATATTTTGACCGTTCATCTTGTTATCCTGACAACAATGGATCGCGGCGCGCGCAGTTCGCGCGCCACGAATTCATTCGCTTCTTATTTGAGGATCTTCGCCACGACGCCGGCGCCGACGGTACGGCCACCTTCACGGATAGCGAAGCGCAGCTTCTCTTCCATGGCGATCGGAACGATGAGCTGAACGTTCATGTTGATGTTGTCACCCGGCATGACCATTTCCGTGCCTTCCGGCAGGGTCACGATGCCCGTCACGTCCGTGGTCCGGAAATAGAACTGGGGACGATAGTTGCCGAAGAACGGAGTGTGACGGCCGCCTTCTTCCTTGGTGAGGATATAGGCCTCAGCCACGAAGTCGGTGTGCGGGGTCACGGAACCGGGCTTGCAGAGAACCTGGCCACGCTCGACCTGTGTGCGATCGATACCGCGGATCAGCGCGCCGACATTGTCGCCCGCCTGGCCCGAATCGAGCAGCTTGCGGAACATTTCGACACCGGTGACGGTGGTCTTCTGGGTCGCCTTGATGCCGACGATCTCGACTTCCTCGCCAACCTTGACGATGCCGCGTTCGACACGGCCGGTCACCACGGTGCCACGGCCCGAAATCGAGAACACGTCTTCGATCGGCAGCAGGAACGGCAGGTCAACCGGACGCTCGGGCTGCGGAATGTACGAGTCGACGGCAGCCATCAGCTCGAGAACGGCATCGTGGCCGAGCTTCTTGTCGCCATTGTTGAGAGCTTCGGTGGCCGAGCCCTTGATGATCGGGATATCGTCGCCGGGAAACTCGTATTTCGAGAGCAGTTCGCGAACTTCGAGTTCAACGAGCTCGAGCAGCTCGGCGTCATCGACCATGTCGCACTTGTTCAGGAAGACGACGAGCGCCGGAACGCCCACCTGGCGGGCCAGCAGGATGTGCTCGCGGGTCTGGGGCATCGGGCCATCGGCGGCGGACACGACCAGGATCGCGCCGTCCATCTGGGCAGCACCGGTGATCATGTTCTTCACATAGTCGGCGTGGCCGGGGCAATCGACGTGAGCATAGTGACGGTTGCTCGTCTCGTACTCGACGTGGGCGGTGTTGATCGTGATGCCGCGTGCCTTTTCTTCGGGGGCAGCGTCGATCTGGTCATACGCCTTGAAGGTCGCGCCACCGGTTTCGGCCAGGACCTTGGTGATCGCTGCGGTCAGCGAGGTCTTGCCATGGTCGACGTGACCGATGGTGCCGATATTGCAGTGAGGCTTACTGCGGGAAAACTTTTCCTTGCCCATCGCTTCTCTCCGTATTCGTTAGCCGCTCGGCCAACCTTGAGTTTCAGTTTGTTGTTAGGCGTACTTGGCCTGGACTTCGTCGGCGACTGCCTGCGGAACCTGCTCGTAATGATCGAACGTCATCGAATACTGTGCACGGCCCTGGCTCATCGAGCGCAGGGAGTTCACGTAACCAAACATGTTCGCGAGCGGGACATAAGCGTCCACGACCTGGAGCACACCACGGCCTTCCGTGCCGTGAATCTGACCGCGTCGTGAATTCAGATCGCCGATGACGTCGCCCATGTAATCTTCCGGGGTGACGACTTCAACCTTCATGATCGGCTCGAGGATCTTCGGAGACGCCTTGCGCAGAGCCTCGTTGAAGCCCGCACGACCGGCGATTTCGAAAGCCAGAACCGAGGAGTCAACGTCGTGATATGCGCCTTCCGTCAGCGTCACCTTGACGTCCACGATCGGGAACCCGATCAACGGACCGGACGACATGACCGACTTCACGCCCTTTTCGACGCCCGGAATATATTCCTTGGGCACCGAGCCGCCGACAACGGCGTTGACGAATTCGAGACCCTTGCCAACTTCGCCCGGCTCGACGCTGAGCTTGACGCGAGCGAACTGGCCCGAACCACCCGACTGCTTCTTGTGGGTATAGTCCACATTGGCCGGCTTCGTGATAGTCTCGCGGTAAGCCACCTGCGGTTGGCCGATATTGGCCTCGACCTTGAACTCGCGACGCATGCGGTCCACGAGAATGTCGAGGTGAAGTTCACCCATGCCCGAAATAATGGTCTGACCGGATTCTTCGTCGGTCTTGACGCGGAACGACGGATCTTCGGCAGCCAGGCGATTGAGCGCAAGGCCCATCTTTTCCTGGTCAGCCTTGGACTTCGGCTCAACCGAAATATCGATAACCGGTTCCGGGAAGATCATACGCTCGAGGATGACCTGCGCATTGGAGGCGCACAGGGTGTCGCCCGTCGTCGTGTCCTTCAGGCCCACGATGGCGACGATGTCGCCGGCGAAGGCTTCCGTGATCTGCTCGCGGCTATTGGCGTGCATCTGGAACAGACGACCAACGCGCTCGCGCTTTTCCTTGACCGTGTTTTCGATCATCATGCCCTGCTCGAGCTTGCCCGAGTAGATGCGGCAGAACGTCAACGTCCCCATGTGCGGGTCATTGGCGATCTTGAACGCCAGCATCGCCAGCGGCTCGTTGTCGTCGGCATGACGCTCAATCGGCTTTTCCGTACGGGCATCGATGCCCTGGATAGCCGGAACGTCGCCCGGAGCCGGCAGGAAGTCGATCACACCGTCAAGCAAAGGCTGTACGCCCTTGTTCTTAAAAGCGGAGCCGGCAAACACCAGGAAGAACTTTGCATCGATCGTGCCGCGACGCAGCAGGCGACGGATGGTGTCGTTGTTCGGCGTTTCGCCATTCAGATAGGCTTCCATGGCACTATCGTCGAGTTCGACGGCAGCTTCGATCATCGCTTCGCGGTATTTGACGGCCGAAGCCTTGAGGTCTTCCGGAATCTCGACGACGTCCCACTGGGCGCCAAGCTCTTCGTTGCGCCAGATCAGGGCGTTCATCTCGATCAGGTCGACAACACCCTTGAAATCATTCTCAGCGCCGATCGGCAACTGCACAGGAACGGCCTTCGCGCCCAACCGGCTGCCAATCATCTCGACGCAGCGATAAAAATCGGCGCCGATCTTGTCCATCTTGTTGACGAAGATGAGACGAGGAACGTTGTACTTGTCGGCCTGGCGCCACACGGTCTCGGTCTGCGGCTCGACACCAGCATTGGCATCGAGCAGCGCCACGGCGCCGTCGAGCACGCGCAGCGAGCGTTCGACTTCAATGGTGAAGTCCACGTGGCCGGGGGTGTCGATGATGTTGAAGCGGTGCATGACGCCATCACGGTCTTTCCAGAACGTGGTGGTGGCGGCGGACGTGATGGTGATACCGCGTTCCTGCTCCTGCTCCATCCAGTCCATGGTCGCGGCGCCGTCATGGACTTCGCCGATCTTATGGGACTTGCCGGTATAGTAAAGGATGCGTTCGGTCGTAGTCGTCTTGCCAGCATCGATGTGAGCCATGATGCCGAAGTTACGATACAGATTAATCGGATATTCGCGTGCCATTTGCAGCTCCTACCAGCGGTAGTGCGAGAAGGCACGGTTGGCGTCAGCCATACGGTGCGTATCTTCGCGCTTCTTGACGGCCTGGCCGCGCCCGTTGACCGCATCCATCAGCTCGCCGGACAGACGCTCGCGCATCGTGTTCTCGCCGCGCTTGCGTGCACTGTCGATCAACCAGCGAATGGCCAAGGCCTGCTGACGATCGGTACGAACCTCGACGGGAACCTGATAGGTAGCGCCGCCAACACGGCGCGAGCGGACTTCAACCGACGGGCGGATGTTGTCCAGAGCGGTGTGGAACGCCACAATGGGGTCTTGCTTGGTCTTGGACTCAACGATTTCGAAGGCACCATAAACGATGCCTTCGGCGGCCGACTTCTTGCCGTCCTTCATCAAGGAGTTCATGAACTTGGTGACAACCAGATCGCCGAACTTGGGATCAGGAATAACATCACGCTTTTCTGCGCTATGGCGACGGGACATGACTCTCTCTCCTTATTTCGGACGCTTAGCGCCGTACTTCGAACGACGCTGCTTGCGGTCCTTCACGCTCTGCGTGTCGAGCACGCCGCGCAACACGTGATACCGAACGCCGGGCAGGTCGCGAACACGGCCGCCACGGATGAGCACGACGGAGTGCTCCTGCAGATTGTGGCCTTCGCCCGGAATATACGAAATCACTTCGCGTGCGTTGGTCAGGCGGACCTTGGCCACTTTGCGCAACGCCGAGTTCGGCTTCTTCGGAGTAGTCGTATAGACACGTGAGCAAACGCCGCGCTTCTGCGGGTTTGCCTCCATCGCCGGAACTTTGTTCCGCTTTGGCTTGCTGGCGCGTGGTTTGCGGATCAGCTGATTAATGGTGGGCATTGAGCTCTTTCCATCGTCCAAATTCGTTTCGATCACAACGCAGCAAACCAAAACGGCGCTCATCCGACCCGGCTAAGGGAACGGCGGCGCCTTAATTGCAGCGGATCGTAGCCCGAAAGGACCACGTTCATGCGCACAAGGATTTGCTTCGTCTATCTACCCACCAGTGTGTTTGATTGTCCTGGATGCCCGCACAAGATGGCAGGTACCCGAAGCGACATTCACGACCGACTGCTTAGGTAGGCGGTGTTTAGTGCCGAAGACTCGGCGCGTCAAGGATTCTTTCGCGAAAATCGGCATGGTGGGCATGCTGGGCCACACGCCGGTTGGTCCAGCCTCTCCCAGATTGGCACAGCCCCCGGTCAGGCCGTCTGACGGCGGGGATGTTTCCCGCAAACCGCTGTTTTGCCACCCATGAAGCATGTATCATGTATCTGGGGACAGGCAGGGCCGAGAGGCGGCGCTGCACTCAGACTCATGGAGAGGGACTCTTGAACACGTTTTACGCCACACTGGCCGGCGGCGCGCTCGCGCTGGCCTTGACTGTTTCTGCCCAGGCACAGGCCCTGACAGGAGCCGACGTCGATGAAATCCTCAACGCCGCCCGCGGCTACGGTTCGGCAACTCTGACCACCCAGGCCAACGGCGATCCGCAGATCACCGGCAAGACCGAGGGTATCAGCTACCAGATCTACTTTCGCAACTGCACCGACAACAAGAAGTGCGAAGACCTGAACTTTTACCTCGGCTTTCTCGACGTAAAGCCCACCCTTGAGGTCATCAACGACTGGAACCTCAATAAGCGCTTCAGCCGCGCTTATCTCGACCAGGATCGAGATGCTTGTGTCGAGATGGATATCGATATGGTCAAGGGCATCAGCGCCGAGTATCTGGACTCCCAGATTAGTCTCTGGACGCTTGTCGTCAGCCAATTCGCCGACCACGTTGGCTACAAGAAGTAACTTTAGCCGACGACGACCGCGAAGGGGCCGCCGGGGCCCCTTCTTAACCGGCAAAGACCCCTCAGTTCATCGTCACCTTGAAGGCCACGAACTGAGTGAACTGACCATCGGCATTGAAATTATTATCCGAGGCGATGACGACCGTCTGACTTCCGTCGATTTCAGGGCCAAAGGTAATGGCTTCGATATTGTCGATATCAAGCCCGAAATCACCTTCCCCGATCTTGAGCACCAGTTGCCTGGCCAAGGGTACGACGTCAAGACCCGCTATGGTTTGCTTGCCGGATACATCCGTGGCGCCCTCAATATCCGCGACGTAGAAATTGATCTCGTTTCCGAGCCCCGAGCCAAAGGAGCGCTCGACCGCCAGGAAATGCGTGGCGTCGAGCAGCAGGAATTCCGACATGCCGTTATCGTTGTAGTTCGGTTCCGCCGTCGCTTTCTTGAAGATCGGCCCGGTCTCGTAAACATACTCTACCTTCGGTTCGCCCGAGGCGATGTCGAAACCGATGATGCGCGCCTTGCTGCCGGTCTCAAGCGTCGCCTTAGGCCCATCCTGCGCCAGCGCGTTTTCGGTGCCGGCATAAAGCATGGTGTCATCGCCCGAGATGGCAAGGCTCTCAAATGCCAGATTGCCGTAAACCCCAGCAGTCTTGTCAGCGTTCGGCAGATAGTAGGACGGAACGTCGAACGCCCGCAGGAAGGTGCCATCCATGCGGCTTTCATAGACACCCGGATTGCCGCCGGCATCCCCCTCGCTGGCCCAGAACACGCTCTTGCGGGCCGCGTCGAACCGGATGGTCTCGGGATCGATGCCGTTTTCGGGGTAGATATTGCCCGAAGCCGTGCGCAGCAAATGGCTGGCAACGATGTCGATGGAGTGCACGCCTTCGGCATCAATAGCGAGCTTCAGCGCATAGAACCGGGCCGGCGCTCGTTGCGAGCGATCATCGGAAATTGCGTAATAGGTGTCTGTCGCCGCATTATAGTCGAGACCGGAAATCCCGCCCAACTCCTCGCCGGCAATGATGAGGCCCGTCGGCAAGGTTATCGATCCCAGCAATTCTGCTTTCGCCGACATCTGCTGGGCCAGCGCCGGGAATGCCGCCAGCGCCAGTACTACTGTCAGGCCGAGTTTTGCCTTGATCATCATGCGCTCCTTTGTTGACGGCAAAAGCTATGAGCAGCCAATGAACCGGCCATGACGGCACCGTTGCAGCTCTGTGACACGGGGAAGGCCCTATCCCCCCCGTGCTCGTACGCTCTATTCGGCTTTGAGCAGGTCGGCGACGTCGAGCAGGATGAACTCATTGTCGTCGGCCCGGCCTTGTTCGCGGCCAATCGAATAGGGAAAGTTGTTGTCGTTGGCGACGATGATGGTGGTTGCATCGATCAGGTCGACATCTTCGATAGTCTCGAACGGGAACGTGAACACGCCATCTTCAGTGCCACGCGGCGCGATCCCGTCAGGGTCCTTGATGTCCAGAAGATCAATATAGCCGATCTTTTGCAGCACGCCGTTCGCATCGGCCTTGTCGAGATCGACCAGATAGATGCGCTTCAGCATCGCAGGCTTGGGTGCCCAGGCGCCACCGGCGTTCTGGTCGCGTTCGATGATCAGCGCGCGATGATCGTCGATCATGTTGAAATCGCCGATCGAATTGGCCGCGTCCTCCAGCGGATAGTACCGCACGGTGTCCGCCCAACTGCCGGCATCGATGTGATATTCCAGCATGCGGATTGCCGGCTTGCCGTCCACCAGTTCCAGCGCCTTGCTGGTCTCATCGTAAAAGGTCTTCTCCACCAGCGGATAAAGGATCTTGCCGTCCGCTGACTGCGCCATGCCTTCGAAACCGCCCGAGCGCTGGGTCGTGACGCCCGCCAGTTCGGTGCCGGGATTTGGCGTGACGATCGTCTGGTTGTCGGGTGACTTGTAGTCGACGCCGGCCACGCTGGTCGCGACCACCTTGAGCACGACGCCTTCGACATCCGTCTGGATCAGCCACGGTCCGAACTCATCGCCGAACCAGAACGTGTCGCCGACAGGCTGAATCGACTCGACATCGAAATCCGATCCGGTGAGGTAGCGCGTGTCGGTGGTTTCATTGACGATCCGGAAGGGCACGAGCTTATCGGGATCGGACAGGAAATTGGTCTTCTCGACCGCGACCTGGCCAGTTTCCCAATCGAGCTTGAGATGATGGAACATCAGCAGCGAGTCAGTGGATGTTGCCTTGGAGCCAAAGCCATTGTCGGTCAACACCAGGAAACGGTCGTCGCCCAGTGACCTGATGCCGGAAAAGCCCTGCAGTGCCTGCCCGGCATAGGGACGCGACAGCCCGGTCTTCTCGTCAAAAATCGAATAGAGCGCATCGGTCCGCGCGCCGTTGGTATAACGACCCGACAGGTTGAAATAGGCCGGTGCGTCCGCGGGAGGCGGCGTAAACGACTGGGCGGGCAGTTCCGCATGAGCCTTCAATATGGCATCGAACTTGACCGGCCCGGCCGCGTATACCGCAGTCGTCAAGGCAAAAAGGCTTACGCCCAAAGCAAAAAAACAGCGCAACATCTGGTTCTCCATTATGGCAGATGGCAGATGCCTAGCGCTCGATTATGTCGATCCGCATACAAGCCGACTTCATATCGATTACGATTTTGCGTCAGTTTGAAATCGAGCATTGCGGAAAAAAGGGGGCCTCGCGGCCCCCTTCCCTATGCTTGGCTTGTTGCGATGTTTACTCGGCGGCGGTGTCGATCGGTTTGTCAAACACCCGTGGCGAGGGAATCGCGGCGGTCGAAGCCTGGCGGCGACGTTCGTCAAGGATCAACTCATCGCGCTTGGACGCGATCAGCTTTGCCGACGTGATACCCGCGCCGGTGCCGGCGGGGATCAGGCGACCCACGATGACGTTTTCCTTGAGGCCTTCGAGCAGGTCGGCCTTGCCGGAAACCGCTGCTTCCGTAAGGACGCGAGTGGTTTCCTGGAACGAGGCGGCCGACACGAACGAGCGGGTCTGCAGCGACGCCTTGGTGATGCCGAGCAGCACCGGATTGGCCGTTGCCGGCTTCTTGCCATCGGCGATCAACTGGTCGTTGAGCTCATCAAAGTCCAGCTTGTCGAGCTGCTCATCTTTGAGCAGGCCAGTTTCACCGGGATCCACGATCTCGACCTTTTGCAGCATCTGGCGGACGATCACCTCGATATGCTTGTCGTTGATTAGCACACCCTGCAGACGATAGACCTCCTGGATTTCATTGACGAGGTAACGAGCAAGCTCTTCCACGCCCTTGATTGCCAGAATGTCATGCGGAGCCGGATTGCCGTCGAGGATGTATTCGCCCTTCTCGATGGTGTCGCCCTCCTGCAGATGGAACGGCTTGCCCTTCGGGATCAGATACTCGACAGCATCGGCGCCTTCTTCATGCGGCTTGATGATGACGCGACGCTTGTTCTTGTAATCGCGGCCAAAACCAATGATGCCATCGATCTCGGCGATGATCGCGTGATCCTTGGGACGACGTGCCTCGAACAATTCGGCCACCCGCGGCAGACCGCCGGTGATGTCCTTGGTCTTGGCGCTTTCCAGCGGAATACGCGCCAGCACGTCGCCGGGCGAGACCTTCTGGCCCGGTTCCACGTTCAGCACCGCATCCACACTCAGCAGATAACGCGCTTCGCCGCCACGGTCGACCTTGACTACCGCACCGCTGCGGGCAATCGCCAATGCCGGCTTGAGGCCGTCACCACGCTGGTTAGTCCGCCAATCGATCACAACGCGCTTGGTAAAGCCCGTTGCTTCGTCGGTATTTTCCGCGACCGAGGTGCCATCGACCAGATCTTCGAACAGCACTTCGCCATCGACCTCGGCCAGGATCGGACGGGTGTAGGGGTCCCATTCAGCCAGGCGCTGGCCACGGCGGACCGTGTCACCTTCCTTAACCAGAAGCTTGGAGCCGTACGTCACCTTATGGGTGGTACGCTCCTTGCCGTCCGCATCCAGGATAGCCAACGACACGTTTCGCGCCATGACGACGAGCTTATTGCCTTCGACCTTGGCCAGGTTCGGATTACGGATGGCGATAGTGCCTTCCGCACCTGACTCCAGGAACGACGAGTCAACCACCTGTGCCGTGCCACCGATGTGGAACGTTCGCATGGTGAGCTGCGTGCCGGGTTCACCGATCGATTGTGCCGCGATGACGCCCACAGCTTCACCCATGTTCACGGGAGTACCGCGAGCCAGGTCACGGCCGTAGCAGGCCGCGCAGGTGCCCTGGCGCATGTCGCAAGTCAAGGGCGACCGGATGCGGATCGACTGGATCCGGGCGTCCTCGATGATGTCGACATGCTTTTCTTCCAGCAACGTGCCCCGGGCGGCGATGAGATCGCCGGTCAGCGGATGGTTGATATCGTCCGCCGCCGTACGGCCGAGAACGCGTTGGCCGATCGAAGCAACGATCTGGCCGGCGTCCACGATCGGCTCCATGGTCAGGCCGCGTTCGGTGCCACAATCAGTGGCCACGATGATCGCGTCCTGCGCCACGTCGACGAGACGACGCGTCAGATAGCCCGAGTTCGCAGTCTTCAACGCCGTATCCGCCAGGCCCTTGCGAGCACCGTGGGTGGAGTTGAAATACTCCAGAACGTTGAGGCCTTCCTTGAAGTTTGCCGTGATCGGGGTCTCGATGATCGAGCCGTCCGGACGGGCCATCAGGCCGCGCATGCCCGAAAGCTGCTTCATCTGTGCCGGTGAACCACGGGCACCCGAATGGCTCATCATATAGACCGAGTTGATCGGCTTCTGGCGCTTGGTTTCCTTATCAATCTGAACGGCAGCGATGCCCTTCATCATGTCCTCGGCAACCTTGTCGCCACACTTGGCCCACGCATCCACGACCTTGTTGTACTTTTCGCCCTGGGTGATCAGGCCGTCATTGTACTGCTGCTCGAATTCCTCGACCTGCTTGCGCGCTGCTTCCACGATCGCATATTTGGTCGGAGGAATGACCATGTCGTCCTTGCCAAACGAGATGCCGGCCTTGCACGCATGGGTAAAGCCCAGTTGCATGACGCGGTCGCAGAAAATCACGGTCTCTTTCTGACCGCAGCCACGGTAAACCGTGTCGATCATTTTGGAGATCATCTTCTTGGTCATCAGCTGGTTGGCCGTGGCGTATGGCACTGACGGATGCTTGGGCAGGATTTGCCCGATGATCATCCGGCCGGGAGTGGTTTCCACGATCTCGGTCTTGGGCTTGCCGCTCTCGTCGAACGTCTGCACCCGGCCCTTGATCTTGGTGTGCATGGTGACGACACCATTGTAGAGCGCATGTTCCAGCTCGCCCATGGACGAGAAGCTCATGCCCTGCCCCGGCTCGCCTTCGTTCATCAGGCTGAGGTGATACAGTCCCAGCACGATGTCCTGGCTCGGCACGATGATCGGCTGGCCGTTGGCAGGATGCAGAATGTTGTTGGTCGACATCATCAAGACGCGCGCTTCCAGCTGCGCCTCAAGCGACAGCGGAACGTGCACCGCCATCTGGTCACCGTCGAAGTCGGCGTTGAACGCCGAGCAGACGAGCGGATGCAGCTGGATCGCCTTGCCTTCGATCAGCATCGGCTCGAACGCCTGGATGCCAAGACGATGCAGCGTCGGCGCACGGTTCAGCAGAACCGGGTGCTCGCGGATCACTTCGTCAAGGATATCCCAAACCTCGGGCTTTTCCTTCTCGACCAGCTTCTTGGCCTGCTTCACCGTCGAGCTGAAGCCCTTGGCTTCAAGGCGCGAATAAATGAACGGCTTGAACAGTTCGAGCGCCATCTTCTTGGGCAGGCCGCACTGGTGCAGCTTGAGGTTCGGACCCACGGTGATGACCGAGCGGCCCGAATAGTCAACGCGCTTGCCAAGCAGGTTCTGGCGGAACCGGCCCTGCTTGCCCTTGAGCATATCGGACAGCGACTTCAACGGACGCTTGTTGGCGCCAGTGATGGTGCGGCCACGACGGCCATTGTCGAACAGCGCATCGACAGCTTCCTGCAGCATGCGCTTTTCGTTGCGGATGATGATGTCGGGAGCCCGCAGTTCGATCAGGCGCTTCAACCGGTTGTTGCGGTTGATGACGCGGCGATAGAGATCGTTCAGGTCGGACGTGGCAAAGCGGCCACCATCCAGCGGCACCAGCGGGCGCAGCTCTGGCGGAATGACCGGGATGATGGTCATGATCATCCATTCGGGCTTGTTGCCCGAAACGATGAACTGCTCGACGATCTTCAACCGTTTTGCGAGCTTTTTGGGCTTAAGTTCCGTGGTCGACTCGGCAATTTCCACACGCAGGTCGGCCGCGATCTTTTCGAGATCGAGCGCAAGCAGAATATCGCGAATAGCCTCGGCCCCGATCTTGGCGGTAAAGCTGTCGGCACCGTATTCGTCCTGGGCGTCGAGGAACTGCTCTTCGGAAAGCAGTTCATGCAGGCTGAACGGGGTCAGGCCGGCATCGAGCACGACGTAGTTTTCGAAATACAAGATACGCTCGATATCCTTGAGCGTCATATCGAGCAGCAGCGCAATGCGCGACGGCAGGGACTTCAGGAACCAGATGTGAGCGACTGGCGCGGCCAACTCGATATGGCCCATGCGCTCGCGGCGAACGCGAGACAAGGTAACTTCCACGCCGCACTTCTCGCAGATAACGCCCTTGAACTTCATGCGCTTGTACTTTCCGCACAAGCACTCATAGTCCTTCACGGGCCCAAAGATGCGCGCACAGAACAGACCATCGCGTTCTGGCTTGAACGTACGATAGTTGATGGTTTCGGGCTTCTTGATCTCGCCGAACGACCAGGAGAGGATTTTCTCCGGGCTGGCGATCGAGATTTTCATCTGGTCGAACGTTTGCACCGGCACTGCCGGGTTGAACGGGTCCATGACGTGGGAATGATGGTTCATCAAAAACTCTCCTCTATCCATCCAGCCCTACTGGGCCGGATGGAAAATGAATGGGATGGGGAAGTGCCGGATTACTCCGCCGCTTCCTGAGGAGGTGCGAGCTCCGCACGGTCCGGGACATCGACATCGCGCATGTCGAGTTCGACATTGAGACCCAGGGAACGGATTTCCTTGACCAGAACGTTGAAGCTCTCCGGGATGCCAGGCTCGAACGTGTCGTCGCCGCGCACGATGGATTCGTAGACCTTGGTCCGGCCTGCGACGTCGTCCGACTTGATCGTCAGCATTTCCTGCAAGGTATAAGCGGCGCCATAGGCTTCGAGCGCCCACACCTCCATCTCGCCAAAACGCTGCCCGCCGAACTGTGCCTTGCCGCCCAGCGGCTGCTGGGTGACGAGCGAGTACGGACCGATCGAACGCGCGTGGATCTTGTTGTCCACCAGATGGTCCAGCTTGAGCATATAAATATACCCAACCGTCACCTGACGATCGAACTGCTCACCCGTGCGCCCGTCATAGACGGTGGATTGGCCCGAGCCCTTAAGCCCTGCCTTTTCCAGCATGGCAACAATATCGGCTTCCTTGGCGCCGTCGAACACCGGCGTGGCGATCGAAACACCCTTGGACAGATGCTCGCCAAGACGGATCAGGCCGTCGTCGTCAAGATCGGTGATCGACGTGTCACCTTCGAACAGCGCGCCAACTTCCGCGCGGAGCGGCTTGAGGTCGCCCTTCTGATGATAGATGCGCACCATCTCGTCGATCTTCTTGCCCATGCCGGCACAAGCCCAACCCAGATGGGTTTCGAGGATCTGGCCAACGTTCATGCGCGAGGGCACGCCCAGCGGATTGAGCACGATGTCCACATGCGTACCGTCTTCGAGGTACGGCATGTCTTCGATCGGCACGATACGCGAAACCACGCCCTTGTTGCCATGGCGGCCGGCCATCTTGTCGCCCGGCTGGATCTTGCGCTTGGTCGCGATGAAGACCTTGACCATCTTCATCACGCCGGGCGGAAGTTCATCACCGCGCTGCAGCTTGTCCACCTTGTCGATGAAACGCTGCTCTAAAAGACGACGGCTCTCTTCATACTGGGCATGAAGCGCCTCCATCTCTGTCATGACCTTGTCGTCCTCGACCGCAAACTGCCACCACTTGGAGCGGGGCTGGGCCTCGAACATCTGGTCATTCAGCTTGGTGCCGACGACATAGCCTTTCGGACCCGCATTGGCAGCCTTGCCGAACAGCATCTCCTTGAGACGCGCATAAACGTTGCGGTCAAGGATCGACTGTTCGTCGTCACGGTCCTTGGCGAGACGCTCGATTTCCTCGCGCTCGATAGCCATGGCGCGCTCGTCTTTGTCGATGCCGTGGCGATTGAACACGCGCACTTCAACGACGGTACCAGCATCGCCCGGCGGTACGCGCAGGGAGGTATCGCGAACGTCCGATGCTTTTTCGCCAAAGATGGCGCGGAGAAGCTTTTCTTCCGGCGTCATCGGCGATTCACCCTTGGGGGTGATCTTGCCGACAAGGATGTCGCCGGGAGCCACTTCCGCACCGATATGCACGATACCGGCTTCGTCGAGGTTCTTCAGCGCTTCTTCCGAAACGTTCGGAATGTCGCGCGTAATTTCCTCCGGCCCCAGCTTGGTGTCACGCGCCATCACTTCATATTCCTCGATGTGGATCGAGGTGAAGACGTCGTTCATGGCAATCCGTTCGGACAGCAGGATCGAATCTTCGAAGTTGTAGCCATTCCACGGCATGAAGGCGACGAGCACGTTGCGGCCCAGGGCAAGGTCGCCCAGGTCCGTCGACGGACCGTCGGCGATGATGTCGCCGGCGTTGATGTGATCGCCAACGACGACCAGCGGACGCTGGTTGATGCAGGTCGACTGGTTCGAGCGCTGGAACTTCATCAGGTTGTAGATATCGACGCCGGACTTGCTGGCATCGGTTTCTTCGGTCGCGCGGATAACGATGCGCGTCGCATCGACTTGGTCGACAATGCCCTTGCGCTTGGAGACGATCGCCGCCCCCGAGTCACGGGCCACGACAGCTTCCATGCCCGTGCCCACAAACGGAGCGTGAGCCCGCAGCAGTGGCACAGCCTGCCGCTGCATGTTCGAACCCATCAGCGCACGGTTGGCGTCGTCGTTCTCGAGGAACGGGATCAACGAGGCGGCAACCGACACCATTTGCTTGGGCGAAACGTCCATCAGATCGACGTTTTCCTTGGGAGTCAGGCCGTTGTCACCCGCGTGGCGGGCTACGACCAGCTCGTCATTGAGCTCGCCCTTGGCATTGATCGTCACGTTCGCCTGGGCAACGTAGTGCTTGGCCTCTTCCATCGCCGACAGATAGACGACATCGTCAGTGATGATGCCATCGACGATCTTGCGGTATGGCGTTTCGATAAAGCCGTACTTGTTGACGCGAGCGAAGGTCGACAGCGAGTTGATGAGCCCGATATTCGGGCCTTCCGGCGTTTCGATCGGGCAGATCCGGCCGTAATGGGTCGGGTGCACGTCGCGCACTTCGAACCCTGCCCGCTCGCGGGTCAAACCGCCTGGCCCCAGCGCTGACAGGCGACGCTTGTGGGTGATTTCCGATAGCGGGTTGGTCTGGTCCATGAACTGCGACAGCTGGCTCGAGCCGAAGAACTCGCGCACCGCGGCCGCAGCCGGCTTGGCGTTGATCAAATCCTGCGGCATCACCGTGTCGATCTCGACCGAGCTCATGCGCTCCTTGATCGCCCGTTCCATGCGCAGCAGGCCGAGGCGATAGGAGTTTTCCATGAGTTCGCCAACGGAACGAACGCGACGGTTGCCCAGATTGTCGATATCGTCGATTTCGCCACGACCGTCGCGCAGGTCCACCAGGGTCCGCACCACTTCCACGATGTCTTCCTTGCGCAGCACGCGCACGGTGTCTTCGGCGGTCAGATCGAGACGCATGTTCATCTTGACACGGCCAACGGCTGACAGGTCATAGCGCTCGCTGTCGAAAAACAGCGACTTGAACATGGCTTCGGCCGTATCGACGGTCGGCGGCTCGCCGGGGCGCATGACGCGGTAGATATCGAACAACGCGTCTTCGCGGCTTTCGTTCTTGTCCACGGCCAGAGTATTGCGCAGATAAGCGCCGATGGTGACGTGGTCGATATCGAGGATCGGCAACGCATCGAAACCAAGGTCAAGGAGCTTGGCCAGCACCTTCTCGTCGATTTCGTCACCGGCTTCCACATAGACTTCGCCGGTCTGCATGTTGATCAAGTCTTCGGCGACATACATGCCGTACAGGTCTTCGTTAACCGCCAACAGATGCGTCAGGCCGTTTTCACCGAGCTTCTTGGCCTGGCGAGCGGACAGCTTCTTGCCGCCTTCGTGCACGACGTCGCCGGTCTTGGCGTCGATCAGGTCGTGGCTTGGCTTGGCGCCCTTCCACTTCTCGGCGTCATAAGGAACGCGCCAGCCTTTTTCGGTCTTTTCGTACTGCAGCGTATTGTAATAGGTGCTGAGGATTTCCTCGGCATCCATGCCAAGCGCCTTGAGCAGCGAGGTCACCGGAATCTTGCGCCGACGGTCGATGCGCGCAAACACAATATCCTTGGCGTCGAATTCAATATCGAGCCAGGAGCCGCGATAGGGAATGATCCGGCCCGCGAATAGCAGCTTGCCCGAGGAATGGGTCTTGCCCTTGTCGTGATCGAAGAACACGCCCGGCGAGCGGTGCATCTGCGAAACAATCACGCGCTCGGTACCGTTGACGATAAAAGTGCCGTTCGAGGTCATAAAGGGCATGTCGCCCATATAGACGTCCTGCTCCTTGATATCCTTGACCGAGCGGGCGCCGGTTTCCTCGTCCACTTCAAACACGATGAGGCGCAGCGTCACCTTGAGCGGGGCAGCGAACGTGATGTCGCGCGCACGGCACTCATCGATGTCGTACTTGGGCGCTTCGAACTCGTACTTCACGAATTCGAGAGAGGCCGTGTTTGAAAAATCGGTGATCGGAAAGACGGATTTGAAGACCGATTGAAGCCCTTCGTCGCCGCGACCGCCCTTGGGCTCGTCGACAAGCAGAAACTGATCATAGGAAGCCTTCTGGACTTCGATCAGATTGGGCATCTCCGTGACTTCGCGAATGGACCCGAAGGACTTGCGTACCTTGCGGCGGCCGTTGAAAGTGGTAGCCATGAAAGCTCCTGTTTCTTTGCGATGGTCTCGGAGGCAAATATCCAAAGACCCGACAATCAGCCGGCGGGTATCGGGATATGTGCCCAGAGCGGGATATGAATTAGCTTAAGCAATTCCGCAACTTGCGCCCTGGGCCTGAGGCCTGGCGCCCCGCCATCAACGCGACGGGGACAGCGGAGCGGCACCTCGGTGCCACCCCGCAAAAGGCTTGGGAGCCAACTTACTTGAGTTCGACCTTGGCGCCGGCAGCTTCGAGCTTTGCCTTGATATCAGCGGATTCGGCCTTGTTGGCACCTTCCTTGATGGCCTTGGGAGCGGACTCGACCAGTGCCTTGGCTTCGCCAAGACCCAGACCGGTAATCGCACGGACTTCCTTGATGACGTTGATCTTGTTCTCGCCGAACGAGACAAGGATGACATCGAATTCAGTCTTTTCTTCGGCAGGAGCGGCAGCGGCAGCGGCAGGGCCGGCAGCGGCAGCAGGAGCGGCGGCGGAAACGCCCCACTTTTCTTCCAGCATCTTGGACAGCTCGGAAGCTTCCAGGACGGTCAGGGCAGACAGGTCATCGACGATTTTGGCGAGATCAGCCATTTGATAAATCTCTCTTTAGGTTTGTTTGGTTCGAACCATGGATGGCCCAGGATGGGCCGATGGGGTTACGCCGCTTCGCTTTCAGTGCTCTTTTCCGCATGAGCGGCCAACACGCGGGCGATATTGCCTGCCGGCGCCACGATGACGGACGCGATACGCGTTGCGGGCTGCTTGAGCATCCCGGCGAGCGTTGCACGCAGTTCATCGAGCGAAGGCATGGTCGCCAGCGCCTTGACGTTATTGGCGTCAAGCGCGGTTTTTCCCATAGCGCCACCAAGAACGACGTATTTCGCGTTCTTTTCAGCAAACTTTGCCGCAATCTTGGGCGCAGTCATGGGATCGGCCGCATAAGCGATGACGATCGGCCCGGTCAGAAGGGCCGACATGTCCGCATTGTCGGTGTCTTTAAGAGCAAGCTTGGCAAGACGGTTTTTAGCGATTTTTACCTGTCCGCCGGCCTTCTTGATCTCGCGGCGAAGCGATTCAAGATTGGACACGGTCAGACCGGCATTCTGCGCGAGGACGATCGACCCAGCGCCCGCGAGGGCTGACTGGAGCGATGCGACAAGCTCACGCTTTTCCGCTCTTTCCACTGCTAGTCTCCACATTAGGTCCGGCGATCGTCAGCCGGACCGTTGCCAATTGCTGCCCTCCAAACGCTGGAGGAGCAACGGTTACATGCCTGTCAACCGCTGCCCCGCGGGGCAACTGGCCTGGTTCGAACCGCCTTGTCTGGCACGCCAGAAAATTCGGTTTCCACCCCATCTATGCTGGCGCCTTGCGGGCATTAAGCTGAACCGAAACGTTCAGCACCGGCAGTCTCGGACAGGACTTTACGTCAGCAATCTGCTAGCAGATCGCTAACGTTTCGAGGGACAAATCCCCCGAATTCTCTACAGAGCCGAAGCCGGCTCGATATGCACGCCCGGACCCATGGTCGAGCTGAGCGCAACGCGCTTGACGTAAGTGCCCTTGGCACCCGCCGGCTTGGAGCGCAGGACGGCATCGGTAAACGCCTTGATGTTGGCGAGCAGCGCTTCGTCCGAAAACGACACCTTACCGACGCCGGCATGCAGGATGCCCGCCTTCTCGACGCGGTATTCCACGGCACCGCCCTTGGCAGCCTTCACGGCCCCGGCGACATCGGGGGTCACGGTGCCCACCTTGGGGTTCGGCATCAGGTTACGCGGGCCCAGGATCTTGCCGAGACGGCCGACCAGCGGCATCATGTCGGGCGTGGCGATGCAACGATCGAAATCGATCTTGCCCGCCTGGATCTGTTCCATCAGGTCCTCGGCGCCAACGATATCGGCACCCGCCTTGCGTGCTTCCTCGGCCTTGGCATCCTTGGCGAACACGGCCACGCGCACTGTCTTGCCCGTGCCGTTGGGCAGGTTCACCACGCCACGGACCATCTGGTCGGCGTGACGCGGATCAACACCCAGGTTGATGGCCACTTCGATGGTCTCATCGAACTTGGCCGTTGCACGGGCCTTGACCATCTTGAGCGCTTCATCAAGCTTGTACAGCTTGTTGCGGTCAATCCCCTCGCGGGCCTTGACGATATTCTTGCCAGCTTTTGCCATCTATCAGCCCTCGACCTGAATGCCCATGGAACGGGCAGAGCCTGCAATCATCGATACCGCGGCATCGAGATTGTCGGCGTTGAGATCCTTCATCTTCTTGGTGGCGATATCACGCAGCTGAGCCGTCGTGATCGTGCCGGCGGATTCCTTGCCCGGCAGCTTGCTGCCCGACTTCAGGTTGACGGCCTTCTTGATGAAGTAGCTGACCGGCGGTTGCTTCATTTCGAAGGTGAAGCTCTTGTCGGCATAGGCGGTGATCACGACTGGAATGGGCGAACCCTTTTCCATTTCCTGCGTCGCGGCATTGAACGCCTTGCAGAATTCCATGATGTTGAGACCGCGCTGGCCGAGCGCGGGCCCGATCGGCGGGGATGGGGTTGCGGAACCCGCAGCCACTTGCAGCTTGACGTAGCCAACGATTTTCTTTGCCATGATCGTCCTTGTTCAAGTTCTGTCCGCTGTCAGCGAACCGTTTGACGCTGTGGTCCGAAGGTTTGCCGGTCGCTTGGCAGCCACCGCCTTCTCCCACAGATTTAACGGAACCAGGGTCCCGCCGCTCCGGCCTGCGCCGGAAGTGCTGGTCAGACCTTTTCGACCTGACCGTACTCGAGCTCCACTGGAGTGGGACGCCCGAAAATTGAAACCTCGACTTTGAGCCGCGCCCGCTCCTCGTCGACTTCCTCGACGATGCCGTTGAAGCTGGCGAACGGGCCATCCGAGACCCGGACGCTTTCACCTACCTCGAACGAGATCGAAGGCTTGGGATGCTCGACCCCTTCCTGCACCTGCTGCAGGATCGCCATGGCTTCCTTTTCCGAAATCGGCATCGGCTTGTTGTCCGACCCAAGGAAGCCGGTGACCTTCGGCGTATTCTTGATCAGGTGGAACGCCTGGTCGGTCATGTCCATCTTCACCAGCACATAGCCGGGAAAAAACTTGCGCTCGGTATCGACTTTGCGGCCACGACGAACCTCGACGACCTTTTCGGTCGGCACGATCACATCTTCGAACAGGTGCTCGAGCTTGGTCTGAGCGACCTTCTCGCGGATGGCTTCCGCCACCTTGCGCTCGAAATTGCTATAAGCCTGAACGATATACCAGCGCTTGGCCATGCCGCGTCGCCGCTCCTAATCTAATAACCGGGACCCGCTCAAGCGCGGATCGAAAGCATCAACGTGACCAGGTATGAAATGATCTGGTCGGCAGCAAGGAAAAACAGGCTGGCCGCAATGACCAGCACCAGCACCATGACCGTCGAGATCAACACCTCGTTGCGGCTGGGCCAGCTGACTTTGGAGACTTCCGTACGCACCTGCTGCAAGAAAGTGATCGGGTTCGTCCGGGCCATACGCTGTTCAACTCATGCAAAATTCGGAGCAAAGCCAAAGGCCGCGCAGTTTACCCGCACGGCTTTGAACCGCCTATCTATGCAATTCGCGCGCCATTTGCAACACCACAAGTCAAGAATTTAAAGTGGCTTCGCCGAAGCGCATTTGGGTCCGCATTAATCACAACTGCATAACCCGGCGGAATAGTCTTGCATGGCTCGGCGCAATGGCATTTGATCCAATTGCAGTCCATTGTGGCGGCATGGGGGCATCTGCGATGTCGTTCGAGGTCAAATCCTGCGAAGTGCTGTATTTTGGGCCGCACCGCACCATTGCTGGTCGTACGACGGGCGTCGTCCGCGTCAAGATCCATGAGCGGTTCATGGGCACCGAAACCGACTACTCGCTCGACTTGAAGGTGCGTGCCGAAACCAGCGCCCTGTCCACTCCCGAAATCAGAAGTGCCCTGCTGGCCCATGCGGCCCGCCAGCTCAACAAGCTCAAGCAGCGTCACGACCGTCCAGCCAACCCGGTGCGCCCCAGCATCGCCGCAGAGTAACGCAGCGGCCAACTGATCGAGCGGGCGCTGTTTTTGACTGGTGCGCCGCGATCTGTGACTTGCACCAAGGCCATGGCGACACCATTATAGAGTGATGAAAACCATCACCCAGTTTCAAAGCGCCGCCGCTGCCTTGATCGTCCTGTGTCTGGCCGCCAGCCCGGCGATGGCCGATTGCCCGTCCTTGCCCGACGGCCCCGACAGCGCCAATGTGACCAACACGCAGCAGCGCGCGCTGTGTCTGCAGCAGCAAATACAGAGCAATACGCTCGATCGTAACCAGCAGCTCCAGATCGACAACACGCAGACGACGTTGAACCAGCTGCAAATCGAGCGCCGCTTCGACAACCTGCCCCGGATCGGCCAGCGACCTTCCTGGGAGCGCTGAACGGCTGGAGTGCCGAGCGGGCGCCCAGGACCGGGCGCGATAAACGGATTTAAAGGCCTGGCAGGGGCGGGGGGACTCGAACCCACGACCCTCGGTTTTGGAGACCGATGCTCTACCAACTGAGCTACACCCCTTCAGGCGAGGCAGTGTCTACTGGCAAAGCCCTCATCGCGCAAGAGCCCGCAGCGCCCTAGCTCCAGATATGGGGCACCAGGGGAATGGCCATGACGATCGTGCCGATCAGGCCGACCAGAAAAAACATCGACCGCCATGGGCTGAGCCCGCGCATGTAGCACACCACATGCCCGCATCGCCCGACTAGATAGAGCCCTGCCCCCAGCAGTGACAACCAGCCCTGCTCTCCCAGGACGATCGACAGCACCCCCAGCGTCAGGAATACCGGCAGTGTTTCCTGCAGGTTGGCAAGCGCCCGGCGTGACCGCGCCAGAGCTCGCGTCGGCTCGGGCAGATCGTCGCGCGGGCCGATCTGCATTTGCGTTCCGACCTGATCGGTCAGGAAATGTCCCGGCAGAAACACCTGGACCAAAAGCAGCAGCAGCACGAGAAATATCATCAGCAACATCTGTCAGCCTTGCATGATCGCGTGAACAGTGGGGCAAGCCGTACCAACTTTGCTACCCATTGTAACGCACGAAAGGCGCTTCGCGAGCCGCGTTACAACCGCTGACGACGCGGCTGTCGGCAGACGGCGGGGTAGCGACGATGTCGGAAGCGTCGAACTCAAAGACCTCACCGGCATTGCCGCCGAAGATTTCGCCGTGACGGCGGCGCGCTATGCCAAGATGCCCTTTGCACTACCGACACTATCAAACAGGCTCAAGGCCTTCTGGAACTTCAGCCGGACACCGCTTTATCCGGGTTGGGACCTGGACAAATTTGACCGCGATCATTGCTTCCCGCAGCCGGCAAGCGCGCGACTTGCCATCCACGACGGTGATTGGAAACAGACCCATGGCGCCACGCTCGCTGCGAGCACCCTGCCATTCTAGAGGAGTGCGTCAGCATGACTGCACCGATCGACGTGGTCTGCCCCCCGCCTTGGGCTCGATATCCGGGACGATCGTGCCGTCATAGCCCTAGGGCGGCAGACGGCTCGTTGCGCGCGATGATGAGGCTGCGCATCGCACTGCA
The DNA here is from genome assembly GCF_964244875.1 of uncultured Devosia sp. NCBI lineage: Bacteria > Pseudomonadati > Pseudomonadota > Alphaproteobacteria > Hyphomicrobiales > Devosiaceae > Devosia > uncultured Devosia sp. The sequence continues at coordinate 194,803 of NZ_CAXTKA010000003.1, forward strand.
GCGTCAGCCATCGTTCGTCAACAGCAGGCCGCTGCCCGGCCTAGGAAGCTTTCTTGCCCTGCCAACCCAACAGACGCAATGCGTTCAGCGTCACCAGGACCGTGGCGCCAGTGTCGGCCAAGATGGCCGGCCATAGCCCGGTGATGCCGAGCACCGTCGTCACGAGGAACACCGCCTTGAGGCCCAAGGCGAGCGTGATGTTCTGCATGATGTTGCTCATGACGCTTTTGGACAGGCCGATCATGTTGGCAATGTCAATGACGCGACCATGCAGGATCGCGGCGTCGGCCGTCTCGAGGGCGACGTCGGTGCCGCCGCCCATGGCAATGCCGATATCGGCGGCGGCAAGCGCGGGCGCATCGTTGATGCCGTCGCCGACCTTGGCCACCACGCGACCCCGATCCTGCAGCTCGCGGACGATGCGCTGCTTGTCTTGCGGCAGGAGTTCGGCGCGCACGGCGATGCCCAGGCTCTTGCCGATCGCCGCCGCCACGCGCTCGCTGTCGCCCGTCAGCATGACGGTAGTAATGCCGGCCTCTTTCAGGGCAGCGAGGCCCGCCGCCGCATCGGCGCGCGGCTCGTCGCGGATGGCCAGAAGTCCGGCGACCTTATCGCCCACGAGGAGAACCGAGACCGTTTTGCCTTCGTCGTTGAAGGCGGCGATGCGCGCCGTTTGTTCAGGCGACAGGGCCACCTGTTCATGGGCCGCCTGCGCGGAAGCGAGGAACAGGGTCTTGCCGCCGACCCTGCCGGAGACGCCCTTGCCGGGCACCGCCTTGGCGTCTCCGGCGGGCGGCACGGGCGCCCCGTCGGCCTTGGCGCGAGCCAGGATGGCGACTGCCAGCGGATGGCTCGATCCGGTTTCGAGGGCAGCAGCGAGCGAGAGTACGTCCCCTTCGCTCCGGTCAAACGTCACGATGTCGGTGACGACCGGCTTGCCTTGGGTGAGGGTGCCGGTCTTGTCCAGTGCAACAGTGGTGATCTTGCGCAGGCCCTCGAGCACGGCGCCGCCCTTGAGCAGCAGGCCCCTGCGGGCGCCGGCCGAGAGGCCTGCCGCAATCGCGGCAGGCGTGGAAATCACCAGAGCGCACGGGCAGCCGATCAGCAGCACGGCAAGGCCCTTGTAGATCCATTCCGACCAGACCCCGGCCAACAGGAGCGGCGGCACGACGGCGACCAGCGCGCCAGCACCCAGCACTGCCGGGGTATAGTAGCGCGAGAACTGATCGATGAAACGTTCGGTTGGCGCCTTGCTCTCCTGCGCTTCTTCCACCAGCTTCACGACCCGGGCAACAGTGTTGTCGCTGGCGGCGGCCGTCACCCGGATACGCAGCACGGCGTCGGCATTGATGGTACCGGCAAAGACCGCTTCCCCCGGACCCTTGCGCTTGGGCGTGCTTTCCCCGGTGACGGGCGCCTCGTCGATCGCGCTTTGCCCTTTGACAATCTCGCCATCGGCCGGAATCCGGTCTCCGGGGCGAACGAGGATCATGGCCCCCACGGCCAGGCTATCGGCGGCCACTTCCGCGATACTGCCGTTCTGCTCGAGCTGGGCCGTTTTCGGCACCAGGGCCGTCAGGCCCTGTATGCTGGCCCGGGCTCGCGTCGCCGCGACGCCCTCGAGCAGTTCACCGACCAAAAACAGGAATACGACGGTCGCGGCTTCCTCCGTAGCACCGATAAAAACCGCGCCAACCGCCGCAATGGTCATCAGGGTTTCGATGGTGAACGGCGTGCCGGAAAGAGCCGCGACCATCGCGCGGCGCCCGATCGGCACCAGCCCGACCAGCATGCCCACAAGGAAAGCCCAATGGCCGATATCCGGGAGCAGCAGGCTCACCAGATAGGCAAGGGCCAGTGCCAGGCCGCAGGCGGCCGTGAGAACGGCTTTAGGGCTGCGCCACCAGGGCCCCGCGCCCAGCTCGACATGGCTGTGCCCGGCGTGGTCGTGGGCCTTTTGGGCCCTCGCCTCGTCCTCTGGTTTGATGGCATAGCCCAGCCATTTGACTGCGTGGACGATTCCCGGTGTCGGCGCCGGACCGTCATGACTGACGTTCATGGTGCCGGCCGAAACCGATACGTCGACCGCGGTGACGCCCGGCACACGGCTCACCGCATTGGCAATCTTGGCGGCACAGGACGCGCAGTCCATGCCGGCCACGTGGAAGCGCGTTCTGGTCGCGAGGTCATCGGTCATGGCGCAGCTCTTTCATCATCTCCGCCATCATGCTAGGACCTCTAGTCACTAGAGGGTCAAGCGCAAAATGAACATTTCAATCGGGGATCTGTCCAACCGGTCACAGGTCAAAGTCCCTACCATCCGCTACTACGAACAGATCGGGCTGCTGCCGTCGGCACCGCGCACCGAAGGCGGCCAGCGCCGCTACGGCCAGGCCGAAGTGGACCGGCTCAATTTCATCCGGCACTCGCGCGAACTGGGCTTCGAAGTCGACGATATTCGCGCGCTGCTGGCTATGTCGGCCGAGCCGCAGGCGTCCTGCCACCAGGTGGACAGCATCGCCCGCAACCACCTTGCCGAAGTCGATCGGCGTATCGGCAGCCTGCAGGCCATGCGGTTGGAATTGCAGCGCATGATTGCAGAATGCGGCCATGGTCGCGTCTGCGATTGCCGGATTATCGAAGCGCTTGCGGATCACAGCCAGTGCCTTGGCGAACATACGCACTAGAGAGCCCAAGGCCTGGCATCAGCAGGACCGGCAGAAGTCGAGCTGGAGGAGCTGTCAGGAAAGTTGGTGGGCGTGCCGGTGCGGTCCGCCCTCCAGATCGTCCAGTATCGGGCAGTGCGGCCGGTGGTCGCCCTCGCAGGCGTCGACGAGCGCGCCCAATGTCTTGCTCATTTCCTGCAGCATCACGATTTTTGCGTTGAGTTCGGCGACGTGCCGTTCGGCCAGCGCCTTCACCTCGGCGCTGGAGCGCTCCGTATCGGACCACAATTTCAGAAGATCGCGAATCTCGTCCATCGAAAATCCGAGGTCGCGGGCGCGGCGGATAAAACCGAGGCGGTGCAGGTCGTCGCCTGAATAGTCGCGGTAATTGCTCTCGCGGCGGCCCGCCGCCGGCACCAGCCCGATGGCCTCATAGTGGCGGATCATCTTGGCGGAAACGCCGGTCGCCTTGGCAGCTTCTCCGATCTGCATCATTGCCCCGAATTTTTTCAAACAGCTGTTGACCTTCCCATGGTGGGAAGGTGCAAGGTAACATAAGAGCTGAAACGAGAGGGCGCAAGCTATGAGCACAGATAGCACGATGGCAGGCCATGCCGGACACCATGGCGGCGCGGATGTCGGCAAGGCCATTGATCCCGTCTGCGGCATGACCGTGACCAAGGATGGCGCGAAGCACATAGCGACTTACGAGGGTCAAACCTACTACTTTTGCTGCAACGGCTGCCTGACCAAGTTCATGGCTGATCCGTCCGCCTACCTGGGCAAGGCTGAGGCTGTACCGGCGCAGCATGCGCATCACGACCATGCGCACCACCATGGGCACAGCCACACGCCAAAATCGCCGGTCATCGCACCGGCCGGCACCATCTACACCTGCCCGATGCATCCCGAAATTCGCCAGGAGGGACCGGGATCGTGCCCCATCTGTGGCATGGCGCTCGAGCCGGACATGCCGACTGCCGAAGCCACGCCCAACCACGAGCTGGCCGACATGACCCGCCGCTTCTGGGTCGCCACGGCGCTGGCTATCCCGGTGTTTGTCATCGGCATGGGCGCCGACCTCCTGGAACTGCACCGCTGGATTTCCGGCGCGTGGCTCAACTGGATACAGCTGGTGCTCGCCACCCCGGTGGTGCTGTGGGCGGGCTACCCGTTTTTTGAGCGGGGCTGGGCCTCGCTGCGCAACCGCAGCCTCAATATGTTCACTCTCATCGCCATGGGCGTCGGCGTTGCTTGGCTCTATTCCGTTGTGGCGACGCTGGTCCCGGACCTTTTTCCCATGAGCCTGCGGAGCATGGGCGGCGCCGTGCCGGTGTATTTCGAGGCGGCCGCCGTCATCACCGCTCTCGCCCTTTTGGGGCAGGTGCTCGAGCTGCGTGCCCGCGACAAAACCTCGGGCGCCATACGGGCGCTACTGGATCTGGCGCCTAAGACGGCGCGACGTATCCGTGCCGATAGCACCGACGAGGAAATCGGGCTCGAGCTGGTGGCGGTCGGCGACCGCCTGCGCATCCGCCCGGGTGAAAAAGTCCCCGTTGACGGGCTGGTGCTGGAAGGGCGCAGCTCGGTCGACGAGTCCATGGTCACCGGCGAATCCATGCCGGTCTCCAAAGCCCAGGGCGACGGGCTCATTGCCGGCACCATCAACCAGAGCGGTGCTCTGGTAATGGAAGCCCGGAAAATCGGCCGCGACACCATGCTGTCCCAGATCGTGCAGATGGTGGCGACGGCGCAGCGGTCGCGAGCCCCCATCCAGCGGCTGGCCGACCAGGTCTCCGGCTGGTTCGTGCCGCTGGTCATCGGGATCGCTGTGCTGGCCTTCATCGGCTGGGGCTTTTTCGGTCCGGAACTGCGCTTTGCCCATGGGCTGGTCGCCGCGGTTTCCGTGCTGATCATCGCCTGTCCATGTGCGCTTGGCCTTGCCACCCCCATGTCGATCATGGTGGGCGTCGGCAAAGGGGCGGGCCTTGGCCTCCTCATCAAGAACGCCGAGGCGCTCGAGCGGCTGGAAAAGGTCGATACGCTGGTGGTCGACAAGACCGGCACGCTGACCGAAGGCAAGCCCGCCGTGACGGCCGTCCAGCCGATGGGCAGTTTCGATAAGAACGAACTGCTCCGTCTCGCCGCCAGCCTCGAGCGCGCCAGCGAGCATCCGCTGGCCAAGGCGGTGGTGACGGCCGCGACAGAACAAAAATTGGTGCTTAGTGACCCGACAGAGGTGGATTCTCCATCTGGCAAAGGCGTGACCGGCCTGGTCGACGGCAAGCGCCTGCTGATCGGCAGTGCCGGCTATCTCGAAGGCGAAGGCGTTATTTTGGGCGCATTGGTCCAGACCGCCAACGAAGCCCGGCAGTTGGGGGCGACGGCCATTCTGGTGGCGGTCGATGGTACCGCCGCCGGCGTGATCGCCATCGCCGACCGGGTCCGGCCGACAACCGCTGCAGCCCTCGCGGCGCTGCGGGAACGCGATATCCGCGTAGTGATGCTGACGGGCGACAACCGCATCACGGCGGAAGCCGTGGCAAAATCGCTCGGAATAACCGAGATCGAGGCCGACGTGCTGCCCGAGCGCAAGAGCGCGTTGGTGGAGCGGCTGCGCCAGCAAGGGCGCATCGTGGCCATGGCCGGCGATGGCGTGAACGACGCTCCTGCCCTGGCGGCGGCCGATGTCGGCATCGCCATGGGCACTGGCACCGACGTGGCCATGGAAAGCGCCGGCGTCACGCTCCTCAGCGGTGACCTGATGGGCATCGTCAAGGCCCTGCGCCTTTCGCAAGCCACCATGGGCAATATCCGGCAAAACCTGTTCTTCGCCTTTGCCTATAACGCGGCCGGCATTCCGATAGCAGCAGGCATCCTTTATCCGCTCACCGGATTGCTGCTGTCACCCGCCCTTGCCGCGGCCGCCATGGCGCTCTCGTCGGTCAGCGTCATCGGCAATGCCCTGCGCCTGAACAGCGCCCGCATCGACTGAACCTGCCTTTACCACCACGCCCCCGGCAACGGCGGCCGAACCATAACGAGAAGGAGACTATCATGATCAAAACAATCCTCGCGACGACTGCACTGGCCTTCACCTTGACATTTGCCCCGCAGGCATTCGCCCAGGAGGCCGCCGCCCTGCCCGCTGCCTGCCAGGCAACGCCGGCCCAGGCCGCGCCAATGGGCGGCGACATGGGCGGCATGAACCATGACGCGGACGAGGCGCACACCGCGCTGATGGCGGGCATGGACACCATGAACGCCAACATGATGGCTGGCGCCACGAATCCTGATATCGACGTGGCCTTCGTCTGCGGCATGATTCCGCACCATCAAGGCGCTATCGCCATGGCCAAGGCCGAACTGCAATATGGCAAGGACGAATGGACCAAGGCCATGGCGCAGAAGGTCATCGATGCGCAGATGCAGGAAATCGCCGACATGACCAAATGGCTTGAAAACCACGCAAAATGATGTGAACGGGGCGAGCGATCGCCCCGTCATCCTTTTCGGAGACGTCGCTCTGATTGTCCGGTTGCGCCTACCATGGCTTGCGCAGGGGAACACCCACATGCGGGCGGCCGCTGGTGCGCTTCCGGCGTCGCTTTTGCTGCATGGTTTCATCCTCGCTGCCCTTTGGGCCTTGGCCACGACGCAGCCGCTTGAGGCGCCTTCGGTCCCCAGCATCGCCGTCGAGATCGTCAACGAAGCGGACTATCAAGGCGCCACGCGACCGCCCCACCCAATTGCAGGCCAGGTGCCGACCACCGAGCCGCAGCAAGTGGCACCGCCTGTCCCGAAGCCACCCGAGCTTGCACCGGAACCCGAGCCCGAAGCCACCCGACCCGATATGATTCCGGCCACCCGGTTTCTGGCCGGCGGCATCCTGAACGATCCGAAAAACCGCGACGTGCTCGATACGCTGCCGCTGCTCGACCGCAGCGAGCGCATTACGCAGTTGTGCAATATCGAAGGGCTCGAACAACTGCGCCTGCTGCATCCGGACGAGCAGCCCGATTCGCTGGACCCATCGGCCATGGCCGAGACCACAGTCAAGGATTACACGCTGGATGCGCCAGCCGGCGCCTATCGGCTGAACCACAAATGGTACGAAATCCGCCTGATCTGCACCGTGGCGCCGGACTACCTCAGCGTCAGCGCGTTCTCGTTCGCGCCGGGAGCGGCCATCCCGCAGGACCAATGGGAAAGCCACAACCTGATCGATGACGACATCGAACTGGATTAGACTAGTGGGCGTGACCTGACGGTTCGGCTTTGAATACGGGTTCCGAGCCAGCACCCTCCTCGAGAATCGTCAGCCGCACATTGGCAAAGGCCAGGGCGGGCATGTGCTCGAAGAGTTCCTCCTCCACCGCCTTGGCAATGGCGTCGGCCTCCGCGAGAGGAAGCGCCGGATCGACGGCGATCGCCACGTCCGCGTGCAGCTTGTGCCCCATCCAGCGGGCCTTGATCTCGACGAGGCGAGCCCCCGGAACATGACTGGCGGCGTGTCCCAGCTCTTCGATCGTGCCGGGCTCAAGACCGTCCAGCATGCGGGTGAACACCGACTTGGCCGATTGCCACACGATGCCGAAAATGGCGAAGGTAATTAGCAGGCCAACGATCGGGTCCGCCAGCGGAAAGCCCAGCGCGACGCCGACAGCGCCGGCTACCACGGCAAGGCTGGTCAGGCCATCGGTGCGGGCGTGATAGCCGTCCGCAATCAGCGCTGCGCTGTCAATTTCCCGTCCGACCCTGATGCGGAACACCGCTACGGCCTCGTTGCCGATAAAGCCGATGACGCCAGCGGCCACCACCCACCATAAATTGGTGATCGCCTGCGGGTGCAGCAGGCGGTCGATCGCCTCGTAGCCCGCAACCAAGGCGCTGACCAGGATGATCAAAACAATGAGCACGCCGGCAATGTCTTCTACCCGCCCGAGCCCATAGTTGAACATTTTCGTCGGCTTGTGTCGGGCCAGGATGAAGGCCACCCAGAGCGGAATGGCCGTGCCAGCATCCCCTACATTGTGGATGGCGTCGGCAAGCAAGGCCACGCTGCCGGAAATGCCGACGACGATCAGTTGCAGCACGGCGGTGACGGCGAGAATGGCGAACGACCACTTGATGGCCCAGATGCCGCGTGCCGTCGTGGCGATCGTCGCGTCCATGACCCCATGGGTATGGCCATGATCGCCCTTGGCACCGTGGCTATGGCCATACGCGTGCGAGCCGCGTGCGCCATGTGCAGTCGGCCCAAAGCCAAACCAGTCGAGAACGGATTTCAGCATGCTTGTGCTCACAGATATTTCGCCAGGAGCTTGAATTCCCTGAGTGCTTCGCTGGCAGCCAGGCCGCCCTGCTGCACGCCATCATTCAGGCAATGCTCCATGTGGTCATGGATCAATTCCCGCTTGGCGGAGCTGATGGCAGCTTCGACGGCGTGCAACTGCTGCGCGAGATCAACGCAGGCCCGCCCTTCTTCCATCATGGTAATGACGCCGGCCAAGTGCCCATTGGCCCGCTTGAGCCGCTTGATGATCTCAGGATGCGAATGGTGCTTCATGACCTTATCCTATCCCCCTGGATAGGATAGAACAACTGGCTTCGCCGACATAATTTGTTTGCCGACAATGAGTAGCATTGTGCCAACCTAAATAGGATGATCGCCAAAGTCCTCGCAGCCTCAACGTGGGCGGAGATAGATGAAAGGTAGTCCATAAGGCTAGCTGCGGTTCGCCTGAGACTGCCGGGAATTGACTACGATGATCGCTGCAAATACGACGCCAGTCTTCCAATTGGCGCGCTCAGGCGGCAAATATCAGCTCATATGGGCACAGCTTGGCTCTCGCTCTGAAAACGCCGCCTTTACCCCTGGACCAGCCTCTCGCATGACTGAAGCAACCAACAAGGCCGCCGCTCCAACCCTGCGCTCCATTGGTGCCGCCGGCCGCTATCGCGGGCTGGTCATCCTGGCTCTCGCGGGATTGGTGGGGATCGCTGCGGGATTGGTGGTGACGGCAATGAGCTGGATTGCCCAATTCCTGCACACATTGCTGTTCGGCATTTCCAGCGGAACCCGGCTCAGCGCGCAGGTGGCGCTCGCAACGCCGGCTCTGGCGCTTGTGCCGGCGGCAGGCGGCCTGCTGATAGCGCTGACGGTCTTGCTGTCGCGCCGGTTTCGCACCCGGCCACCGGTCGATCCTATCGAAGCCAATGCCGTGCATGGCGGACGCATGTCCACGCGCGAAAGCCTGTTGCTGGCCGCACAAACGCTGATCTCTAGCGGCTTTGGCGCCTCTGTCGGCCTCGAGGCGGGGTACACCCAGCTTGCTGCCAGCATCGGGTCACGCCTGGCCACACTATCGGGCTTGCGCAGAAATGAGATCCGTACCCTGGTCGGGTGTGGCGCAGCGGGAGCAATCGCTGCAGCATTCGGAGCACCGCTGACGGGTGCATTTTATGGCTTCGAACTGATCATCGGGGTGTATTCCATCGGCCTGCTTGGCCCGATCATGGTTGCGGCCCTGACGGCAAGCCTTGTGGCCACGCTGCTGGGCGCAGCGCAAACAACCATCCACATCGGGGTCATTCCACAACTGGGCGCCTGGGACGCGCTCCCGTTTATCCTGCTGGGCATTGTGGGCGGCGGTGCCGCAATAGCGGTCATGCGCCTGGTCGTGCTGGTCGAGCGCGGTTTCGCCTGGACGAGGATGCCACCCTTGCTACGGCCGGTGATCGGCGGGCTGATCGTGGGCGGGATTGCGCTGCTGACCCCACAGGCGCTTTCATCGGGCCATGGAGCCCTGGATTTGCAGCTCGGTTCCAACACCGCGCTCAACGCCCTTGGCGTCTTGTTTGTTCTAAAAGCATTGGCATCTGCCATCTCTCTTGGCTCCGGCTTTCGGGGCGGCCTCTTTTTTGCCTCCCTGTTTTTGGGTGCATTGCTGGGAAAGGCGGTTGCGCTTGCCATCACGGCGGCCGACTTGCCCTTGCATCTGGACCCGACCCTGGCAGCGCTTGTGGGCATGGCGTCGATGGCCGTTGGCGTTGTTGGCGGCCCTTTGACCATGACATTCCTGGTCCTCGAAGTGACCGGCGATCTGGCCATCAGCGTTGCCGTTCTGGCAGCCTCGATTGCCGCATCCGTGCTGGTGCGCGAAACATTCGGTTTTTCATTCTCGACCTGGCGCTTGCACCTGCGCGGCGAGAGCATTCGCGGTGCCCATGACGTCGGGCGCCTGCGCAACCTGACTGTTGGCTCCATGATGCGGCCTGACGTCAAGACGGCGCGGTGCGGCATCACCATCGAGGCGTTCCGGGAGGCCTACCCGCTGGGTTCGACCGAGCGCGTGGTCGTGGTGGATGACAGGGGGCGCTATGCCGGGATTGTCCTGGTTGCCGATGCCTATGCGCGACGGGTCGGCAGCCCCGAAGCCGCTGAACTCCAAATCAACAGTCTCCTCAAGTTCCCCGACTATGTCCTGATGCCCTGGCAGTCCGCCGAACAGGCCGCCGCTCGGTTCGAACAGTCCCACAGCGAAGAATTGGCCGTAGTCCAGAGCCAAGACAATCCAACCGTGGTGGGATTGCTGACCGAGGCCCATTTATATCGCCGCTACGCCGAGGAACTGGACAAATCCAGGCAGGACCTGACCGGCGAGACCTAGCGGGGCGCAATCCAGCTTGGCGACGGCATTGACATTCGCTCCTTACCAAAAAGTCATCTCCCGGACACCAATTGCCGCCAGCCTGCTGCTAGGCTCTGACCATTGATCATCAGGGCGGTTCAGCCCTTGGCGCCCATTGCACGCCGCACGGAAGGCTTGGCCATGACGAACTTGCGCGCCGTAACCGCTTTTTCGCGTTTCGGGCTCGGCGCTCGAATCGGGGATCTCGCAAGCATGGCCGACCCGCTGGACGCGGTGCTGGCGGAAATCGACGATGCGTCCACGGCATTGGCGCAGAATAACGAACTGCCGGACAGCGCGACGCTCTATGCCATGGTGCGGCAGGGGCAGACGGAAAGACGCAGGCAACGCCAGGCCGGCCAACAATCCAGCGAGATGGATGCGGCTGAGATGGACCAGGCCCTGTCGCCGCTCCAGCTCATGCAGACGGAAACGAGACAGAAACTGCGAGCCGCCAGGCAGGCCAGGATCGGCTTTGCCGAACGGCTGGTGGCCTTCTGGACCAATCACTTTGCCGTCGAAGCCGGTGCCAATCAGTTGGTGCGCGGACTTGCCGGCTCGTTCGAGCGCGAGGCGATCCGGCCCCATATATTTGGCCGGTTCGCCGACATGGCGCTGGCGGCGACCCAGCATCCGGCAATGCTGATCTATCTCAACAATGCTGTGTCCTTCGGCCCCCAATCGCGTCTGGGCGAGCGCCGGGCAAGGGGGCTCAACGAAAACCACGCGCGCGAGTTGATGGAGCTGCACACGCTGGGCGTCGATGGCGGTTACACGCAGGCCGACGTGACCGCCTTCGCCAACGTCCTGACCGGCTGGAGCATTGGAACCCAGCCCCGCCAGGGCGAGCGCTACGGTCGGTTCACCTTTCGGCGCGAGGCGCATGAGCCGGGGCCGCAAACCGTGCTTGGCAAAATCTACGACCAGGATGGCGTGGCGCAGGGCAAGGCCGTGCTCGCCGATTTCGTTGCCTCGCCGGCCACAGCGCAACACATCGCGACCAAGTTCGCGCGGCACTTCGTCGCCGACATGCCCGACCCGGCATTGGTCGACCGGCTGGTCGACAACTTCATCCAGAGTGGCGGCGACCTCAAGGCACTGGCGACCTGCCTTGTGACCGACCAAGTCGCCTGGTCCGCGCCGGCCAGCAAGATCAGGACGCCGCAGGAGTTCATCTGGTCCGCCGTCAGGGCGCTCGACCTGACCTTGCCGCCGCGGCAGGTTCTACGGCTGCTGGCGGATCTGGGCCAGCCCCTGTGGGACCCGCCTTCGCCCGAGGGCTTCAAGGACGACGTCGCGACATGGCTGGCGCCGGACGCGATGACCAACCGGCTCGATGCCGCGGACTTGATGGCCGCACGGGCCAAGGGTCCCGATGACCCGCGCGAATTTGCCGAAGCCATCCTTGGCGACGCGCTATCGCCCGCCACGGCAACGGCAATCGAGCGGGCGGAAAGCCGCGCTCAGGGCCTGGCCCTGATGTTGATGAGCCCCGAATTTCAGCGGAGATGAGTGTCATGGATCGCAATTGCCCCCAATATGGCCTGCTACAGCCCACTCGCCGGATTTTCCTGGCCTCCGCCGGTGCTTTCGCAGCCTGGGCGAGCCTGCCGAAATATGCCTATGCCGGCTCGCGCGATCCGCGATTTCTGACGATTATTTTGCGTGGGGCGATGGACGGATTGGCAGTGGTCCCGCCGATTGGCGACCCGGATTATGCCTGCTTGCGCGGCGATCTGGCCATCGGTGCATCTGGATTGGAACAGACGCTGCCACTGGACGGCTTCTTTGGCCTCAACAACGCCATGCCGGGGCTGCATGCCATGTACCAGGCCGGCCATGCCCTGGTCGTGCATGCCGCCGCCACACCGTATCGGGACCGATCGCACTTCGACGGCCAGGATGTGCTGGAGAGCGGCATGACCGGCCCCAAATCCAGCGACACCGGTTGGATGAACCGCGTTGCCGAAGCCATTCCGGTCGGGGACAGAGTGCGTCCGGTGACGGGGCTGGCGGCAACGCCGACGGTTCCCCTGATCCTGCGCGGCGCGGCCCCTACCCTGACCTGGACGCCGCCCGAGTTGCGCCCGGCCAGCGGCGACACCATGGACCGGCTGCTTGACCTGTACACGCACCAGGACCCCGCCATGGCCAAGGTGCTGCTGGCCGGAATCGAAACGGACCGCCTCGCCGGCAGCACCGAGATCACGCGCGCAGGCGGCAATATCGCGGCCGCGTTCCGGCAGATCGCGACCGGCTCGGCGCGCTTGCTGACCGAAGAGGATGGCCCCCGCATCGCCGTGCTCAGTTATGACGGCTGGGACACCCATACCAATGAAGGCGCCGAAAGCGGCCGACTGGCCAATCTGCTGTCGGCCCTGGATGGCTCGCTCGTGGCGCTCAAGCAAACTCTGGCCCCGGTGTGGGGCGACACCGTGATTGCCGTCGTCACCGAGTTCGGCCGAACCGCCAAGGCCAACGGAACGGACGGCACCGATCACGGCACGGCGACCACAGCCTTCCTGCTGGGCGGCGCGGTCAAAGGCGGTCGTGTTTTGGCGGATTGGCCGGGCCTCAAGGACAATCAACTTTACCAGGCCCGAGACCTTGCGCCGACAACAGACTTGCGGGCCGTGTTGAAGGGGGCGTTGCGCGACCACTTGGGACTGAGCGAGCGCGTCCTTGCCGACATGGTGTTTCCCGATAGCGTGGCCATCAGACCTGTCGATGGTTTGATCGGGTAACATCGCAATTCTCGGTGGACGGCTCGAGACCTGCTGAGACGGCCGGCTACCCACACTAGAACCGTGTCGAAAAGAGCGCGACGCCTGATCTTGCCCGGGACTTACAGCAGCGTCTTGGATAAGCCGGAGCCGGCGCGGAAGGTTTTAAACGCCTCCAATGCTCGGATCGAGCGTCCATCGTCGATGGCAGCGAGGTTGAGGATCACCGCGTTGGCGATGGTCATCGGCACCACCAGCGATTGCGATTCGCCCGGTGCGCCGCGGGACACCGAAATCTGATGATGCGGCGGCGGATCGATGCGTGCGGCACGCAGGTCAGTCAAAGCGAGGACCCTGGCGCCACGAGCCGCGGCAATAGCGCCCACTTCATGCAGGATCGGCGAGGCCTTGCGGAAGGCGAGCAGCCAGACCACATCGTCCTTCGACACGCTCCCGAGCGCCTCGGGCAATTGATGCATCTGGCTGCCAAGATCGACCGCCGGGTAGCCGGAGCGGTTAAGCCGCAGCGCGATCAGCGCCGAGAGGGCCGCCGAATGGCCCCTCCCGAACACGTGGATGCGCCGGCAATCGCGCAAGCTGCTGGAGAAGGCGCGGATATCGGCATCCGAAACGCTGTTGCGGACCTGCTGCAGGGCGGCGATCTCGCTGTCGAGTACCGAGGCCAGCAAGCCGCCGTCCTCGGCTCGGACCAGGCGGGCGGCCATGCGCGCAGCAGGGCTTTCGAAATCACCGCCACCTTCGATCAGGCTGGCCTGGATAAAGCCGCGGAATTCCGGATAGCCGGCAAAGCCCAAGCGGCGCGCCAGACGCACGGCCGAGGCCGGATGCACGCCGGCACGCGACGACACCGCCGTTCCGTTCTCCATGGCGGCGCGGATCGGATCCTGTATCAGCACATCCAGCAGCCGCGTGTCGGCCGGCGTCAACCGGCTCGAATTGCGATTGATAAGTGCGCCCAGCGCCTTGGGAAGATCGTCCGGCGATGCCTTCATGCCCTTGTTCCGATAGCTCTTCTGCGCTGGCTCAGGCGCGGTCCACCCGGCTGCCGCTCTGGTTATCGAAATACAAAGCATGGTCAAGATCATAGGTGACCGAGAGACTGCTGGTATCGACCGGCATGTCCTTGCGAGCGCAGCTCAGGTTGAGGCGGCCGGCCGCGCTGTCGCAGTGGAGCGTAATGGTGGCACCGTTCATCTCGGAGAGCAGCAGGCGAACCGGGAGCGCGTCTTTGCCCGGATCGCGTGCATGAATGGCCATGTCTTCGGGCCGCAATCCTGCAGTCAGGCCTGACTTGCCAGTCCAGCCCGGCAGCTTTTCTACCGGCAGGAAGTTCATCGGCGGCACCCCGAGAAATCCGGCAACGAAGCGATGTGCCGGCCGATCGTAGATGGCTTCGGGCGTATCGAACTGCAGCAGGTGCCCATCCTTCATCACCGCGATCCGGTCGGCTAGCGACAGCGCCTCGGTCTGGTCATGGGTAACGTAGACGATAGTGGCACCGAGCTGGCGATGCAGTTCCTTGATTTCGGTGCGCATGGCGATGCGCAGCGCGTTATCGAGATTGGACAAGGGCTCGTCCATGAGGAAGGTCGAGGTATTGCGCGCCATGGCACGACCCATGGCGACGCGCTGGCGCTGGCCGCCAGACAGCGCGCCCGGCTTGCGATTGAGGAAGGGCTCGAGCTGCAGCGTCTTGGCCACGCTTTCGGCGCGCGCATTGCGCTCCGCTTTCGGCATGCCGCGCAATTCGAGGCCAAATGCAATGTTTTCGCGCACGCTCATATGCGGATAGAGCGCATAGTTCTGGAAGATCATGGCGATGTCGCGATCCTGCGGTGGCAGGGTGTTGGCGCGCTTGTCGCCAATGGTGATCTCGCCGTCATCGCAGGATTCAAGCCCGGCGATGAGGCGAAGCAGGGTGGACTTGCCGCAGCCAGACGGCCCGACGATGACGACAAATTCACCCGCCTCGATGTCCATGGAGACGCCGTGCAGCACTTGCGGGCCGCCGGCATAGGCTTTGCGAATATCGCGGAGGCTGATGGCGCTCATGCGGATTGCTTTCGGTCGCGGATGGCCATGGCAAGACTTGGCCGGTCCGTTGTGAATACCTTGACACCCAGCGCGAATGCCTTGTCGATCTGCTCGGCGGTGTGGGCTGCCCAGCACCCGAAATCGAGGCCCGCTGACTGAACGGCATCCATAAGCCGGGCGTCGGCAAAATCGATGTGAACGCCGATCTCGGGAATGCCATGGGCAAGAGCGACCTCGATAATCGCCTGGTGTCCGAGTTGGCGCAGCACCGGTGGACTGACCAGCCATAACAGCGGGCGGTCGGTGGCGTCCGCGAGCTCGTCAAGGGTTTCGACCAAAAAGGAAGATAGAGTCGTGCGGTCAAGCATGCCGGTTTTCTGCAAAACGTCGATCACACGCGGCACGAGGTCTTGATAAGCCAGCCCGTCATCTCCCGGCTTGATCTCGCAGCGGAATGCGACGGCGCTGTCGGCATAGATGGCGCAAAGCTCGGCCAGCGATATCGGATGACTGCCAGCGCTGTAGTCGATGACTGCGGCACGCACCGCGGCTTCGCTCAGCGTGGCGATGGCGCCGGTCCGGTCGGTGGTGCGATCGAGCGTGGCATCGTGATGCACCATAATGGCGCCGTCCATGGTCGGGTGGACGTCGAACTCAACCTCATCCAGCATCATCCTGGCCGTGTTCATGAAGCCCAGCGGCGTGCTGTCGCCAAATTCAAGGGTGCCACCGCGATGCGATGCGATGCGAGTCATGGCCTGTCCTTTGATCATTTGACGGCGCCCATGGTGATGCCGCGCACCAGGTGGCGTTCGACGAGAAAGAAGCCGAGCAGCACCGGCAGGATGGTGATTGTCGAGGCCGCCATGACCAGCGGCCAGTCGACCAGTCCCTCGCCGGGATTGATGCGGTAGAGCCGCGCCAGGCCAACCTGCAGGGTGTAGAGATCCTCATTGCCGATGGCGACTAGCGGCCAGATGTAATTGTTCCATTCGGCAAGGAAGATATAGAGCCCCATCGACAGGATCGCCGGCATTGCAATCGGCACGATCACCCGCCAGAGGACCTGCAGCGGGGTTGCGCCGTCCATGTAAGCGGCCTCATCGAGCGCTTTGGGAATGCCGCGAATATACTGGCGCAGGAAGAAGGCGGCGAAGCCATTGGAGATCGCCGGCAGGATCAGCCCGGCATAGCTGTCGAGCAGTCCTGCCTTGGCAAGCGTCAGGTAGTTGGGGATCAGCGTGATGTGGCTGGGGATCATCAGTGTAGCGACCGTTGCGCCGAACAGCAGGTCGCGGCCCTTGAAGGTGAAGCGGGCAAAGGCGAAGGCCGCCATGGTCGCCACGGTCAGGCTCAGGATGGTGACGGTGCCGGAGACGATGACGCTGTTCAGCAGGTAGCGGGCGAAATTGTATTGGCCGATGGCGGCGGTGTAGTTGTCGAGCGTGAACTCGAGCCTGCCGGTGTAATAGGCCTGCGCCGTCTGGAAGGACATCCAGATCGAATACAGCACCGGCGACAGGAAAATCAGCCCGCCCATCAGGGCCAGGCCGGCGAGGAATCTGCTCTCACGCTTCATAGTGCACCCGCTTTCCGATCACTTGCGATTTGATCAAGGCCAGCGCGATCAAGAGGATGAACAGTAGCACCGCCAAGGCGGAGCCGGTGCCGATATCGAACAGCACGAAACCCGTGCGGTAAAGCAGGTGGACCAGCATGTCGGTAGCGCCGGCCGGGCCGCCGCGGGTCATGACGCTGATGATGGTGAACACCTGGAAGGCCTCGATGACCGAGACGACCAAGAGGAAATAGGTCGTGGGCATGATCAGAGGCACCGTCACCCGGCGGAACACCTGTAACCGCTTGCCGCCATCGATGGCGGCTGCGTCGTAGAGTTCCTGGGGCACGGCCTGCAAGCCGGCGATATAGATGACGACATCATAGCCGAGCTGTTTCCAGGTGTTGATGAAAATCAGCACCAGCAGCGCCAGGGTCGGGTCCTGCAGCCACGGCACCCGGCCCATGCCCATCCAGGCCAGTACGGCATTGACCATGCCATAGTCGGTCGAAAACACCCAAGAGAACACGACCGCGATCGATACCGCCGAGGTCACCCAGGGCAGGAACAGCGCGCCGCGCAGCGTTCGCGACGTGAAGGTTTCGCGCTTGAGATAGCTGGCGATCACCAGCGCCAAGACGAGGCGCACCGGCACGGAAATGGCCGCGAAGATCGAGGTGACCCGCAGGGAATTCCAGAAATCGCTCGAGGCGAACAGCCGGGCGTAGTTATCGGCGCCGACAAACGGCATGTCCGGCGACATGAAGTTCCAGGAATGAACGCTCAGGTTCACGCTCGAAACGATCGGGATATAGGTGAACACCGCGATGAACGCGAGCAGCGGCGCGACGAACAGATAGGGCGTCAGCTTGGCAAACATGAGGACCGGCCAGGTTGTGACGGCGGGCCTGTGCGGCCCGCCGTCCGTCATGAGGGCTATTACTTGGTGCGGGCTTCTTCGGCACGAGTCTGGGTGGCGAAGTCCTTCATCGTGGTCTCGACGTCACCCTGGCCCAGGGCCATGGCTTCCCACATCTTGTTTTCGGTGGTGCGCATCCACGTCACGACCGGAGTGCGGGCACGGCCATGGGCGAAAGGCAGCGAGTTGATCGCCACGTCGATGCCGGGCTGGGTGGCGAGCGCTTCAGCGGCAATGGGCTGCTCGACCGTGTGCTTGTTGATCGGCAGATAGCCGGTGGCTGCGAACCAGATCGCGTTGGCTTCCGGCGAGGCGGCATAGCTGATGAACTTGTAGGCGGCGTCCTGCACGTCCTTGGGCGAGGTGGCGAGGATGCCCACACCCGCGCCACCGATCGGAACCGAGCAGGTCTCGGTGCAGGGCATGGGCAGCACGCCGAGATTATCGCCCAGCGCCTTCCGCGAGCCGACATAATTGCCGGTCGAGTTGAACATGATGCCGACCTTGCCGGCGAGGAATGCGTCACGGCCGGCGTCTTCGTCGGTCACGCCATCGGCCGAGGCAACCTTGTGGTCGGACACGAGCGAGGCCATCCACTGATAGGCTTCGATGGTCTTGGGAGCGTCCAAGAGGATTTCACCGCTGATCGGATCGACCAGTTCGCTGCCATTGGCCATGACCAGGCCCCAACGGGCGAACTGGCCCGGCGCGGCAATACCGGTAATGCCTTCAGAGCCGAGCTTTTCGGTAATGGTTTCGGCAGCGGTTAGGATTTCGTCGAAGCTCTTGAGCGACGGCTCGCCAGTGATGCCGGCGCGGGCGAAGACGTCCTTGTTGTAGTAGAGGACGGGGGTCGAGGAATTGAACGGGACGACAAAGGTCTTGTCGCCGATCACGCCAAGCTGGCGCGCATAGTCGTACAGGTCGTTCTTGAGCGGATCCGCGTCGAAATAAGGCGTCAGGTCGGCCAGCACGCCACCATCGGCGAACAGGCCGTAGCGCGTGACCTCAAGGATGACGGCGTCGGGGGCGCGGTTGGCCGGGATGGCAGCCTGCAGCTTGGCAACGATGTCATTGTAGTCGCCGACGAATTCGCCTTCAACATCGATGTCGGGATTAGCGGCCTCGAAATTGGCAATGATCTTGTCCAGCGCTTCACCGGATGCGTTGTTGAAGCTGTGCCAGAACTTGACGGTGGTCTCGGCCTGGGCCGTGGCAACGGAGGCGACCAGCGCCATCAGGCCGGCGGCGATCGTGGTGTGCAATTTGCGTGTCATGATTTCTTCCTTGCAATAAAAATTGCATTGCGACGCGCCGTCTTTAGGCCGGTGCAAAAACGATTTGTTAAAGATTGCGCGAACTTTTGATGACGCAGGTGCCCGTCAAGCGACTGGGTCGAGAAACAGCTCGTCAGGAGCACCCCGTCGCCGGCAATGCCGACGCTCGCTCGAAATATTGCAACCTTTTAGCCAACTCTGACGGAAGAATGAACATTACCAATGAGTTGTCACGTTACGGCAGGAGTTGGGATTAATGGAGCGGGTAGCGGGAATCGAACCCGCATATTCAGCTTGGAAGGCTGCTGCTCTACCACTGAGCTATACCCGCCCGGGACCCGCAGGACCGTGACGATTGATGCTAGTTTCAACGCCGATCCAAGGCAATGCCGGGATGGCCGAAATCAGCGAAATGGTGGAGGGGACTGGATTCGAACCAGTGTACGCTAAGCGAGCAGATTTACAGTCTGCCGGATTTAACCACTCTCCCACCCCTCCACTGACAACGTCGCACGAGCGGGAAACCGAAGCGCTTGGGCACTTCGTCGGGCGGTTTATGGTGATCTGTGACAGGAGTGTCAACTGCTGTTCCCGATTGCCGGCAAGAAATCCGGCATGCCGGTCGCTATGCCCGCCACAGGCGGCTTGCTGGCATCCGCCAAAGGCGCTACCCCTGCCCCATGAGCTTCAACAAATTTCCCGCCAAGCCACGCTACGACCCCGATGACGGGCCGGTTTATCTGTATGGACTGCATACCGTGCGTGCCGCTCTGGACAATCCCAACCGCACCAAAAAAGTCCTGCTGGTCACGCCGAACGCGTTGAACAGGCTCAGGGAAACCGGCGAGATCGGCAAGGTTGCCGTCAAGGAAACCACGCCCAAAGAGCTCGATCGCCTGCTGGGCGAGGACGCGGTGCACCAAGGCGCGGCACTTGAGGTCGATCCGGTCAGCCGGTTCGGGCTCAACGATATTGATCCCTTGCGCCTGGTGGTGGTGCTCGACCAGATTACCGACCCGCACAATGTCGGCGCCATTCTGCGCACCGCCTGCGCTTTTGGCGCCGATGCGGTGATCACCACGGCCCGCCATTCGCCGCGAGAAACCGGCGTCATGGCCAAATCCGCTTCCGGCGCGCTCGATCTGGTGCCGATGATCGAGGTGCGCAATCTCGGCGACGCGCTGGAAATCCTCAAGAAACGCGGCATGCAGGTGCTGGGCTTTGATTCGGAAAGCGAACACCGGCTCATGCCCCGCAGTGGCGACGTGCCGCTCGCCATCGTCATGGGCGCCGAGGGCAAGGGCCTGCGCCAACGGACGCGCGAACTCTGCGACGAGATGGTCAAGCTGGACATGCCGGGGCCGATCAAGTCCCTCAACGTGTCCAACGCCGCGGCGATCGCCCTGTTCGCGGCCACGGCCGGGCGAACCTGATGAGCCAGTTCGAGCCCTTTGCCATCGCCCTTCGCCTGTCCGGCGTGACACTGACCCAGCAGGAACTGGATATAAGCCTTAAACAATTGACCAACCGCTTCGAAGCGGAAGATACCGAAAACAGCTTCTATGCGCAGGTCGATATCGCAGTCAAAAACCCGGTCCGCACGGTGCTGGAACTGGCGGAGAGGTCTGGCCCGGCGATTGCCGCGATGCTGGAGGACCGTCGAGTTGGCCGGGCCGTCCTCGATATCGCTTTTGATTTTCCAGAAGACGGCGAGGCCATGTCGACCCGCCTGCCCGCCCATATGGCGGCTGCGATTGCGGCCTATGGCATCGATATCGAGGTATCGGTGTATTTGACCGATGTCGAAGACGACGAAGACTAAAGCAAACGTCAGCCGGCGCCTGACTTGGCCCGGACCACCAAGGTGTCCAGCGCGCTGAGGAATGCCGAGCGGTCGGCGGGGCGGAAGCTGGCGTTGTAGCCCTTGCTTTCGCCGGTCTCGCGCAGATGCTGGCTGAGTTCGCGCATTGCCAGCGCCATGCCGATGGAAGCCTGGGTGAACGGCTTGCCGGAAAAACCGAGCACGTGGCAGCCCTTCGCCAGAGCCCGACCGGCCAGGGGAATATCGGCGGTCAGCACGATATCGTTGGGCTGTGCCTGCTCCACGATCCAATCGTCGGCCGCGTCGGCGCCCCGGGGCACCACAACCACACGCACCATCGGGTCCCGCGACGGCCGAATGCCGCCATTGCTGACATAGCTCACCACCAGCCCATGGCGCTCGGCGACCCGCAATGCCTCGTCCTTGACCGGGCAAGCGTCGGCATCGACATAAATCTGGAGAAACGGCATTGGCTTAGGTCAAGCTGGCGGCGGGTTAAGTCTGGTATCAAGGGCAAAGCCCTCTTGTGAATGCAACCTATAGCGTCCCTTGGCCATGGAGGCCACGAACAACAAGTTCCAGCTATTGGGCGAAACGACGCTTGGAACGGCCACGAATTTGTAGGTTCGCAGCAAGGCATCGCCGAACGATTGTTGCCCGGCACTCGGCATGCCAGCGCGCAGCCAGTTCGCATTGGGCAAGCGGTCATCGTCAACAATGTGCACATCGGCCGGATCGACAATTGTGAGCGCAGTCAGGCTATGCGATATCGTGTCCATCCTCTTGAAACCACGATGCACCGCGACTTCCAGGATGCTGGTTGACGCATCGAGCGCGCAATAGACCGCCCGTACCCCGACGCTGCTCCAGCGCCCGCCGAACCTGTAGGCACCCTCCCCGCTGTCCCAGGTCGACGCAAATTGTTGCGGGTCGAGACGCCAGGCGATCAACTCCGTTCCGCCCAAAAGGGCGGGTCGCGGTGCGCTCACACATAGACCCCATATTCGATTTGACCGAGATAGACCTCGACCAATTCGGTGCCCGCCGCAGTAGCAAGCAAATCAATGGGCTTGCGGCCATTCAAGCCGATTGCCGGTTCGCTGAGCCATTCCTCGGCATGCTGCTGGCCACCAAAGACCTCGCTGGCCTTGGCCAGGATTTCCGTGAACTTCCAGGTGCGGTTGCTTTGCTCGGTGTTCAAGGCCTGGCGGGGATCGGCCTTGCGGCGCTGGACGGTGCGCACGCTCATGCCGATGGCCTTTTCAAAAGCCGCCGCATCGAGAAATTTGAGATTACGTTCCAGATAGGTCAGCGCTTCGCCCGGCAGGCCTGCCAGCAGCATTTCATGGGCGTCGAGCGGGCCGTTCAGCGCATGCTTGAGCACACGATGACCACCCAGCAACGTAGCGACGTGATTGACATCGCCAGACTCAAAAGCTGTCTGCACTACTTCGTCAAAGCCGGTTATTGCAATTTGTGCCATGGCTGCCTCCGTCAAGTGTCGTAAATTATATGACATGTGACGGAGGGTTGTGCAAGCTTTAGATTCGGTCTAGCGGGAGATGCGGTTCTGGCGGCAGGTCGACGTTGATAGAGTCGCCTTCATGCACGTCTCCCCCAACCAGCACGATGCTCATGATGCCGGCCTTGCGGACGACTTGACCTGCGTCGTTCCTGCCGACGAGTTGGGCAAGCAAACCCGGCTTGAACGCCTCGATCTGGCTGCAGGGGTTGCGCAGACCGGTGATTTCCACCACCGCCTCCGACCCCAGACGCAATAGCGTGCCGCGCGGCAGGGCTAAAAGATCGATGCCGGTTGTTGCAATATTTTCGCCAAGCGCGCCTGGGACCACTGCAAAGCCCTTGCCCTCAAGGTCATGGAACAGCTCGGACTGAATCAAGTGTACCTGCCGCAGGTTAGGCTGGCTGGGGTCAACAGCCACGCGTGAGCGATGCTTGACTGTGATGCCAGCATGCGCATCGCCTTCCACACCCAGGCCGGACAGCAGCCGGATCGAACCGGTCACCATTTTGCTGAAGCCATGACGCGGTGCCAGGCTCACCGAAAGAACGCGCGCTTGCATGGATTAATAGACCACCACGCTACGGATGCTGTCGCCCGAATGCATCATCTCGAAGCCCTTGTTGATATCCTCGAGGCGCAGCGTATGGGTAATCATCGGATCGATCTCGATCTTGCCATCCAGATACCAGTCGACGATTTTCGGCACATCGGTGCGGCCCTTGGAGCCGCCAAAAGCAGTGCCCATCCAGGTCCGTCCAGTGACGAGCTGGAACGGGCGGGTGGCAATTTCCTTGCCCGCACCGGCTACCCCGATCACGACGGACTTGCCCCAACCGCGATGGCTCGCCTCCAGTGCCTGACGCATGACCGTGGTATTGCCAGTGCAATCAAACGTGTAGTCGGCTCCCCCGATCAGATCGCCGCGGCGCTTGGTGAGATTGACCAGAAAAGGCACGACGTCGCCGTCGATCTCCGTGGGATTGACGAAGTGGGTCATGCCGAAGCGCTCGCCCCAGGCTTTCTTGTCGTTGTTGATATCGACCCCGATGATCATGTCGGCGCCCGCCAGCCGCAGGCCCTGGATGACGTTGAGACCGATACCACCCAGACCGAAAACCACCGCCGTCGCCCCGATTTCGACCTTGGCGGTGTTGATCACCGCGCCGATGCCGGTCGTGACGCCGCAGCCGATGTAGCAGACCTTGTCGAAGGCGGCCGACGCGTCGATCTTGGCTACCGCGATTTCAGGCAGCACGGTGAAATTCGAAAAGGTGGAGCACCCCATATAGTGGTGGATAGGCTTGCCCTCGAAGGAAAAGCGCGACGTGCCGTCTGGCATGAGCCCCTGCCCTTGCGTCGCGCGGATGGCGGTGCACAAATTGGTTTTGCCGGACCGGCACGAATAACATTCGCGGCATTCGGGCGTATAGAGCGGGATGACATGGTCGCCCGGCTTCAGGCTGGTGACGCCGGGCCCGACTTCCACGACCACGCCCGCACCCTCGTGACCCAGAATTGCCGGGAACAATCCTTCCGGATCGGCGCCCGACAGGGTGAAGTCATCGGTGTGGCAGATGCCCGTGGCCTTGATCTCTACCATCACCTCGCCGGCCTTGGGGCCATCGAGATCGACCTCGACGATTTCGAGTGGTTTTCCGGCCTGCAAGGCAATGGCGGCGCGCGACTTCATGGCTTGAGTTCCTGGCAAATCAGTGGCGCGAAATTGGCACGCGTCGGTGCGAGGAGCAATCGATTAGACGCCGCCCACCGCCACCGCGACGTTGACCGTAGCAGCCACGATCAGGGTGTTGAAGAAATACGAGAATGTTGAATGCAACAGCACGATCTTGCGCATCTTGTTGGAGGTGACGCGGATATCGGAAACGGCAAAAGCCGTGCCGATCACATAGGCGAAATACAGAAAGGCAATCCCGTCGGGCCGGTCGCCTTCGGGAAAATCCAGACCACCAACCGACCTGTCGGCGACGCTCCTGCTTGGATTGGCGGATGGCGATTCGTAGTATTCGTAGGCATAGTGCATCGCCGCCATGGTATGGATGGTGAACCAGCCCAGCAGCACCGAGGCCACGCTGAGCAGCACTTCCTCGAGCAGCGGCGCATCCTCTCCGTTGAGCGCCATGAACAGGGTCGCGCAGCAGACACCCACGACGCTCAGGATGACGCAGAAGATGACGCCGGTCGGCGTATCGGCCTCGTCGGCGCGTGATCGCAGGAACTCCGCGGTCAAAACCGGCAGCATCAGGCCCACGAGCAGCAGGTAGGCTATAAACATCGCGATCGCGCCGGCGACGATGGCAAACTTGGGAACCCAGAACAGCGTCAACAAGGCGACGACCGTACCGGCGACGAACGCGACGATGAAGGCGCCGTGGCGTGGCCACCGCGTTGTGGCAACTTTCAGGCCCAGAGCTTTGCGGTGGCTCCTGCTTGGCTTTTGCGCGCTTTTAACCGGCCGCTTGCGTGACGTCGCCAATTGCTGCTCCTGCTTTGCGCCACCGGACGGTATCGATTTGCCGAGGCAACGCAATGGCCGTTACGCAAACATCAAGGCACGGTCACCATGCCTTGAGAAAGCCGGTCAACCTGCGGATCGAGGATAACCGGCCGGGGCTGGACCCGACCAACCCGATCAAGGCGCGATGGTCAGCCGGGCATACAACTGCTCGGCCAATTCTTCAGGCGTATTCAGCGCGCCGTGCAGCACGATATCGGGCGCGCTGGGGGGCTCGAACGGGGAGTCGATGCCGGTGAAGTTCTTGATTTCGCCGGCCCTGGCCCGAGCATAAAGCCCTTTGGGATCACGCGCCTCACACACTTCGAGCGGCGTATCGACATAAATTTCGGTGAAGCGGATATCGCCGGAAACTTCACGCGCCAACTGCCGTTCCTTGGCGAAAGGCGAGATAAACGACACCAGCACCACCAGACCGGCATCGGCCATCAATCGGGCGACTTCAGCAACGCGGCGCACGTTTTCGACCCGCGCCGCCTCGGTAAAGCCGAGATCCTTGTTAAGGCCGTGGCGCACGTTGTCGCCGTCCAGGATATAGGCATGCCGACCTTCGGCGGTGAGACGCTTCTCGATCAGATTGGCAATGCTCGACTTGCCTGACCCTGACAGCCCGGTGAACCAGATCACCTGCGGAGTTTGACCTTTCATCGCGCCCCGCACGTCACGGTTCACGTCGAAGGACTGATATGCCAGGTTCTGCGCGCGCCGCAGCCCGAACTCGATGGTGCCGGCGCCCAGCGTGGCATTGGACAACCGGTCGATCAGGATGAAGCCGCCAGTGAGCGCGTTGGCGCCATAGGCGTCGAAAGCGATCGCCTTGTCGGTAGCGATGGTTACCGTGCCGACCTCGTTAAGGTCGAGCTTGGTGGCAGCATTATGCTCCAGCGTATTGACGTTGGTGCGAAATTTCAGATCGGTAATGGTTGCCGGAACGGTCTGCGCACCGATCTTGAGCAGGTACGAGCGGCCGGGAAACGCCGACTCCTCGCCCATCCACACCACACGTGCCTGGAACTGGTTGGAAAATTCGGGCGTCTGCCCCGAATGCGTCAACACATCCCCGCGCGAGATATCCACCTCACGATCCAGCACCAGCGTCACCGCCTGCCCGGCGACGGCATGGTCGAACTCGCCATCCATCGTGACGATGCGCGACACCACCGCGGGCTTGCGCGACGCGGCAATCAGCACCTCATCGCCGACAGCAATCCGCCCTGCAGCGACTGTGCCCGCAAACCCGCGAAAATCCAGGTTGGGCCGATTGACCCACTGCACCGGAAAGCGCATCGGCTGGGCCGACAGGTCCTGCGCAACCTCGATGGTTTCGAGATAGGGCACAAGTGCTGCGCCACCGTACCAGGGCGTGCGCGGGCTTGGGGCAAGGATATTGTCCCCGCGCAATGCCGATACTGGAACCGCCGCCAGGGTCTTGAACCCCAAGGGCTCGGCAAAAGCGCGGTATTCGGCCTCGATGCGATCGAACACCGCCTGGTCGTAGTCGACCAGGTCGATCTTGTTGATCACGAGGACGACATGCTTAACCCCGATCAGCGACAGGATGAAGCTGTGCCGCCGCGTCTGGGTCAGGACGCCCTTGCGCGCGTCGATCAGCACCAGCGCCAGTTCGGCATTGGAAGCGCCGGTTGCCATGTTGCGGGTATATTGCTCATGGCCGGGTGTGTCGGCGACAATGAACTTGCGCTTGTCGGTGGAAAAAAACCGATAGGCCACGTCGATGGTGATGCCCTGCTCGCGCTCGGCCGAGAGCCCATCGACGAGAAGGGAAAAATCGATGCCCTCGTCGCCGGTGGTGCGATTGCGGCTTTCCTTGCGCAGGCTCGCCAACTGGTCATCCAGGATCAACTGGCTGTCATACAGCAACCGGCCGATCAGCGTGGATTTGCCGTCGTCGACGCTGCCGCAGGTCAAAAACCGCAGCAGCGACTTATCGGTTTGCTGGGCAAGCCAGAGGTCGATATCGGTGTCGGGGGTGACCAGGGAAAGGCTCATCCTAGAAGTACCCTTCCTGCTTCTTTTTCTCCATAGAGCCGACCTGATCGCTGTCGATCAGCCGACCCTCCCGTTCGGACGTCCGGCTGGCCTGCATTTCCATGATGATTTCGGGCAGGCTCGCGGCGCTGGAGCGCATGGCGCCGGTCAGCGGGTAACAACCTAAAGTCCGGAACCGGACCAG
This sequence comes from uncultured Devosia sp., assembly GCF_964244875.1. NCBI lineage: Bacteria > Pseudomonadati > Pseudomonadota > Alphaproteobacteria > Hyphomicrobiales > Devosiaceae > Devosia > uncultured Devosia sp. The sequence goes on from NZ_CAXTKA010000003.1 coordinate 221,769, forward strand.
TTCCTCGTGCGGCGTCTCGCCCTCCAGCAGCGGCATCCGCTCGTCATCGACCATGATCAGCGTGCCGAAGCGTTCCACGACCGGCCTGCGCTTGGCGAAATACAGCGGCACGATCGGGATTTGCTCGGAATAGACATAGGTCCAGATATCGAGCTCGGTCCAATTGCTCAGCGGAAACACCCGCATGCTCTCGCCGGGATTGAGCCGCGTGTTGAATACGCGCCATAGCTCGGGCCGCTGGTTCTTGGGGTCCCAGGCATGCTGGCTGTTGCGATGGGAAAAGATGCGCTCCTTGGCGCGCGACTTTTCCTCGTCACGCCGGGCTCCCCCGATTGCCGCATCGTATTGCCCGGCATTGAGCGCCTGGCGCAGGGCGGCCGTCTTCATGATATCGGTGTAGCGCGAGGAGCCATGATCGAACGGGTTGATATTGTCCCGCACCCCCTCCGCATTGGTATGGCTGATCAGGTCGAACCCGTATTCCTGCGCCATCCGATCGCGAAACGCGATCATCTCCTTGAATTTCCAAGTTGTATTGACATGCAGCAGCGGGAACGGAATGCGCGAGGGAAAGAAGGCCTTGCGCGCCAGATGCAGCAGGACGCTGGAATCCTTGCCGATCGAATACATCATCACCGGCCGCTCGAAACTGGCAGCCACCTCACGCAGGATCTCGATGCTCTCGGCTTCCAGCGCGCGCAGATGGGTCATTTTTTCGAGCGTCACCGAATTCTCCGAGCGATACCGTGCCCGCCGTCGCGGGCCGTTTCAGCCGTGGTGGTAATGCGCCAAGGGCCTGGGCGGCAAGGCGAAACTGTGTTGCCGAGGGCCTCGGACGGGCCCGCCGGAATAATGCACCATGGGCGTGTGCGGGCGTGGCCGAATTATCCACGCTCCGCCGTTGCGCAGACGCCGGGCAATGCCGTCCCGGCACAGGTTAGAAAAAAAGTTTCCGCCGCCGACGGCCCGTCATGCCGCCACGATTGGACGGCATTAACTGACCCGGACAAAAACTTGCTCGCCACGGGCAAACCATGACAAGTATGCCGTGCAAACCTCTGAGGGAGAAGGCGAGTGGCCAAGCGGGTTCGGACGGCGGTATTTCCAGTAGCGGGCTTGGGCACGCGATTTTTGCCGGCGACCAAGGCTTTGCCCAAGGAGATGTTGACGGTGGTCGATCGGCCATTGATCCAGTATGCCGTCGATGAGGCGCGCGAGGCCGGCATCGAGCACTTCGTGTTCGTCACCGGCCGCAACAAGGGCGTCATCGAGGATCATTTCGATCGCCAGTTCGAGCTGGAAACCACCCTCGAGATGCGCGGCAAGACCCAGGCGCTCGATGCCTTGCGCCATGACCTGCCCTCGGCGGGTCGTACGTCGTTCACCCGCCAGCAGGAACCGCTGGGCCTGGGCCATGCGGTCTGGTGCGCCCGCGACATCGTGGGCGACCAGCCCTTTGCGCTGCTGCTGCCCGACATGCTGTTCAAGGGCGTGCCCGGCGTGCTCAAGCAGATGATGGAAGCCTATGAGGAAACCGGCGGCAATGTCATCGCCGTCGAGGAAGTGCCGCCCTCCGAAGTCTCCTCCTATGGCATTATCGCCCGCGGCGAGGGCCCCGATACCGGCTTTGCCATTACCGACATGGTGGAAAAGCCCAGGCGCGAGGATGCGCCCTCCAACCTGATGATTTCGGGGCGCTACATCCTGCAGCCGGAAATCTTTGCCCTGCTGGCCGACCAGCCCAAGGGCGCCGGCGGGGAAATCCAGATCACCGACGCCATGCAGACCCTGATGCGCTCGCAGCCCTTCAGCGGGGTCAAATACCAGGGCACCTCGTTCGATTGCGGCTCCAAGATCGGCTTTCTCACCGCCAACGTCGCCTATGCCCTGGACCGCGACGATATCCGCGAAGGGTTCCTGGCCGCGATGAACAAGCTCAATTTTGGCCAGCAGTTCGATCAGCCGTCGCGCAGCAACCGCACGGCGGCCGAATAGCTACCCAAAGCTCTCCCGCTTACCGACGGGCGTTGCAACCGCCCGCCACCAATGCTAATGCCGCACCGTCGCCGGTATAGCTCAGTTGGTAGAGCACCTGATTTGTAATCAGGGGGTCGCGGGTTCGAACCCTGCTGCCGGCACCATTGCTGCGCGCAGCCGGGCGTCAGACCGCCACGGCATCCTGGCCGCCGACGATCCCGACATAGTCGCGGCGATACCAGTCCACGAACGCTGCTACGCCGTCTTCCAGATTGGTTTCGGGAACGAAGCCGATGATCGCGCGCAACAGCGTGGGGTCCGCCATGGTTTGTGCGACGTCGCCCTGCTGCATCGGCAACAGGGTTTTGCGAGCCGGTTTGCCCAGCGATTTTTCGACGATGTCCACGAAGTCCAGCAGACCCACCGGTTTGCCCCCGGCAATGTTGACAGTGCGCCAGGGCGCTACGGCGGACAGGGAATCGGTAGCATCGATGCGCTGGCCGCGCACCGGCGGCTGGTCGATCAGCCGGACGATCGCGGCGACCAGATCGTCGACATAGGTGAAGTCCCGCCGCATCTTGCCTTCGCCATAGATATCGATCGGCGCGCCGCGCTCGATGGCGTCGACGAATTTGAACAAGGCCATGTCCGGACGGCCCCAGGGACCATAGACCGTAAAAAACCGGAAGCAGGTGGTGGGGATGTTCCACAGATGGGCATAGGAATGCGTCATCGCCTCGCCGCCCTTCTTGGTCGCGGCATAGAGCGAAACCGGCCCATCGGCGCGATCCACTTCCGCAAACGGCATCTTTTCGTTGCCGCCATAAACCGAGCTGGTCGAGGCAAACATGAAATGGCGTGGCGGATGCGCCCGCAAGCCCTCCAGCAAATTGGCGGTGCCGACGAGATTGGAGCTGATATAGCTTTCCGGATGATCGATGCTGTATCGAACGCCGGCCTGTGCCCCAAGATGGACGACGATGTCGGCGCAGGCTTCCGAAATCGCGTTCAGGAGGCGCGGCTTGTCCTCCAGCATGGCCTCGACCATGTGAAAACCGGGAAATTCGGCGAGACGGTGCAGGCGCGCGCGCTTGAGGCGCACGTCATAGTACGGCGTCACACCATCATAGCCGATCACCTCATGACCATCGCGCAACAGACGCAAGGCCAGGTGAAACCCGATGAATCCCGCCGTCCCGGTGATAAAAAGCTTCATGGCGATATCCAGGGCTTTTGCCTGGTCGGCACACAAAGCTCGTCTCTGACGCAAAACCGCAAACAACGGCCAAACACAGCGCGGCTGACGCCAATATTCATCTAACTTCTCTTCTCACGTCGCTCTGGGTGCGATCTCATCATCGATCACATCGCCTGGTCTGCCGCAAACAGAACTTTGTTAGATCATCCACGCGCCTGCCGCTAGCCGGCCTTGCTTGAGACGCAGAATTTTATCGCTGGCGGGGACCATCTGGCCCGCGCGCTGGATTGCCTGTTGGCTGCAAACGCGGCGTTAGAGGCGTGGCAGAAACAAGGCCCGCGCTATGGCCGAGCTGGCCTGGACATCGAGCGGGCCAAGATCGCACGCCGATCGTATGCCGGCATCTTCGCAGAAGGTCTGCAGCACCTTGATGGTCTTGCCGTCCAGCGTGCCGCCGCGCTTGCCGGTGTAGAGTCCCAACTCCGCTAACTTGGTTTGCAGCACATGCACATAGACGTTCTTGCTGACACCGCGCAAGCGCATGACCGCGCTGATCGCATTGGGCGGCGTGAGCAACTCCAGGTCACCATTGACCTTGTCGAACACGGCGGGCGTGGGCGGCAGTTTGGCGGCAAGATAGATGCGCTCGAGGGCCGCTGTTTCGCGGCCCAAAACCTGTTCCTTGTCGCTGATCAGCGCGGTTGCGGCCGCTGGATTGGGCTCGACGATGGAGCCCACGCCGTCACGGTAAAAACCGATCAGAAAGCGGATGGCTGCGACATTGTCCGCGTCGATGGCAGGTTGCAGGGTCGCGACCACGTCGCCAGCTCCGGCGCCGGGCACCAGGCCGGCGATTTGCAGGCGCGCCAGTTCGAGCGCAGCGCCCGGAACGCCTTCGCCGATGGCTTTCTGTAAATCCGCGATGGCCTGCTCGCCATGGACCTCGGCGAGAGGCCCGTTCGCCACCGCCACGTTGCCGCGCACCCTGGCGGACGGATTGCCGGCCGATACCGATTGCGCGAAAGCGGCCACTGCGCGCTCGTAATCGGCGGGCAGTGGGTCGCCGGAGGAAAACACCACACCAAGTTGCTGGTAGGCAGTTGCGTCGCCTTTGGCGGCTGCATCTTCCAAAAGGGCTACCGCTCGCCCGGCGTCGGCCGGAACGCCCGGAGCCCCCCTGAGCAACAGGGCAGACAAGGCCCGCCGGGCGCTATTGTCGTCCAGGGCGATGGCTTTTTCATAAAGCGGGACTGCATTTTGCGGCTGCGGGCGCAGCCTTGCGCCATTGATCGAGCCATTGCGATAAAGGTCAGCCAGCCGCACGGCGCCGGCGGCGCTGCCGGCTTCACTGGCCTGCTGGTAGAGCGTGGCGGCTTTTGCGGCATCCGGACGGATGACTTCGCCGCGCGCCAACAGATCGCCGGCGAGAACCCAGGCCGCCGCATCGCCATCGGCGCCCAGACGTTCGAGCGTAGCGATGGCGCCAGCCACGTCGCTCGGGGTTCCCTGCCCGCGCGCCAGCATTTCGGCGGCCAGCCGCTTGCTCGACGCATCGCCCGCCGCACTATAGAGTGCGAACGCCTTGGCAAAGTCTCGATCGACCCCAGGTGCACCATTATAGTTGAGTTGGGCGAGCCTGGCGGCGGCCTGGGCATTGTCGGCATCGACGCCGCGTTGATAATAGTCGGCGGCGCGGGCAGCGTCGATCGCCACGCCGATGCCGCGCGCATAGTAATCCCCGATCGTAACGAAAGCGCTGCTGTCATTGGGCGCAAGCGTTTCCAGCATGGCGATGCCACCAGCAGCATCGGCAGGACCGCCTTCGCCCTTGACCCGCATATCGGCAAATTTCTTTTGCGCATTGCCGTCGCCGATCCGCGCGGCCTCGCCATAAAGGGCGAGCGCCGTTTCCGGATCGGCCGGCATGGTTTTGCCGGCGCGATAAAGATCGCCCAAACCGTTGATAGCGCTGGTATTGGCAATAGCGATCCCCAAGCCATACAGCGCGACCGCCCGTTCTGCATCCGGCTCTATCCAGGTGCCTTGTGCGTAAAGCCCGGCCAGTTGCGTCGCGGCCGACACATCGCCACTGGCAATCGCCTCCTCGAGCAACATTACGGCACGAGCGGTATCGGCAGCAATGCCGTTGCCAGCGATCAGAAGGCTGGCAAGACCGCGCCTGGCGCCATTGTCGCCTTGCAGTAGAGCCTGCTCGTAGAAACCCGCGGCGGCGGTGGGATCGGCCGGTACACCGAACTGCCCGGACCGCAGGATATCTGCCCGACGGGTCAAGGCCTCGGCGATACCGGCATCGGCAGCCGCGAAGAGTCGCGTCAAGCCTTCGGCTTTTTCCGCGTCGGTGCGGCTATTGCCCAAAAGATAGCGGGACAGAATCATCGCTGCACCGCTGTCGCCGTCATCGGCGCGTTGCCGCACGTTTTGCAGCGCCGCAAGGCCGATAGCGCCAAAATCGTCGCCAGCCAGGGCAGCGAAACCAAATTGTGCGGCGCCACCTTGCGCGAACGCAGGAACGCCTGAAAGCAGCCCGATGACGAGCCCGAGAACCGTTATTGATCGCCGCATTGTGGACCTCCGTCGGTGCTCGATAGTCGCTGACAACACCTGCTTCGTCAATTTGACAGCGGCTCGGACGGATCAAGGATGCGTGCGCGCTGGGGCCGGAGCAAGGCACCAGCGAGCCTTGCCGAGCCGACGAGATCAAGCGAAAACGCCCTGCAACAGACCTGTCCATCAAGCGTCTGATGATGTTAAATACCATTCCCGTTCAGCCAATTAGCTGCCAAGATTGGCTATCGAAGCGTTTGAACAAACTCAACTCTGCTGCGGCTCCACTACCATTTTCGCAGCACTGATTTTACCGCCTGCGCCGCTTGAGCATCGTTCAAGTTGTCGACGTTAAGGTAAACACGCGGTAAAGCTGGCATCGAGAGGCGCGACGCGCCACAAAGATTGGGAGCCCGAGCTTCTCGGGAACGCCCAATGTCGAGGGAGCGACGCTTCCGCCGCAACGGTGTTGCTCCCTCGGTCTTTCTACTGCTGACCCGGAAGCAACTCCACAACACGATCAAGCGAATGCGCTGCTGCTGGTTCAGCGCACGCCCTAGCCGGCTTGACCGGTTCAACACCACCCAAACACCGAAGGCTATCCAATGGTGTTGGATAGCCTTCTGTGACGAGAGGTGCGGCGGACACTCGACACAGCATAGACGGAATCGCCGACTTTTCGTTCCGCCGATCTGAAAAATTGCTTGGCGTCAACGAGTTGAGTGCCCATAGCGGTCCTTGGCCGTCACTGCCCCGGAATTGTCTTAATCTGCACTAAAATATTAACGACGATTTACCCATCTTTGCCGCTCGGAAATGGCGGCATCTTTGTACCCCTGCGGCAGGCCATGGCCCATGCAGGCGGTGTGGAAGGGGCAGCGCCGTGCGGCGGCGATGCTGCCCCCTTCACCCTATTTCATCGTCAATGCCGGAAAATAATTTGCCGCCCCAGGGGCCAGCATCGTCGCGATGTCCGCCAAACGCGCACTCTTGATATCGCGCTGGCAGGCAGAAATCGCGCTGGGCAAACCTTCCAAGGTGAAGACGACTGTGTCACCGGTTTCAAAACGGATGGCAAGATGTTCGGCAATCAGATCTTTGAGGGGGCAATCCTGATCCATGCCAGGGCTTTGGACGGTGGCAACCTCGTTGACAAGCCAATCGATCAGCTCGGCTGGTGCGCCTCCGCGCTCACCAGTACGCCATCCCTTGAATATCTTCGACAATGCCAGGGGCGCACCGGCGACCACGTCATAATTATGGCTGGTGGAATAATGTTGAGGGCCAGGCCCGCCACAGAACGAACTTCCTGCCGCGACCCAACTCATTACGGTTGGCGACAGATAGGTAACGCGCAACTGGGCTTCATCGTACCAGCCGAGGGAGTCTGCGGGCGCTGGTCCCATAGCATCGTTCCAGCCAAAGCCCGCATAGCCCGCCGACAGACATTGGAATGCTGCAGCATTCAGACGCGCGTGCTCGCTGGCCAGCGCCCGATTGATCGGCGCTGTATCGCTGCCATCAGGCAGCGCCACGACGCGCGGGAAAGCGAATTTCGTTCGGGGATCCACGACATATTGGAAACTGGCTCCGGCAACGGTTTGCACGGGCCCCGTGTCCAGCGCCACGTCCATCTTGAGCATGTCATAGGGCAACGCCTCGGAGGTAAAGCTCAGCGAGCGATCATCAGCCGCCATCAGCGCAGTATTTCTCAAGGTGTCGGGCGTGACGGTGGCCGCAACCGGCAAGGCGCGTTGGGCGACGCGCTCAAGCTCGATGGCCAAACGGCCCGCCGACTTGCCTGCCGGCTTTCGACCGCCTGAAATGTGCTGTCCGTCCGCCGACCGCGTCAGTAGCCAGGTTGCGGCGAGCGGCGGCCTGGCTTGGGCATCGTCGTCGTCCGCTGCCGTGGCGCAAGCCCCCGGCAGGCAAGGCGCCTCCTCGGACAGGGACCAGAAATTCCCATCGGCGCGCCGTGCCTGCAACGGCACGTCGCCTCCATAGCTGCGATAGAAAAACCGGCCGACGACGGCACCATCCTGCGGTTCGGTTATTTCAGCGACAATCGGTACGCCGCCGAGCACGCCTTCATAGGTCACCGCAGCAGCGAACACCTGAGACGTAGACAGCAAAATGGCGAAAATGGGCAGGGCAAGGCGCATGGTCAACACTTTCGGCTCGCCCGCCCATGTCTAACAGATTGCCATGGCCGCGACAGCTTTTATGTGGTGGCTCGGCAGCCAGACATCTGGCGACCGACCCGCTGCGAAACAGGCGTAGAGATCACCCTGCCCTCAGCTGCCCCTAGGACCTATTCGCTGATCGGCAGCGGCGACCACCGGCCATCAGACTGGCACCGGGCGCCCGTTCCAACCTCGCTGCCGCTTTCGGCGGCGCCAACGCTGTAGAATTGACCTTCAAAGAAGCAACCGCCGGAGCGATCCTCTGTCGGCTCCCACTGATAAGCAGGCGAGCATTTCATGATGGCATTGCCGGCGCGGACCGTGGCGCCAGGCGAAAAGCCCATGCCGCCCACGAGGCAACTTGAAGCGCCGCTGGCGCCAGGTATAGTCTGGGCTGCAGCAGGCATTGCCCACAATGCCGCCAAGCCGATCATCATCAATTTTCCGAGTGCCATGACGTTCTCCATGAGCGATGGTGCAGTGTTCGCTTCTTACCGCCGTGGCCTTGCGGAATACACGTTTTACACGCGGTTTATTAAACCACAACAATTGCCCGGGCAACTCGTAAAACATCTTCTGTTAACCAAGACATACTGCTGTCATCGCAGCAGAACGTCGCATCATCGTACGGCCAAGGCCGCCAAGGTTCGATCATCACTGCGGTGATCTTGCCGGCGCTATGCCGTGTGTCGGCCGGTGCTCGATCAGCTGAATTGCGCCCAGATGATCCAGCCGATGGCAATCACCAAAAGCCAGGCCAAGACCGCCAGCACGACGATGATCGGCGCCCTGCGTTGGCGCAGCCAATCGATTGCCTCTTCTGGATATCCCAGGTCTCGCAGGATTTGGAACACGCGATGCATCGGCGATCACTGCGGGATTTCCGCTAAGGGCGTCTTGCCAAAATCCAGAGAATGCAAGCTTCCACCGTTTCTACCAACGGGTCCGGCGAGCTTTTGCTGCAAAAGTATTTTGAGCCCGACACAGCGGCTTTGCCGCCAGCCGTTTGGACGATCAACAGTGAAGACTGACCAATAAGCCCGGCCGAAAAGGCGTTCACCATTTCTTCTTTGTAATAACAGGCACCGTTTGGCGTGGCGCCGGCTAGGGCTTAATGTGGGGTGGGCCCGAAGATACGAAGATTGCCACGCAATCTGAGCAGCACGCCCCGCCGCCAGCGTGACGCTGCTCCCCCACCCCTGCCGCTAGCCGGCACCCAGAATCTGCGCCCCCATGGCTAATATCAGGTTAACCAGCGGGCCTCTCTCCTCGCGCAATGCAAAAATCTGCGGATCACCGCCAAAACTGCAAAGCTGCAACATAGCCAAGAAAAAACGCCTGCTCGGCAAACTTTTAGTAAAATATGACTGTATTTTTTCTTGGCCGCGACTCATAGAGGACGCGTGGGCCTTCGGTTTTCCGTAGGGATCGACATGAGTCGAAGGGGCAGCGTCTCCGCCGCACGGTGCTGCCCCTCCACAGCTCACCAAGGCAATTTCCGGCCAGTACGAGCAAGCTTGCTGACACCCTGCCTGAGCGTTACCAGATGAGCTGCATCAGCCCAAAAACCAGTGTCCAGGACAGCAGCGCCAAAATGAGGATTACCACAATCCGGCGCGCAAATAGCCACTGGATCGCCTGCTCCAGGTAGGCGATCTGCCGGATAATAAAATACAGGCGGTCCAAGCTTGTTCTCTCGTCTCTGCAATGTCGGCGTCACGTTCGCGCCCGCTAGCAGCATGCTTGAAAAAAGTGGACCGAAACGGATCGAAGAAATCACTCTCGCATCGGCAGAATTGCTCCGCCAAGGATGACCTTCGCATAAGTCTGGTTGTGGCGCGAGAGGACGTACGGTTTCATGGCATGCCGGACTGGCGCCAATCGAGCCAGCTTTGGCCATGCGCGGCTTAGGACGTCAGGTGCTTACCCGCCGACTGCCCGAATGAAAATTTGGAAACCAAGCCCAAAGGCGGCCACGACGCCCCAGCTTCCCAGCCCAAGAGCCGCTATGGCCTGACCCCGCGCCGGAACGCGATGCGCTTGTATGAATGGTCGATCGTCCAACACCATTTTATTGCCCTCCGCAAACAAGGTTAACGAAGATTAAGACCATTTTGGGTCAGGGGCATATTTCGCGCTGAGGTCGCCGCGACCTCAACGCATCAGCGCGACTATTCCGACGACAGGGTCATGATATTTAGAAACTATCTTGGGCACAGCCCGTAACTGCGCCACGATGGGACCACCGCCGCAACGGCCCATCAGCAGACCGTTCCGCCTTGGCGGGCGGTCTGCACTAGCGGCTTGCCTAGCCCAGCACGCTGGTTGCTACGGTTTGCACACCGCTCGCAGCGATAGAAACCGCCGCCCAACTCGCTAATGCCAATCCAAGCACGATCCACCCTCGCGGGATCGGCAATGGTTTGTTCGATGCGGCGCCCAGCTTTGCCATATCCCGATCATCGCCGAATACTCTTAGCAATTGGTTCAACAAAAGCGTGCACCGCCTTTACTGGCCGCGCGTGCCGGGCCGCGCGACACCGCATCTCTCGTGCACGCGTTTACCAATCGGCTGACATGGTTAATGCTTCTAAATAATTGTTTAATTTATGAGATTTGTCCCTATGCGATTTTTGCAGCCGTTCTTATCATCGTTAAAATTTGATTAACAAAGGGTTTTGAAGTTTATTGAATGCAGCCGCTCAGATGTCAGGAGTATGCGGATGCTTCTTCAACCTCAGGTCCCCGGATCATCCACCAGCTACGCATCGCAAATCGAGGTACCGGGCCTGGACCTGAGAACCGGTCGCTCCGCGGGTCGGCTTTGGCCCGAATTGGCGCAGCTGGAGTGCGCCCATGACATCTCCCACGCCACGCTGTGGAGCTTCATGAACTTTGCCGGTCGCCCGTCTTACAACCCTGCCCTGCTCGTCGAATTTCATCGCTGGCAGCGCAATATTGCCCGCCTGAAACACGAGACCGGCAATGCGCTGAAATACGTCGTGCTCGGCTCGCGCTATCCCGCCGTGTTCTGCTTCGGCGGCGATCTCGTGCATTTCCTCGACTGCATCACCCACGGCGACCGGCAGGCTTTGGTCGATTATGGGCTGTCTTGCGTCCAAATTCTTCATAACAACTGGAAAGCGCTCGGTTGCGACATCACCACGATCGGGCTGGCGCAGGGCGATGCGCTGGGCGGTGGATTTGAATCCCTGCTATCGTTCGATGTGGTCTGCGCAGAAAAAGGCACGAAGTTCGGCTTTCCAGAACAATTGTTCGGCCTTTTCCCCGGCATGGGAGCGCTGTCGTTTTTGGGGCGCAAGCTTGGTTTCGCCAAGGCCGAATGGTTCGTGCGGACCGGCAAGACGGTAACGGCCGAAGAGCTTTACGAGCTCGGACTGGTCCATATCCTGGCTGAGCCCGGCAAGGGCATCGAGGCCGTGCAGCAGTATATCCACAAAAACAGCCCGCGCCACGGCGCGCAGCTGCAGATGCACCGCGCGGCCAAGCGCGCCAACCCCATACCTTTCGAGGAGCTCAGCGATATTGTAGGGCTGTGGGCGGACGCCTGCATGCAACTGGAACATCACCACTTGCAGGTCATGCGCCGCCTGGTCGGCGCCCAGTCCAAGCTGGGCAAGGTGGCTTAGGTGTCAAGCTGCCAGAAGTCGACGAAAGGCCGCCGGCGAATATTCGCGCACCATGGCCGCGAGCGCGGTCCCCGATTGTGGCCGGCCAAGCAGATAGCCTTGCACATGGCTGCACCCGGCTGAAACCAGGAACTGCAGCTGATCCTCGGACTCAACGCATTCCGCCACGACCGACATGCCCAGGATTCTGCCGATCGTGCTCACCGCACGGATCACCGCCACCGAACTCGGATCACGCCCCAAATCGCGCACAAACGACCCGTCGATCTTGATCTTGGTGAACGGGAACTTGCGCAATTGGCTGAGTGAAGAATAGCCGGTGCCGAAGTCGTCGAGCGAGACGCCGATGCCCATAGCCCGGAACTTGTCGATCATGTTGCGAGTCTCGAACGACTCATCGAGCAGGGCGGTTTCGGTGATCTCAAGCTCAAGCCGCTCAGCCGGCAATCCGGTTTGTTGCAAGGTCTTGAGCAGAAATTGCGGGAAAGTCTTGTCCTGGAACTGGACCGCCGAAAAATTCACCGCCACCGATGCCGTGGTTTCCAGTTCCACGGCCATCTGGCAGGCATGCTCCAGGACCCAACGGCCGATTGCAATGACGAGGCCGGTTTCCTCGGCGACGGGGATGAATTCCGCAGGGGAAATATAGCCGCGGGTTGGGTGCCGCCAGCGAATGAGCGCCTCGAAGGATTCGATCTTGCCGCTGGCCAGCGCCACGATAGGCTGGAATGCCAGCGAAAACTGGTTCTCGGCAATGGCCGTGCGGATATCGAGTTCGAGCAGGCGCCGCTGCTGCGCGAGTACGTCGAGATTGTCTTCGAACATGACCGCAGAGTGCCGGCCCTGCGCTTTGGCCTTGTAGAGCGCCATGTCGGCGCGCTTGAGCAGCACATCGCCGGCATCCCCGTGCTCGGGCGACACGGCCATGCCGACGCTCGCGCCGATATTGATTCGGTGCCCACTGATTTCAAACGGACCGCCAATGGCTGCGATGATCGCCGCCGCCAAGGTCTCCACGGCAACCGAGTTCTGGTGCAGCGGTTGAATGATCACGAACTCGTCCCCGCCCAGGCGAGCGACATAGCCATTGCTGTTGGTGACCATCACGATACGCTTGGAGACCTCGATCAGCAACTCGTCGCCGATCGGATGTCCAAGCGTGTCGTTGACCGTCTTGAAGTTATCCAGATCGATCAGCAGCAGCGCCAGTTTGGTAGTCTTGTCACCCTCTTCGAGCGATTTCTTGATCAATTCCTTGAAGGATGCGCGGTTCATCAGCCCGGTCAACTCGTCCGTCCAGGCCAGTTGCTGGATACGCTCCTGCGCCTTTTCCTGTTCGGTCACGTCCTCGAACACGATAACGACATTGCCGTTTTGCATGATCTGACGCGATACCGCGACGGTCTTTTCATTGCCAAGCTTAACGAAGCTCTTGCGCGCCCGAGTCGAACTGACGCTTTGCCGGATCACATCCACCAGTGGGGCGGTATTCACCGTCTTGTCCTCATTCGTGTCCAGACTGCTCAGCATCTCCTCGAGCGCCATGCCTTTGGTGAAGGCCAGCTTTCCCAGCCCCAATATGCCCAAGAGCTTCTTGTTCCAGACCAGCAGGTTGCCGTTGGCATCGAACATGGTCAGCCCATGCGACATGTTGTTGAGCGCATCGTCGAACAGGTTGGCTTGCTCTTGCGAGGTTTTCGCCAACTCGGCATTCAACCTGCGGGTCTCCAGCGCGTTCACGATCGTCTGCCGGACCGAAAGCGTAATGTCCGTCATGCCGAACATGAACAAGAACAGCGCATAGCCCACGATCTGGTAGAACGTCGTCGGATGCAGGATCAGGCCCAGGCACATCGGACCCGCCGCCAGATACAATTGGGTCAAGGCGATCCACGGCCGCCCCGCATTGCGCCCGGCAATGCTGGCAGCATAGGCTGCGGTCGTCGTGGTCAGCATCAAATGCAGTGGCTCGCTGCTGACCCGCAGGATAGCCAATAGGCTGACAAGCCCCAGCAGCGCCGAAAACAGCGCAGCAAAACTGGCATAGGCGAATTCCCACCGATTGACGTTGCCGCCATCGACGCTTTTGCTTGCGTTTACATAGCGAAAGCCGACAAAAATGCGGATAAACGCCACCACCACGATGGCATCGGCAACGCTGCGAACCCACACGTCTTCAACCATGAAGCTGACGGTTACAGCGATCCAAAGTCCCGCCAGCGCGCCCGTGATCAACGAAGCGAACGGATAGAACAGTCCATTGACCAGGTTGAGGCGAACTTCCAGCGACAATGTCCGCTCAGACCGCAACATTTCGATGAAGCGCTTGAACATAGGCGCATACCTCCGACACGGAAACTAATTGCAAGTTGTGAACAAATCTTTGTTTGTTCGATCAACTTTTGTCCATGTTGTTGCAAGGCGCGCTCACCTGTGGGCCCGCGAGCCCGCCGTGGCACCGGCCTTTCAGCCGGTTTACGGGAATGGCTTGCCCCACCGCCCGCATTACATGTCGATGGCATTGCGCGAAAAGCTGCGAACGACGTTGATCGGCGCGTTCGAGAGCCATTTCCAAACGGATGCCACACCCGCAAGCGACCCCCGCCGCCTGACGGAACCGCGACGCCCGGGCGATAGTCTACGGCCCAGATTGCACGACTTTATCCACCTAGTCCCCGATCCTGGCGTCCGGGACATACTCAAGGTCCGCTCTCTTTTGAGGACCTTTCGATGCCCGACCGCTACGCCGACTACGCCTCCAGCCTGGAATCGCCAGCCGCCCACGCTTTCGCGGTTACGCCCCACGATACCAATCCCCTGCCCGAGCCGACCCGCGCACTTTATGTGGGCATTGGCGGCAGCGTGGCCGCGGTCCTGGTATCGGGCGCCGATGTCTTGTTCACCAACGTCGCCGATGGGTCTATCTTGCCGCTGCGCGTCACCCGCATCAAGGCCACCGGCACGACCGCCACGGCCATTTTGGGCCTGGCATGATGTTGGGTCTCGGCATCGCACTATCGCCGGCACTGGCGCCGTCGAGCCGATTGGCACCCTATCAGGCTCGTCCGGCCCTGCCCGCTGGAACTATTATCACGCAATGGCAATCCGGCCATGGCTGGACCAAGGGCGGCACTGGCGGTTCAGGCGGCGACGACACTGCTGTGTTTGCGGAAGGCATCCAGAGCTATCGACTGTCCACCCCCGCCAATGCCACGCCGATTTACGCTACCAAGGCGGGGCTTTCGGGCATCAACCTGACGACCCACTTCCTGCGCTACCGTTTGCGCGTCAGCGAGTGGGCCAAGCTCGGCGCCCTCTATTTGGCTATTACCGATGGTGCAGGCGTGTTTTCCCAGACGACCATAGGCTCGGGACTCACCGGGATCGCCAGCGACGGCGAGTGGGTGTATCTGCACCTCACCGGTGGCGACTTCAAGCAGCCGCAAGCATCCAATTACCTTACCGTCGATCCGAGCAACGTCACCGCGTTCCGGCTGTCGGCGCAAGGAACCGCCAGCAACGCCCCATTCGACTTGAACATTCAGCATCTGGAACTGCTGCCCTATGCGGGCCCGGGTCACGTCATCTTCGCTTTCGACGATGGCTGGAAATCGACCTATGCCAAAGCCTTGCCAATTTTGTCTGCCCGCAATTTTCCCGCGCTCGTGTACCCGATCTGCGATGCCATCTCCGCCGGCATCGGGTCCGGCAGCTATATGGGCCGCGATGAGCTCCGCAGTCTTCAGGACACCTATGGCTGGGATATCGGCTGTCATGCCGCCACCCTTGCCCATCACAACAGCGCCAATGGTCTGCTCGACTTGTCCCTGGCCGATTTTCGTCAGGAATGTATCGACATGAAGCGGTGGAACCGCCGCTATGGCTTCACCGCCGACCATTTTGCCTGGCCGCTCGGCAAGCAGGACCGCGACCGCCGCTTGATCGCGGCGCAGTATTTCTCCTCGATACGGGTCTTCAGAAACCAGTTGAACAGCTTCGAAACCGACACCTATCCATTCGCCGACCCCACCTATTTGCGGCAAATGGCGGTGACCGGAGGCTCGTCGCCATCCAGCGCAGCGGCGGTTACGGCCGCGATCGATCAAGCAATGACGGCAAAAAAGACAGCGATCCTGACGTTCCACAACATTGTCGACGGCGGCGGCTCCAACGGTATCGACTACCCGACAGCCAGTTTTCAGGCGATCGTCAACCATGTCGCCGCGCAGGGATACAAGGTCACCACGCTGACAGAGGTTTTCGCCGATGGTTTGAGCTGAGGACCAACGCCGAGACGGATCAGCCACAGTTTTCAACTGCGCCGCAAAACGCTGCGCGCCGCCATCATCAACGGATTAACCAGCCAATATCCCAGCCGATACGGTGCATCCGTTATGGCGTGTAGCAACTTGCCAAAAGCGGGATGATAAATCTTGAGCGTTTCGCGCAGATAAATGAAGTCATACAATGACGTATTGGCAAAATGAATGATCGCAGGTTTGACCAACTGCCCTTCCTTGACGAAGGAACATTTGAACGCCGGAATATCGATTTCTATCGGGCCGGTTTTATTGATCGGCGTGCGCATCGTACTGCCATGATCTTCCACGACGCCGACGCCGTTAAGCGCCATCGCAATGGCCAGAACCGGCTCGTCGGCCGCCGCCCAATGCCGACCAGGCGATGATGAAAGACCAATCTGGCTGTAGCGATCAAATTGCTGGCGGGCTTCGCGGAAAATGGCTTGGCTGACTTCAGAACGGTTAAAATACATGAGACCGCCATTGAACACCGGCAGCGGGCCAGCAATGCCGAACTGCGCACGAATGTCGGCGATACGCATGCCGTACCATAAATGGTCCCCCCGCATCCGACCACAAACGCCGAAATCCTGGCCTTCGAACAGCGGCCACATGAACTCGATCGGCCTGGTCGCAAGGCAGTCGGAGTCGATATACAGCGTCCTCTCGTAAGGTGAGTAGGAATCCAGATTGAGCTTGTGCCGCATATCCGGGCCCAGGTGAGGCTGCACATCTATAATTTGGTCGTAGTCGCCTTTAGCAAAATGTTGCCGCCCGTCAGTGACGACACTCAAATTCAGGTCTGGCGAGGTGAACCGAAGCGAGCGTCCCAGCCGCTTGGCCATTTCGTTGTAGCGCGGCTTTCCAAAAAGCAAACGTAACTATACCGGAACTGCCGGGAACCCAGGCGGGATTGTTTTCGATATTGCCGCTCTTCATATTTGCTTGCCCTGGTCCGGTCGGACATCATGATGTCCATGCTCACATCTGGCGCTTGTCGCCAGCAATAATCCAGCCGCAGCATCCCGTCATCAACTTGTATCGTGACTCCCGACGGTGTTGACGGCATATTGGCTTCGTCGACAACGGGAACTTCCGCTCATGCCTCGAATGATGTTACGCGCCCTTGTAGCTGGGGTGCTGGTTATTCTGACGTCCGGCGCGTTTGCCCAATCGGCAAATGTTGTCGCTCCGGCGGCCCCTGAACAAGGCTGCGCGACGTCCGGCCTCAAGGATACGCTGCAGCAATTCGACGACATCCCTACAACCGGCAAGCTCACGCCCAGCATCAATCGCCAGTTTTCCGGGCTTGGCCGAATCGCTTTTGGCGACGGCTGCCAGGTAAAGATCACCTGCGTGGCACCGGACACCGACCCGGCTTCTGTGGAGGCGAGAAACCATCAATGCGGTGCCGTCTATGGCGCTCTGATTTCTTTTGAGCGTCGCCCCAATGTGCGGTTGCGCCTCATGCGATCAATATCGCAAGTCAAGGCACCCGAGACCGAAGTCAAATACGTCCTGCCAGGGATAACCTATCTGTTTTTTTACTAGAGACCTTGGGCTTTGGCATAGACAAGCCAATGTCCACCAGACTCGTCGTCAGGCGGTATTCGTCCCACCGCATTTTGTGTTGAGATCGACAACGATGGACATGGCCGCGTTGGACTTACAGCACGACAGGCAATTGGCCGAACGGCGGGATTTGCTGTTTTTCAGCATCGTGCTGTTTTGGTTCCTGTTTGACGCCAGCAACATGTCCTACTGGCGCGCAACGTCCGAAGCCACGCTGCTCACCTATGAGCGCCCTTTCGATCGGATCGAGGTGGCGCTGACTTTTGGCCTGCAGGGCCTCTATTTGCTGGCCAATCTCAAGCTCCTTTGGCGCATGGCAATGGTGTTCTGGCCCGTGATTGCGCTTGCAACGCTGTGCCCGGTGTCCACGCTCTGGTCCTACGATCCACCGCTGAGCTTTACCTCCGGGCTGAGCCTTGTAACGACCACCGGGTTTATCGCCACGGCCGTTTTCCGCCATTCATCCGAACAGGTCATCCAGCGCATGACCGTGATCATGACCGTGCTGGTCGCGATTAACCTCGTCAGCCTGCTGGTCCCCAGCCTGTCTTTCATGACGGCCGAACACCGCGGCGCGTTTCGCGGCTGGACCAACCACAAGAATACGTTTGGCCCCCTGCTGGCGCTCCATATTGGCCTGTTGCTCGTGCAGTGCACCAATCGGGACTTTGCGTCTCGAACGCGCCTGCTCTTTTTGGCGCTGATGCCCATTGAGCTGGCGGCTTTGGCCCTGACCCAATCCTCCAATGCCCTGATTGGCGTCGTGGTAGTGCTCGTGCTGTTCACCGGCGGCAATGTGCTGAAGCGCGCATCGCGTGGCGTATGGACACTGGTCTGGGTCATCGGCGCGACTTTGCTGGTACTGACCCTGCAGTTCGCCTCCATCGACGATCTGTTCGCCCTGGTTGGCCGGGAATCCAACTTGACCGGGCGGACGCAGATCTGGGAGCTTGCCCTGCGCTTTGCCGACCAGCGCTTCGTGTTGGGTTGGGGCTACAAGGCCCTGCCTCTGACTGAATTGTTGAGCACTGTTCCGCGCGCCGATGGCGGCGCCCGCTTCATAGTGGGTAGCACGCACAATTCCTATATCGAGATCTACGCCGGCCTGGGACTCATCGGGTGCTGCGCTTATGTCGCCGCCATGACCTGGCTGGCGGGCCGAAATTGGTTGCGGCCCAAGGAGCCATACCGCCGGCTCGGTTTTCTCGTCCTTGGCGCCTATCTGACTATGGGCTATGCGGAAAGTACCATGGGCTTGCATGCCGGGGTAGGCTATTGCTTGCTTCTCGCCTGCATGTTGCCCTCGGTCATCAAGCGACAACCTGCCTTTTTGATCCGTCCCAGCACCGCATCGCCGCTACAAGAATTCGGCCCATCTTTTGACCGCGTTAATACTTAATATTGATCACGCTCGTATTGTTAACAGACAAGCGGCAAGTAGGCTTGGTGTGCGGACCTGGTATGAAGTTTCTCGGCATCAACTTTATTGACGGCAGCGAGGCGCAGCTCAAGACCAGCTTGCTCCATGCTAGCGGCGAACGCTACAGCTATTGCGTTACGCCCAATGTGCAGCACGTTAATATTCTGCATGCGCACTCGACACGTGGCGATCAGTTTCGCCAGGCTTATTGCGCGGCAAGTTTCGTCATCTGCGACAGCCGGATCCTGCAACTGCTGGCGTCGCTGGCCGGCCGCAGGCTGTTCACCCTGCCAGGCTCGGACCTGATTGCGCAAATTCTATGCGATCCGCGTTTTATCGAGAAAAAAATCGGTGTCATCGGGCCTGGTCGGGACGATTTTGAGAAACTGGCGCACCAGTTTGTCGAACGGCAACTGACGTTGATCGATACGCCGTTGCAAATGAGCACGGAGTCTGAGGCGTTTGCCCAATGTCTGCAGGCCGCAGCCGCCGCTGACTGGGACATCCTGCTGATCTGCCTGGGTGCGCCCAAACAGGAAATCTTTGCCAACCGCCTCAAGGCGCTGCGCCGCGATGGTGTCGCGCTATGCGTGGGTGCCAGTATCGACTACCTGACCGGCAAACAGGCACGAGCGCCTTCCTTTATCAAGAATGCCCGGCTGGAATGGCTCTTTCGGCTGTTGAGCCAGCCACGGCGCATGTTCAAGCGCTACATGCTCGATTTCTTCGCCCTGGTGCGCATCCTGTCCAAGGAACTGGCCAGTTCTTTCTTCAAAAGCCGACGCACCTGAATGGCGCCGCTGTTCAGCGTCGTCATTCCGGTCAAGAACCGCACCAGGCTTCTCGCCCGGGCATTGGCATCATTGGCTGGTCAGACTTGCAGTGATTTCGAAGTCCTCGTCGTCGATGATGGATCGAGCGAGGATGTTGCAGCCGTCACCGCTCGATTTCCCGGTCTCGACATCACTCTCCTTGCGGCTGGCGGCACGGGCGCTTCGTCCGCCCGCAACATCGGCACGGACGTGGCACGTGGCGAATACATCGCCTACCTCGACAGCGACGATGTGTTTATTCCCGAAAAGCTTGCGATCGTTGCCGCCGAACTGGCCAAAACCCCTGCCGACGTCATCGCTTCACCCCTCTACGTTTGGCGCAACCAGCCGCACGTCCAGATTCGCCCTGCTCGCCCGCCGCTGCCAAACGAAGACATTGCCGATTTCTTTTTCGTGGCCGACCAGCGTATCCAATCGACCGGAATGATTGTCCGCGCATCCGCCGCGCGCAAGGTGCGTTGGGACGAAGGGCTGAGCAAGGTTCAGGACCCCGACTTTCTGATTCGCCTGCTTCGTGCCGGCAGCACTCTGCACTTTATCCCGACGCCGCTGGCCGTGCTCTATGACGACACCGCCGAGGGGCGTGTTTCAAGCAACAATAGCGAGGCCAATATGCGCGATTGGCTCCAACGCGACGCAGCCCGCCTGTCCCGCCAAGCCCGTATCGGCTTCGAGCTTTATGCTTTGGCCTATGAGGTCGCGCGCACCAGCAAGCTCAAGGCGCTGGCATTGGTCGGCAAAGGCGCGCTGTCCGGAATGATCGCGCCCACGATAATCGCCAAGTCGATGATTCGTATCCTGCTTCCCGAGGCCCGGTTCAAAGCTTTGGCCCAGACCGCACTGCGCCGGAAACCCGAAGCCCACAACGCGCCGCTGGCCGCATATCTGAATGAACTGGAAACGACGGCCACCTGCAGCTTGCAGGGATAGACGGCACAATGCTGATCGACTTCCGCGACCATTCTGCCCTGCTTACCGACCCCGACGTGGTCGCGGTCGGCGCCGGTGCCGTAGGTCTTTGCCTTGCCGTAGACCTGGCGCGGCGCGGCAAGCGCGTCATCCTGCTTGAAGCCGGCGGCAAAAGTGTCGAGCCGGACAGCCAGAAGTTCTTCGAAAATGCGTCTTGGCACGGCAACGCTCTTGAAGGCCTTCATCTTGGCCGTTTCCGGGCCTTAGGCGGCACCACCAATTTTTGGTCCGGACAACTGCTCGAGTTCGACCCTATAGTTTTTGAGCAGCGCAGTTGGATCGAGGACCATGGCTGGCCAATCCAGCGCACCGACCTCGACGATGCCTATGCGCGCGCTTACGACATGCTTGGGCTCGCTCGGCGCATCGATGATGACGCCGTTTGGCAGCGCCTGAAGATCGCCCCGCCATCGGTCGACCGGAATCTGGATTTCTTTTTCAGCCGCTGGGTGCCGGAAACCAATCTGGCTCGTCTGTTTGAAAACGAAATTGCCAAGCTCACCAATCTTCAAGTTGTGATCAACGCTCCCGTCACTGCCTTGTCGATGAGCAGTGACAAGGCCATCGCGAGCCTTGTCATTGGCGGCATTGGCGGCAAGCAAATTCATTTAAGTGCGCCAAGGATCATCCTGGCCCAGGGCACGATCGAGATGGCACGCTTGCTTTGTATGCCGCTGGCGCTTGGCAACGCTGCGCCTTGGGCGGGTAATCCATGGTTGGGCCGAGGTTTCGCCGATCACGTCGATGCCTATGCAGGTACGGTGACGCCGATCGATCGCAAACGTTTCCACCAGATTTTCGACAGCTCGTTTGTCGACGGGCTCAAGTACAATCCTAAACTCAAGCTGTCCGAAGCCGCCCAACGAGAAAACGCGATGCTTGGAATTGCAGCACATTTCATCTTCAATTCCAGCTTTGCAGAGGATCTAAGTGCACTCAAGGTGTTTGCGCGCGGGATTCTCAAGGGCCGGTTCGACGGGCGTATCCTGACCTACCCGGCCAAGCTCATACCTCTCGCTAAGATCGGCGTCCCCATGGTCTTGCGCTACCTGCGATATCGCCGCACCTACAACCCTGCGGACCGCGGTATCCAGTTGCGTTTGACCGGTGAGCAAATCGCCCTGCGCACCAGCCGTTTGCAACTATCGGATACACGCGATGATCTTGGCATGCCCATCGTGGCCATGGATTGGCAAGTCGACGGCGCTGAAATCGAAACTATGGCAGGTTTTGCCAAGCACGTAGCGGACTTCCTTGAAGCGGAGGGTCTGGCCAAGGTTGACCTCGCGCCGCAATTAGTGGCTCGCGATCGCGCCTTCATGGCTGGGGTCGATGATGCCAATCATCATATGGGCATGGTAAGGATGGGCCGCGACGCCGGCGATGGCGTCGTGGATTCAAACCTGAAGGTCTTTGGTACCGATAATTTGTTTGTGGCCGGAGCCGCCACATTTCGAGCGGCCGGCTTTGCCAATCCCACGTTAACCGCTATTGCCTTGGGACTTCGCCTGAGCGCAGCCATCGATGCGGAAGCACTTTGATGTGCGCTGCCCTGCCCGGCACTGCGCTATGACCAACCCTATGGGACTTGGCACGTCCGGCCTGACCGGCGGATGGAGCAAGGCCGCGAGCATCAGGCTGGTTCATGCAGCATATGAGGCCGGCGTTCGTCATTTCGACGTCGCACCTCCCTACGGCATGGGGACCGCCGAGGACGTTTTGGGCGAGGCACTGTCGGATCGGCGCGCCCAGGTGACGGTTGCAACCAAGGTCGGCATTTCCCGTCCCCGTCGCAGCGATGCCATCGTTTTAGCTCGCGCGCTTGCGGCGCCCCTGCGCAAGCTGGCGCCGGCACTGACCCGTCGCGTCGGCGCTCGCGCCTACAGTGCCGAAACGCAAACCGGCCGTTTTGATTTGCCCTTCGTGGCCAGCAGCCTGGAAGACAGCCTGCAGCGCCTGCGTATGGGTCGAATCGACATTTTCCTATTGCATGAAGTAAGGCGTCAAGATCTCAGCGACGAACTTGTCGCCTATCTTCAAAGTCGAAAACGGGACGGAACGATCGGTGCGATCGGGACCGCGACCTCCTATCTCCATACGCTTGATATCCAGCAGCATTTTAGGAGCGTCTTCGACATCTGGCAATATTCCTGGTGTGTTTTGGACATTGCGCAACCGTCCCCGGCAGAGCCGACCATTACCCATCGCGCCATCCTGAATGCGGCAAGACCCCTTGCCGAGCGTTGGATTGCCTATCCCGAGGAACAGCGCCAACTCTCCGCAATCACGCAGCTGGACCTTGGCGATCCAGCCATACTGGCACGCGTGCTCTTGGGCGCCGCCCACGCACACAACCCACACGGCATAATTCTGTCGTCGTCGCGCAACATCGCGCGCATCCGCGACAACGCCGCTTCGGCGATAGACCCGATGATCGTCAGCGCCGGCGCTCGGTTGGCTGATGCATTGCGCGAAGGATCGCAATCATGACGCTCATCGCCGATCAACGTCCCAGTGCGTCCAACAGCGTGTCGTAGCGATCTGCCAGCACGCCAAGGTTTTTGCGCACATCGAACTTTTCCGCGACAAGGGCCCGACCCGCAGAACTCATTCGGGCATGGACCGCATCTTCGGTCAGCAACACGTGCAATGCCTCCGCCAAGGCTTCAGGATTGGCGTCGGGCACAAGAAGTCCGGTTTCGCCCTGTTTGAAGGCTTCCGGAATTCCGCCAGTTTTTGCGCCAACGACGGGAACGCCCATTGCTTGCGCTTCGGCAGCCGCCAAGCCGAACTTTTCCGCCGATAGCCCCTCGGTAACCGTGCTGGGAAAGCAGAGCACACGGCTTCGGGCCAGCAGGTTGCGGGTCTCCTCTTGGCTTTGAGCACCAAGAAAACTGACCGGCAAGCCGAACTCCGCAACTGTTCGCTCGAGCGCGGCCCGTTCGGGGCCGTCGCCGATGATCTCGACCGTCAATCCCGATACGCGTGGCAGCAAGAGGCGAAAGGCCTCGAGCGCAAAATGGGTGCCCTTGAGGCGGACCAGCCGTCCCACCATGGCCACGCGTGAGGAGCCGTCGGATGACCTGATGCCATCAAACACCTGCCGGTCGACGCCCAGATAATGCACCTCGGTCTTTTTTTCATCCGCCCCGAGCGCCACGACCTCCTGCCGAAGCCACTCCGACACCGTCAGAATCAATGCGGCTTGGTCGAACATGCGCTCGCGCCGGGCCAGGTGCAGACGATCATAGGGCCGCAAAGGTTGGGTAGAGCTAGATATGCGGGAATCCCAGCCATGATAGGTCACCACCAGCGGAACGTCGAGCCGGTTGGCAATATCCATGATTTCGGTGGCACTTGTGGCGAAATGTGCATGAATCAAATCCGGCGCGAAGGCCGCAATGGCGCGCTCCAGACGCGGACCACGCCCGTTGATCAGCAAAATACTTCCCTCAAGTTTGCCGAAGGGAAAGGCATCGAGGCTGAAATGAGCAATGCCTTCGATATCAAGCGTCGGAACGGCACGCTTGCGACCGGCCAGCATCGTCTCGAATCGCGGTAGCAGCTGCGCGTGGTGTCGCGCCCAAGGCTGATAAACCGGCAGGAGATGGGGAATATAGATCAGTACGCGCCGCTGGCGGGCGAGGTAGGCGCTTTCGGCGGTCGCGTTGGTCATTGACGTACCGTGGACCGTGTCGTCCGTAAACGTTGGACCAGAAGCAAGCCGCCACCATAGCTCACCAGGCCCAGACAGCTGTCGGCAATGATCGTCGCCCAAGCCGCGCCGCGCCAGCCGAAAGCGGGAACCAGGGCTATGTTCAGGACAATGTTCAGAACGCTGGTGACAATGATGAAGCGTGATCGCAGCTGCTGTCGCCCGGCGCCGCTCAGGGCGTCGCCGCCAAGATAGGACAGCACCCGTACCGCCGGAATAACGCACAGCATCTGGACCACCAGGCTCGCCTCTGCAAAACCATCGCCGAATACGAACCCGATATAGGGCGCGATCAAGTACATTCCCGCGCCGGCAGCAATTGCATAGGCCAGGGCAATCGGCAGCAGCCGGTTGGCGTAATCCATTGCCGGCGCGATACCACCCTTGCCCAGCTCGAAAAATCGGGGATAGGCCGCTTGGGTCAATCCCCGCAGCGGCACCAGGGCGACGGTGATCACGCGATAGGCGGCACCATAGAAGCCAGCCTGCGCCGCGCCGGCAAAGTGCAACACGATCGGCTTGTCCAGGTTGTCTTGCGCAAAGCTGGCAGTACCCGCGACGGCGTAGGAAAATCCATCCCGCAGTTCATGACGTGACAATTGGCGATGGGAGACCCTCAATCCCAGCGCCGTACGACAAATCCACCAATAGCTCGCGGTAACGACAATCGCGATCGCCAGATAAATGGCCGCCCAGTTTTGATCGGAGACCGTTACGCCAAACACGAGAATCAGGGACACGACGCCGGCCCGAACAAGGCCCATGACCGTCTTGAGCATGAACAACCGACGGTACTGGTGCTGTGCGAGGCACACATATTCCAGAGTGGAGCATATGCCGCTCAAGACCAGCTCGGACACGCAAAGGCACACAAAGGTCATCCAGGCCAGATCGCCAAGCAACAAGGGCTTGACCGTTATGCTGGCGATCGCCGTAGCCACCAGCCCGCCGACAAAGACTGTGGTCATCGCCCGGCTTGCTGCGTCACCGGCCGCGAGACCCGCTTGCTTGATCAGTTGCACGGGAATGATCCACGCGCCACGCCAGGCAAAGGGCTGAACAAATTGCAGCGTTGCAAGCGCTGCGACAAAGCGGCCGAAGCCCTCGACGCCAAGCACGCGGCCCAGAAGGATCAGCATCAAAGCTTGCAAAACGACACGCATGCCCTCGGCCAGCGTCATCGCCAGTGTTCCGCTCCGCATCAGCCGGGCCAATTGAGAAGACAGGGAACTGGTGGAAAACCGACTTCGCAGCGTCATCAAAGCGAGTGTCTTGGGCGAACTATAATTTACGGCCTCATCGCGCTGCTCTAGTTGCCAGGATGGACCGAAGGAGGCAAGCACTCAAGAGGCCCCAAAGGCATCTCTGTCGGATTGACCTTGCCGAACCCGAACAGGTTTTCCGATCGCTACGGTTCTGCCGGTCGCAGGTATTTCGCAGCGCGCGGGGCGTTCAGCGCCACACAATTGCGATGCAGGTTGCAAAGCCGACGTGACATGTCGACTCTTCCCTGAGACCGCGACGGGCGGCCGCCTAGTGGCCCGAGCCCGTCAAAAACTCGTTACGGACGGTCAGCACAAGAATTTTCACATCCAGCCAGATCGTAAAATTGTGGATATAGGCCAGGTCATGATCAACTCGCGCAATCGCCTTGGCCGTTTCGGTCGTCGGACCACGCAGGCCATTGGCCTGCGCCCAGCCCGTGATGCCCGGACGCATCAGCAGACGATCCTCGTAGTAGGGAACGAGATCGCGATACAGCTTCCCGCCGGCATACATCCCGGCGACATGCGGGCGTGGGCCGACAAGCGACATGTCACCGCGCACTACATTGAACAGTTGTGGCAGTTCATCGATGCTGGTCCGGCGAATGAAGCGCCCGATGCTGGTTAAACGCGGATCATTGCTGATAGTCTGTGCGACGCCGCTATGATCACAGTGATCGATCGTCATTGAACGGAATTTCAAGGCCTGAAAGCTTCTGCCGTCCAACCCTTCGCGTGCCTGGTTGAAAAGCACAGGACCGCGACTGGTGATCTTGACGAGCAGGGCAACAATGACAAGCAAAGGCGCCAGTCCGACGATGAGCAGCGATGCCGATACAACATCAAATCCGCGCTTCAGAGCGAGGTGCAGATTCGTAGGACGCGTTGCTGGCACGGGCGAGTCACCGCGCCACTTTAAACTAAGTCCGCCATGACGCGTAGTCCGCGTAAATGATTCCTTGAGAATCGCCCAGTCGCCACTGCCGATAGAACTGACAGTTGATTCGTCGACTACAATTTTGGCTGAAGAGTTGCTTGTGTCAAAGTCGTCGGCGCGCGCAAAGCTGTTCATGGTTACATCACGAAATACAATGCCAGGATGTCTCCGAAGCACTGTTTGATACCGCAAAACGAGATTAACAAATTCTGAATTTAAGCCAAGTCCTTTTGCGGGGCTTTTGTGGTTTAAGTTAACGGTGACGCACACCGGCAACAATGTTTGAACACTGCGCAGTTCGGTCATTTTTGGTACAAAAGGACGGCGAAACGGGCCGATATCTTAGTCTTGTCCACCCTCGATCATGCGTTCTGTGCATTGCACCAATCTGCAAATCGACGACGGTGGACTTGCGTAACGGCAAAACAACTCATGAATCACATTAATTTGCTGATCATTGTGCAAAACATCTGGCGAATCAGGGAACCTAATCAAACTAGATACGCTTCATTGTCTACAGGCCGGGCCGATCCAGATGGTTCCTTAAAGATTTTGCCTCAGAACCAATAGTTAACTTTGTACAAACTTGCGGCGCGATCAGGCATCTTCCCAGAGGCTACGTTAAGAATGAAGTTAATCGACGATTAAGCGTGATTGACAGCAGGCTTTATTAGAGTGTAATCGAATTACGCGGTGCAAGTTACGAGGTTTCCCAAAATGCGCAGTTTTCTACCTGTTGCAGTCATGGCTCTAGGCCTGTCGTCATTGGGCGGCGCGGCTCAGGCGGCTGCGGTGTCCGGTTTCGAAAGTTCATATGAAGCTCTCCAAACCAATTGTTCTCTGCCTGTCGGCTTGGTCAATGAGTGCGAAAGCGGGATCGAAGCTTACAGCTCGGCCCTGGTCGGTGGTGGCATAGCTCTGGATGAAGCAAACATATCCTTTTCTGCCGTTCGTTTGGCCGTCTTCGAGCTGAACGCTGCTGATTCGGATTTCCAGCTCCAGATCGACGCTCTGTTCGACCGCCTGTTGCCAAACTCCGGCGCCCTTGCCGGCGGCGATGACGATGCGACGAGTGCTAGTCTTGCTGGTGACGATGGTGACAACGATCTCGCTATCGATCCAAGCCCATCAGGCGAAGATCTCTAAGCGTTCTGATATAGAGGCACTTAAAAGCATCGCAGGTTTGCGGTGCTTTTTATGCCGTACGCGCGCTTCCATGCGCTTCGACATAGTATTCGCCGTAGCGAACCTGGTAGTCGTTGCGGGATAGCTCCTGCTGGTTCAGGACAACCGTGATAGGAACTACCTGCTTCGTTGACTCGCGTAGTGCTGTCAACGCCTTGCGAGACTCGACCTGAGGCGTGTTCGCCCAGCGCACGACGAAGATGACTGCAGTGGCGTACTGGGCAAGATACAACCCATCCACAACCGGCGCGAGCGGCGGCGAATCAATGACCACGACGTCAAACGTCTTGCGCGAGGCGTTGAGCAGGCGTTGGAACGAACCATCGGAAATAAGCTGATCGGTCGGCACATCGCTGCGACGGCCGCCCACCAGAACCGTCAGATTGGTCAGCGGATCTTTGCTGAGAACCGACCTGATCTCGAAACTATTGCTCTGGTCCAATAAATAATCCAGCAGGCCACGCGATGGCTCCATGCCCAGGGCCTTGTGGACCGTCGGCTTGCGCAGGTCGGCATCCACCAGCAGTGTGCGCTTTCCCGTCAGCGCATAGGACCGCGCCAACGACAAGGCAGTGGTCGTCTTTCCCTCGCCCGGCAAAGTGGAGGTGACCACCACGATTGAGCACTCATCTTCCTCCGCGCGAATGAGGGCGTTGGCGCGACCGACATGATTGATGGACGCACGCACACGCCTGATCGATTCGGAAAAGATGGACAGCGGCGCATTTACCAAAGTATCGGCGTGGCTTGTCGAGCCGGCCTTCAAGGTCTTCTGGCGCGGCAGCGATGCCGCAACCTTCTGGCGCAACACCGCTTCGGTTTGCTGCTCGGACGTGAAACCGCCGATGTAGTTCTCGTACAAGAATGCCAAGCCAACCCCCAGGATGAGCCCCACCAGCCCGGCTGCCAGGAGAATCAGTGTAATGTTTGGAAAAGAGGGCGTTTCCGGCGCGAGCGCAGGTGAAACAATTCGGCTGTCGGCCACTTGCAAGGAGGCCTGGGCATCCAGCTCCTGCACACGCGCCAACAGGGTTTCATATTGTCGTCGCGCCAGTTCCGCGCCCTGTTGAAGCTCGTAAATATTGGTGAGGACTTCGGCAGGCAGGTCACTGCGAATCACCGTTTCACGAATCTGCTGGCGCAGCGAACTTTCCTGGGTCTGGGTGGCATTGACCGCTTCGCGCAAATCTCCGAGCCCCGCCGAAGCAGTATCCTGCAATTGTCTGTCGAGCTGGGACAATTGGGCTCGCAAATCGATCGCTGCCGGAGAGCCGGCGCTTGCGGTGACCAAAGATGCGGTTAGCTGCTCGCGTTGGCGTTCAAGTTCCCGCAGCGCGTCCGAGGCCAGCAAATCGGCCGTGGTCTGCCAATCCTGCTTGGCAACATTGTCGGCCACAAGATCGGCCGTAGCAGCCGTGCGCGACCGCGCGGCGGTCAACTCGTCGATTTGTGCTCGCAGACTGCCAATCGAGGCATTCCCCGCTTGCTGTTCGATACGCTCGATATTGCTGTCGATGAAGGTGTCGAAGGCCCCCTCGGAGGCAACAATGGAATTGCGCGCCTGGGTGATGCGCTCCTGCAACACGTCGCGCGATGTCAATGTGCTGTTCACTTTGGCCAGCACCTGCTCCTTGATGTACTCCTCGGCGACCGAATTGGCGATCTGGGCGGCCTTGGCGCGATCACCGGACCGGGCCTGCACAAGGATAAGATAGGTCAGACCACGACGTTCGACGCTGATTGCCGAGCGCAGCGTATTGAGGACGCTGTTCAACGCCTCCTCGCCCGTTGGCAGGGCGCCATCGCCAAGATGGAGAAACGCCATTATGCGATCGCGAGTGCCCAGCGAAACACCAAAGGCGGGGTCGGTCAGCAGGTTCTGCGCTTGGATGACCTTGAGCAGGACGTTGTCTGATCGCACCAGTTCGACTTCGCTGTCGACCCGCGCGTTGTCGCTCGATGCGCTGCCATATTGCGATGCCGGATCCAGCAAATCCTTCCGACTGGGATCGACCATGACCAGAGCCGAGGCAGTGTAAACCGGCTTCAACACGAAACTGACCAGCACCGCCACACCGATCACCACGGCAAGCGTGATCAGAATCAAATGCAATTGCCGATACAGCAGACCAAAGATAGCTCGAAGATCGATATCAGGTTCGTCCACGATTGGCCTTTTCGGTATCAGCAAAAAACAGGCCCCGCTTTATTGCGAGACCTAAAGCATAAACTAATGATTCGAGGTTACCAATTCATGCCGCCAAGCCAGGCTTGGCAGCAAGTTGCTTGGATCCGCTTTTGCGCGCACGTGCCGACGCTGCAGCCTGCGACCGGACGCCGGCCATGGCATTCGCCAGCAAAGCCAGAAACAAAAACACATTAGCCTGCATTTCCAGGCTGAAATCGACACTGGAATGCACGGCGACAACAACGATGGCGGCCAGACAAGCCAAGGGCGATGCCCAGCCGCTTTCGAACAGCGCAAACGATTTGATCAGCCTGACCACGGTCAAAGCAAGCAGCACCATCGGAATGCTGCCGACGATAAAGCCAAGCTCGGACCAAAGGGTCAGGTAGGTATTATGCGCCCGGATCCAAACAAATTCCGGCGAAACCGGCGCCCGGTGGAACAATTGATAGACCTGCTCGAACGAGCCCCCACCATAACCCAGCAAAGGCCGGTCCAGGATCATCGCCCAAACCTGCTGGTATAGGTTCATCCGCACCGCCGTCGAGTCCTCCACGGTCAGAAATCGCTGCCAGATCGAAGGGCCATATAGCGCGGCCACACCAATGGCTCCCCCGATGATGAGCATTATAGCCACGACCGATATGCGCGACCTGCTGGTTCGCTTCAGCAAGGCACCCAGCAAGGCGATGGTCGCGCCGATCAGCGACACCGCAAGGCCCATGCGCGAATTGCTGCTAAAGACCGCACCAAGCATGACCAGCGCCGCCAACAGATAAAGGACCGGCGTCAAGTCGATGCCTCTTTGCTTTGACTCCTTGGTGCTGAAAACATGTTCTGCGAACAGACTCAGCGTCACGGTGATGCCAAGCGCCATGAAGGTAGCAAACGAATTGCGGTTCACGAATGTGCCAGTGGCTGAATCCAGATAGCCCCATTTTTCCAGACCCAGCAGCGTATTGCCCCACTGATAAAACATCAGGATCGCCAGCAAGGCATGGCTAGCCATGATCAAGACGATGCCCTTGAGGACAAAGATGCGCCGCCGATCGTTGCGCGCAACTTGCAGCATCAGGAAAAAGAACGATCCATAGGTCAGCCACCGCAACAGCATCAACAGCGTATCACCCGGTGCGATGGATATGGATTGCGTGGTGACGGCGACCCCGGTCGACGTAACAATCGGGGGCAGAATGGAGCCGAGAAACGGCAGCGTCTGAACCGCCAGATACACGCAGACAATCGAAAACAGGCCAAACTCGACGCCAAATGCCGACACCGCGACGCGCATCGGATAACCCCGCCGCGCCGAGGTGACGCCATAAACGGTCATGGCAATGCCCAGGCACAACGCCCAGACCGACCACATGAAAGGCAGATTGCTGCCCAATGGAATGGGCGCTATGGCGATTATGACCAGCAGTGCCCACGCAAAGGACTGGTTGAGCTTTTGTTGCCCATCACCAGCTGCTACCGCATTGCCGGTCGTTGGCGAGAACGGCTCGGACCAGATTTCGGTCATTGCGTCGCCCCCTTTTGGGCCACCGCCGAACGCACGTTCTGGACAAACCAGGCCTGGTTTTGCGGCGGCAATGTTTCCACGATGCCGGTGATCCGCTCCCGGAACGCCGGATCATCGACGTAACGCTTGGCGATGGAGGCCAAGCCCACACGACCTTGAACCATCAATCGAAGGTCCGCGTCGTAAGCCTTGCGACCATCGTCGCTAAGCTTATCCAGCGACATTTCCGCAATCTTGATGCGCAAGTCGGCGATCCAAAGTTCGCTCGGGCCCGTGGCTTCGGACATGATCAAGGCATCGTCACGCGCTTTGAAATCGCCCTCCCTGCCTGAGAGATAGGCCAGCAAGGCCCAGGAATAGGAACTTGCCGGCGTGGCAGCCACGATCGTCTTTGCCGCATTGAGGCAGTTCTGCCGCAGGACGCCGCGATCATCGGGGGTCAGGTAGGCCTCGGCAAAAGTGCCGATCGATGCCTGACAGTCCTTCAGCAAGCCTTGCTGGGTCTTGGTCGCCATGCCCAGCTCGCGCGTGCCGTTGATGATGTTCCTCATCCGGTCGGTCACGGTCCCGCTGCCCGAAATATAGGGACTGCTTTCCTGCCACAGCGCCGCGGCTGCGGCGACGCTCAGGAATAGGCCGAAAACGACCATGACGGCCGATTGCAGAAAAACACTTTTCAATCTCGACGAACCCGTTTTCACGCACCGTATTCGCTGGGATTTATCCTATGTCAGCACGGCTAGGCATGGCTATTTGAATTTGACGCTAGTTTTGCAGTGTTTATTGCTGCCACCCCCAACAACAATAGCGCGAACCCTGATAGACCGGGCTCGCGCAACGCGTTATCGAACGCTAGGGCAATCGCCTGTTGAACCAGCCGGTCCGAACTGCAAAACGGTCAGGGCCGTTGCGCTTTTGCCTCAAACAGCAGTCCAACGCTTCGGATTGGCGGTGGACATCGTGCGGATGCGGTAGCCCGACGCCCGCAATGTCTTGACCGAATTGTTCAGATTGTCGAGCACGTAATCGCCTTCGGTGGTCCGCACGATCAGCACGGCATGGGGCGTGCCGCCACGCGTATGGGTGTAGGCAATTCGCAACGAGCCGCTAGGGACGCCCTGGTGGATCAGAGCACTGCGCTTCGACAGCACATAATCTTCGCAATCGCCGCTGCGGGGGTTGAGTTGCCAAATGTCTGCGCTATCGCGTCGCGGCCGGATTGCGCGATTGACGGTGCTATTGACCTGCCTCAGCGCACCGATCAAATTTTGAGTCATTGTAACCTGGGCCGCACCGCCGGCAGAACATTCGCTCCGATGCTGAGCACAGAAATACTGCATCCCGAGCGGCGTAACCGCTGCAATTTGCTGAGTCGGCCTAGTGTTTGGACCCGCATAGGCCGTAGTTCCGCTAGACAGAATTGCGGCGAACGTTATGGTCAGTCCGGCAAGCAATCCCGTGAATTTGTTGGTCATTTCTGCAATCCCTGATGCTTTGATGCCATTAGGATGCGCGTGATAAATTGCTGCTGAAGTCGAAAACTCGGTACAATTTTATGCAAATGCCAGATTTACAAACACAGCTGGCTCAGCGGCACTATAGCTCCAATGTGATGCTGTGGTTGCAATCGGTTTGGCAATTTATACCAAACTAAGATCAAAAACCCGGCCATTTCCGTTTCTCGGCTGAACGCCCCTCCCCTTGCGCTAGCGCCGCAATGGCTTAGATTTCACCTGGGGGCCATGATTTGCGGAAGGCACACCATTATCGACGAATTCTGCGGCGACTTTATCAACCTGTTTCCCTCATCCTGGCATCACACCGGTCGGCGGCGACCGGCAAACGGCGCGGTCGATCAACTGGTCGGCCCGCATTGGCAATCTGGCGTCGATGCTGCCGATTTCGGCGGCAAAAGACCGATTGCTGAAAACGAGATTGTGCCATGAGGATATCCTTGCAGCGCCTGTCCGACTATTTCGGTACGCGTCCCGAACCAGTTGCTGGCGGCCGGCGCTTGCTTCGGGCAAAGACGTGGCCCGCGGCAGTCTATGCCATTGGCGATATTCATGGCTGCCTGGACGAGTTGATCGGGCTCGAGCGCACCATTCTCGCGGACGCATCTCGCATCAAAGGCCGCAAATGGCTGATCTATCTGGGTGACTATGTGGATCGCGGCCCCAATTCGGCGGGGGTGATCGATCATCTCCTGTCCGATCCTCCGGCGAGCTTCACCCGCATTTGCCTGGCGGGAAACCACGAAACCATGATGCTGAACTATCTTGAAGCACCTGACGAAAATGCACGTTGGCTGGCCTTTGGCGGCGTCGAAACCTTGCAGTCCTACGGCATCAGCGCTGGTGCATTGCAAGGCGCATCACGCCGAACCATGTTGGCCACATTCGACAGTCATATTCCCCATGAGCATGTCGATTTTCTGCGCGATTGTCCGCTGGCCATGGCCTTGCCCAACGCCACCTTCGTGCATGCGGGCCTTCGCCCCGGCATCGCCTTGGAACATCAGGCAGAAGGCGATCTGTTGTGGATTCGCGAAGATTTCCTCGATGCAGACTGGCCGGCCGACCAGCTGGTTGTCCACGGCCATACCCCTATAGCCGAGCCGGAAATGGTTGGCGGCCGTATTAGCGTCGACACGGGAGCCTTTGCCACCGGGCAGCTGAGCGCCGTGCGGCTGACTGAACATGGTCACCCTATGGTGCTCAGTTTTAGCAGCAGCCCGGTGGATTGAAGATGCTATCGGCGGGGCCCGGGCCCCGCCGATAACGCATGTTAATAAGTGGTGATGACGCCAGTTCCAGAAATCGCCTGCGCGCCTGTCAGCACCGGCATCCGGCGCAGC
Source organism: uncultured Devosia sp. (assembly GCF_964244875.1). Lineage (NCBI taxonomy): Bacteria > Pseudomonadati > Pseudomonadota > Alphaproteobacteria > Hyphomicrobiales > Devosiaceae > Devosia > uncultured Devosia sp. The sequence goes on from NZ_CAXTKA010000003.1 coordinate 256,106, forward strand.
CTGATTTCCCCGCCACTGGCCAACAGCGCACGATCGGCTTGGGTGAACGGCTTGGGCTCGCACAGATCCAGATGCATCAACGCGGTGCCACTGACGCGGAATTCCACCGGCGGGAACGCGCCGCCACGAATGATATCGCCCAGGCTTTCCGTCGCCAGCGTTCCTGCCGCCCAGATTTTGCTGGTATCAATCCAGTGCACCGTTCCACCGTGATTGCCGGTGTACTTTCCGGCCAGATCGATGCCGATGACGTTTTCATGCCCGGTGTGTCCATTATTGGACAGGCTTCCAGCACGACCGCAGTCTGCAGCGGAACTGTTTTGCGTCAGCGTGTACATGCCGTTTACGGCACTGTTGACGTTGTGGAAGTTGAAGCCGTCCGAAATGGACGACGAAGCGTCGCATTGATTGAAGAAGGTAATGCCGTTGACGCTTTCGATACTGGCATTATTGGCAAGGCTCGACGGACTGCCCGCATAGCGCATCGAACAGTTTTCAGCTCCGACGATGACCCTTGTGCCAGATGTCGAGGTCGAGAAACTGACGCGCAAAGCGCCTTGCGATCCGCCGTAAAGATCAAAGCCGGATTGAGCATCTTCGCCGCAGAAAAACACGGTCCGTTGCGTCGTCTGCTGGAAATGCATCCCCAGGAGCGATCGCAATGCCAGCGTATTGCTCGTTGCTTCGGTCGAGCCGATGGTTGGGGCGGTGCCGTCATAGCGGTTTACATACAAGATGCTGCTGCCCCAAAACCACGAGTTCGGGGTGATATTGCAACGGGCGGCACTGCTGACCTGCGTCATCTCGACATAGCTGCCGAAACGCGTCTTTCGCGATGTGTCGAACACTCGCGCCGGTGTCGAGCTGAACGAAGCTGAATACGTGTTCGTCTGCGTCCCGTCGACGGCAAAGGTAACCCCGGACGTATCGAAGGTGCCCACAACCACGCGTCCGCCGGTTGCCACGAACACCATCGGCACGTCAAGCGTGGTGGTTTGCGGCAGAGATGCGCGGCTGTAAAAGCCGGCGGAAACCGAAATCACATTGCGCACGGCAGAGGTATTGGCGGTCTGGATCGCCTTTCGAATCGTGCGGAAAGGCGCAAGGGCGGTGCCGGTGCCAGTGGTGTCGTTACCGGTAATCGACACATAGATCTTGGCCCAGGTCGCCAGATCGGGAAACAAGCTGGCCTTGGTGATCGCGCAATTGCCAATCCACTGGCCACCTGGCGTGCGGGTAATAGTGACCGTGCCGAGGGGATAGTTCGTCTGGTCCCAAGGGTGACCGGTGGGTAGTACCACTTCGATCGGATCATAATATTCTGCCATGTTCTGCTCCTGTTGTTGATTTGCCTAGGGTGTCACACTCCAACCACATGGGGATAAGGTGTATTGGTAAGTTTAAATGTCCGCAGCCCAAATTTAATGATATTTTTGTATAACCAACAGCTATTGTATATATTGGCGCATCAAGCATAAAAATAGCTGCATGCATTAGAGGTCTGCTGCGCTTAAATCTTATCGCAGATCGGCATGACATTTTCGCCAGACGGCGCATTTTGATCAAGCATAAAACAGGCTGCTTTTGCCAATGTCCCGCATCGATCATCCCGTTAACGCTACTCATTAGCCGTGCCACGACATTTCACGCCGCTCCGAGGCATCGCGTTTGCCAGTCCCGGCAGCTTGCGACATAACCAAGCGGCGATAGCCGCACGACTCGAGCCAATGGCGCGGACCACCGGACAGGGCAATCAAATTGGCGAGAACGGTATCGAAAAACTTGGCTGCGGCGGTGTTCTCGCACGTGCTGCGCTACCTGGCGCCGCTCCTGGCTTATCCGATTTTGACCCGCACCCTGCAGCCTGACGGCTTTGCCCAGTTCGCGCTGATATTGGCGACGAGCCTGATCTTGTCCCAGTGCATCGAGTTCGGCTTTGGCCTGATGGGCGTGCGCGAAATCACCCAGGCCCAAGGCACCCAGACAAAGGTGGTCGTCGGCGAAATCATCTATGGCCGAATGGCGACCGCACTGGTGACCATTTGCGGCTATCTGCTGGTTTTGCCGTTCATTCCCATTCCAGAACTGCGCGACCCCGTCAGCATTGGCGCTACACTGTTCCTGGCTACGGCGTACGGCTTCAGCTCGTCGTGGTACTATATCAGCATAGAGCGCGCCCCTGCCCTGGCGCTGCAGGATATTATCTGCTCGGCCACGACCCTTGTTCTGATCGTCCTTCTAGTCAAGCAGCCCGGTCAAGCGACCTTGGCGATTTCGTTTTTCGCCCTGCCATTGTGGTTAGGCGTCCTGTACGGTCATGTCCGCGCTGTCCGGCAACTGGGCATTCAGCGCCCGACCACCCGCGAGCTTGGGATGAGCCTGTCCGCATCCGCTCGGTTTTTTATCCTGACGGGAGCGTCGTCGATCATCAACCGGCTGAGCGTGCTGTTTCTGGGTGCCTTGTCTTCCCCAGCGCAGGTGGCGTTCTATGCCGCCGGCGAGCGGCTGGTCACCGCCGCAGTGAATGCAACGGCGCCGTTCATTCGCGTTCTGGTTCCACGAATTTCAAATCTGGTGATGCGCGATCCCCCGGCCGCCCGGGCCATATTCCGGCGGGCTGCGCTGTTGCTGACGCTGGCTTTCACCGCCGGGGCCATAGGCGCGGCCGTCCTGTCGCCTTGGCTGGTACCTTGGTTCTTTGGCGCCAGCATGGCCGGCGCGGTGCCGATCATCATCGCCCAGATGGCTATTCTGCCGGCCACGGTGGCCAATCGTACGATCGGCATGCTTGCTTTGGTGCCCCTGCACGAAGAAAAGGCCTATCAGCGTTTTACCCTGATTGCCGCCGCCGCCAGCCTATGCCTGGTCCCTTTGGCAGCATCCATGGGCGGTGGCCTGGCCGTGGCACTGACGCGCGCCGCCCTTGAGGCCGGCTTGGCCGTCCTTTGCCTCATCGCGCTGCAGCGCACGCCGGCGGGTTGGCATAAACTGTTGCCGAAAGCCGACGGAGAGCATCAATGAAGTGGCGCAACTACGCGAAAAAGGCGGCACCCCTGTGCATCGCGACCTCACAATGGCGCAAGCGCCGCTTCGTCGGTCGCTTCATGGCGCGCTACTACAGCGACAAACTGGCCAGGAAATACGGCATCTACTGCTCCCCGCTTGCGCAAATCGGCACCGGCCTGATGCTGCCGCATCCCGTCGGAGTGGTGATCGGAGATGGCGTCATCATCGGGCCTAACGTCACGCTGTACCAGCATGTCACATTGGGCAAGAAGACTCGCGATGGCAACGATTATCCCAGGGTCGAGAGCGGGGCCATAATCTACGCCGGCGCCGTGATCCTGGGGGGCATCACCATCGGCCAGAACGCAGTCGTTGCCGCCAATGCCGTCGTCCAGACCGATGTTCCGGCCAATGCCACGGTTGGCGGCATTCCCGCCAGGATCCTGACCCGGCGCAGCGCACCGCCTAGCTAGGACGGCGAGGCTTGACGTAGATCGGGCACCGCCGCGCCCCGCGCCCGGGACGATCGTCCGCCCAATACCGCATGGATGACCATGGCCAGCGCAAATACCGCGAGCAAGGATGCGCCGTACTGGATGACGTATTGCGTTTCCCGCGATCCTCCCGAGAAATAGAGCAGGAAGATCACGTACAACACGAGCAGTTCCGGACGCCCGGAACCCCGCTTGAACGCGGCCAGCAGCGTCCCGAAGATCAAACCGACCGTGCCCCCGACCAACACGATGCCAACGGCGCCGAAATTCCAGTAGGCTTCGGCGATCGGCCCTAGGGGAATGCCCCAGGCCGCCGGTGCATCGCCGTCGACCGGATTGCCGAAGAACGCCACCCAGGTGTTATACGCATGACCGGTACGGGGCTTGTTTTCCCAGATGATCCTTGGCATGGGAAAGGCCAAGACCGACAGGTAACTCTGGCCCCAGATAAAGCCCATTCTGTCCGCCGCGACGAACGCCGCCAGATCGCCTTCTTCTGCATTGCGCTCGACGATCTCGGTCGACGCGGTCTCGAGCCAAGTGCCGAAATTGGCCGGATCGAAGACGCTGGTATTAACGCTGGTCGAGGTAAAATCGTGCCTGATGCTGCCCAGGACGCCCAACAGGGCTACACCCAGCACGCCGGCCATTACGATGGTGGCGACCGGCAGCCGCTTCATGCGAATGGCTGCAATCGCCAGCAGTCCGATGATTGCGTAGATGATCGTGCTGCGCGAGCCGTCCACGATCCACACCACTGGCAGAACCGCCAATGTGGTCAGGATGAACATCGGTGACTTCAACGGCAACGTCTTGGCACCCGCCATCCAGGCAAACAGCGCGATAATGGCCGCCTTGACCGCGGAGATCGACACACCCGATCCCGAGAGCGTTTCGTATCGTCCCTTACTCAGGGAAACGATGTGCGCTTCAAGACCACCACTGGAGCGGAACAACAACAGCGCGATACCGACGCAAGCCATGCAGACCAAGAAAGCCGACATCGGAATATAGCGCAAATAAGCCGGTCGCTCGCGCACCTCGCTCCTTATATGCTGCGCCTTCTTGTCCTGTTGAAAAAAGAAGAAGTAAAGCGAGGCATAATAAAGGATGCTGTAGATCGAAAACTGGATTCGGTACTGCGCATAGTTCTGCGGATCGAGATCGATGAGAACCGCAGCCCAGCTGGGCGACACTGTCGCGAACAATCGCGTCGAAACGACGAACGGCAAGAACAGGTGAGCCGGTGCGAAGGCGACATTGGTCGCGATCAGCAGGAACGCGGGAAACACCAGCGGGTGAAAATACCCGGCGCGCTTCATGAAGATCACCGGCACGATCAGCATGATTTCCAGCGCGCCGTCGGTGATCGCGCGCAGGATCGTCAGTTCATTGACGTCTCCGGCCACCGCCGCGACGTAAGGCGGCGTCAAAATGCGGTAAATGACAACATAAAGCACCACCGCCCACCGCACCCAAGACGGCAACGGCTCGTGGATAAGGTTGAACAGCGTCGATTGCTGCGCCTGGGCGAACGGGGTGTCACGCAAGGACTTGATGCACCTTCGGGTTGGCCGCATCCGCTAGACGGCGGCAAAAAGCGATCCGGCGCGCCAGAAGCACATCGCGCTCGTAGGCCGACGCCTTTTGGACATTGAGCCTTGCTTCTTCTGCCAGATCCGAAGGCGATGCCGCAAGGGCCGCCACGATCCTCGCGGTGAGTGCCGCCGCGTCGCCGGGGGCGTGTAACCGCTCCGGCTTGAGCAGTTCTGGCGTCCCCCCCGCGGTCGAACCGATGCTGATGGCACCGCGGCTAAGGGCCTCGATCACGGCGCGAGGCAAACCCTCCTGAAACGAGGGTTGCAGGTAGATGTCGACTTCGTCGAGCCAGGCAAACACCGCGTCACCGGCCGGCAAAACGCCATCGAACCGAATTTTCTCTCCGATGCCGGCTGCTGCAGCCATCGCCCGATAACGCTGCGGATCGCCTTCCCCAAGCACCCGGTATTCGAAATCGCGCTCACGCAAACTGGGGTGCGACAAGGCCTCGATGGCAGTTGCCACCCCCTTGAGCTCGGTCGACAAATTCCCGATCGTACCAAGAATAACTTTCCGGCCGGGCAATGACGCAAGCCTAGGCAGACGCGCCTGCAAGGTCTGCGGATCGGATTTTGCCAGCATCACGTTGGACGCGTGGATCTGCGCTCCAGAACTCGGATATCGCCCTTGCAGAAAGTGCTCCGTCACATAGCGGACCATGTCTGCCTGTTTGACCGCTGCACGGGTCCGCGCCGTCAGGATCGGGGCATAAACTTTGGAAACAAGCGAACCATGATACCAAAGCGCGTCCCAGGGGCATGCCACCACTTCGATCATCGCCGGAATGCCCAAGGTCTTGGCGCCATGAAAGGCCGCCAGCCCAATTTCGCTGGGCAAGCGGCTCACCACCGCGTCGGCCTTGGCCAGTTCGGCCATCAGCGCTGCGCGATCAGCCGAGTAATCCAGCGCTCGCGCCAATCCCCGCCGTCCGCCGATCAACACATGGCGGACGCCTGGGCCTGATGACACCGAGAGTTTGGCATCGGCCACCAGCGGTCGCCCGCGACTGACCACCACGACTTCGTCAAAAGCCTCGAGATAAGTCTGCCACGCAGAATAGGGGAACTTGCCGCCCATCGTATAGACTGTGCCGTCCGTATCGATGCGGAACAGATGATCGACGGCAAATACTAGCCTGCTCATGCCGCCAAAAATCCCTTACTTCTGCGCCATCATGCCAAAAAGCGTCGCTCGCAAATGGGTCCATACCACTTCGTTGGAAAAATTCTCGCGCACCCATCCAGCGCCGCGCTTGCCGAATTTTTCCCGCATAGGCTTGTCGGTCAACAGCGCGATCGAGTTGTCGACAAAGCCCTCGGTGTCGCCAGGCGCCGCCAGGAGGCCAGTCTCGCCATGGCGAACCCCTTCGCGCACGCCGTAAATCGCAAATCCCGAAACCGCCAGTTCCATAGCCTGCGCTTCCAGCGCCACATTGCCAAAGCCTTCCCGGTTAGAGGGAAACAGCAGCAGGTCTGCAGCCGCGAAGGCTGCAGCTGGGTCCGCCTGATACTCAAGCCGGGTCACCAATGGGCTGGAATCAATGAACTCCAACACTTCCGGCGCTGTCGGTTCGCGCCAGTCCACCGGGCCGGCAATAACGAAATGGACCGGTAGTTTGAGGCTTTCCACCCGCTTGATCAGGGCTGGAATATGTTCCACACCCTTGCCCTGCGCCAGCCGCCCAATAAACAAGGCAACCAGTGTGTCGGGAGCGATGCCGAGCGACTTGCGCAACCCGGTACCGCGCTCCATTGTCACTGCATCCTTGACGTAAACCTTGGTGTCGATGCCGTTGCTCGATCCCTTGCCGAAATAAACCAGTTTCTCGGGCGAGCAAATCCCGTCGCGAACCATGGCTTCGCCCATTTCGCGGCTGATCGGTGCAACGCTTGTGCTGAGCGCGCATACGCAACGGTCGATCCACTCGAAAAAGCTTCTCCGCCACCCGGTCATGTCCTCATAGATGCGGATACGCACCACGAACAAGATGTTCTTGTGACCGGTCAGCCGACCCGCAATTGCCCCGAGAAACGCCGCCTTGGGCGTCGATATATGCAGGACGTCGTACCGGTTGCGGGCGAAAAACCAGATCATCTGAACAAGCGAAATCAAGTCCTTCACGATTGAAGGTGCCCTGGTCATGGGAATGACGTGAATATTGACGTCAGCCAGCTTCGCATGCCCCTCCCCCAGATACTCGGCGTCCCCTACGACCGCGTCGCAGTCGATGCCATATCCAGTCAGATGGGGAAACAACCCGCGAAACAGTGTCCTGAAGGCAAAGCTGTGATTGATCACGAAGCAGACCTTGTGCCGGCTTCCCGCTGCATCGAGCGTCAATTTCTGCGTCATCATCTGGTCTTGCATGGTCTACAAATCTTCACACGAACCGGGCCCAGTCACGCAATAGTCAATCCACCCGCTTGCGTCGCGGTGATTGCGGCTGGATGCGCAACACGACGGATATACTGGCATCGAACCCTCACCTGACATGACGGTGATCGGCAGCGCAATCGGTATACGATGCTATCTTGCCCCAAACCACAGGTGACTTGCGATATCCCTAATGCAGCAACGCCACTCTATGGGTCGAGCCGTTCCCGCCGCCACTATCGAAGCTGTCGGCCTTAACCATATTCAAGGACTGGTAGACATTGATTTGCAGCAAAACGCACCACAATAATCCGTCACCGTTTGCAGCGTACATATGCGGCGTCCACTGTAGCCCTGGCGTGGAAACCATCTTAGAATTTGGCGATGGCAGGTTCCTCCGTTCTTGGCTAACGGTACGCCAAAGTAAGTTGAAAGGTGTGGTATGCGCATTGCTGTAATCGGTTCAGGCTATGTCGGTCTGGTAAGTGGCGCTTGTTTCGCGGACTTTGGTCATACCGTGGTCTGCGTCGATTTGAACGAGCAAAAGATCGCGGCGCTCAATAACGGCGAGATACCGATCTTCGAGCCTGGTCTGGATCAGCTGGTCGCCGCCAATGCCGCGGCCGGACGCCTGTCGTTTACCACCGAACTGGACAGCGCCGTCGCCAATGCCAATGTCGTCTTCATCGCGGTCGGGACGCCGTCGCGTCGTGGCGACGGTCACGCCGACCTGTCTTATGTCTATGCGGCCGCCGCTTCGATCGCCAAGGCAGTCTTTGGCTTTACCGTCGTGGTGACGAAGTCGACAGTGCCGGTCGGAACCGGTGACGAAGTCGCCCGCATTATGCGTGAAACCAATCCATCGGCGGAAATCGTCGTCGTCTCCAACCCCGAATTTTTGCGCGAGGGTGCGGCCATCGAGGACTTCAAACGGCCCGATCGCATCGTGATCGGCATCGAGGATGAAAGCGCCCGCGAGCCGATGACCGAGGTTTACCGTCCACTCTACCTCAACCAGGCGCCGCTGATGTTTACCGGCCGGCGCACGGCGGAACTCATTAAATATGCGGCCAATGCTTTCCTCGCGATGAAAATCACCTTTATCAACGAAGTTTCCGACCTCTGCGAAAACACCGGCGCCAATGTGCAGGACGTTGCCCGTGGTATCGGCCTGGACAATCGTATCGGGGGCAAATTCCTGAACGCCGGTCCTGGCTATGGCGGCTCCTGCTTTCCCAAGGATACGCTGGCCATGATGAAAATCGGCCAGGACTATGGCGCACCGCTGCGCCTGGTCGAGGCTACTGTGGCCATCAACGATCAGCGCAAGCGCGCCATGGGCCGCAAGATTATCACCGCCTATGGCAGCGATGTGCGCGGCAAGACCATCGGCATTCTCGGCTTGACCTTCAAGCCCAACACCGACGATATGCGCGATGCCCCCTCGATTGCCATCATCCAGACCCTGGTGGACGCCGGCGCGATCATCAAGGCCTATGATCCCGAAGGCATGGAAGCGTCAAAATCAGTCATCAGCGGCATTCAATATGCCAGCAGTGCTTATGATGCGGCGACGGGCGCCGACTGCCTCGTGCTGGTGACCGAATGGAATGCTTTCCGGTCCCTGGACTTCGCGCACCTCAAGTCCATCATGCGCAATCCCTGCTTCGTCGATTTGCGCAACGTTTATCGCGACAAGGAAGTCGAGCCGCACGGCTTTACCTATACCAGCATCGGCAGGCCGTCCCGCGCCGGCCTAGAAGAACTGGGCTCCGCCGCCGCCGAATAGACTGTCATCGTATGGTACAAAACATTCGCGCGGCCCGTGATTGGAGCCGCGCGATCGCGTGTCCAGGATCCGGTGCGCCGACTGAGCGGCCTAGCCGGCCTCGGAATAATATCCGGCATACTTGCCGCGATAGGACGCCTTGGACGCTTCTTGCTGGGTCAAGACGGACAGGATCTGCACGTTCTTGTTCTTTACGTCATCGAGCGCGTTGACCGCGTTGCGCGCGTCGGTCTGCGAGGTACTCGCCCAACGGGTGACGAAGACGATGACATCCGGAAACTGCGCCAGATAGAGGCCATCCACTACCGGCCCGATCGGCGGGGTATCCAGGATGACGATATCGAAGGCCGCCCTGGCCGATTTGACCAATTGGGCAAAGGACGGCCCGGCAATCAACTGGTCGGTAGCCGTATCGCTGCGCCGCGCGCCGACCAGAACCTGCGTGGAACTGAGGGGATCGCGGTTCACGATGGTTTCGAAATCCGCCACGTTCTCGTTGCCGCTCAGGTATTCCAGCAATCCCATCGACGATTCCAGGCCAATCGAGCGATGCAGGCTTGGCTTGCGGAAGTCGCAGTCGACCAGCAGGACCGAACTGCCCGACAGGCTATAGGCACGGGCCAGCGCCAGCGACGTCGTCGTCTTGCCCTCGTTTGGCGCAGCCGACGTCACCATGATAATCCGCCCCGATTGGGTGGGCGGCTTGTTGCGCCGCAAAGCCTGGTCGACGCCAACTCGGACGCGGCGGACCCCTTCGGCGAACACCGAAAGCGGCGAAGTTGCCACGAGATCAGCCGAACTCAACGGCTCCGGGCCGCGCCCCTTCTTGACCGGCCTTTGCGCGGGAATGCTAGCGACCACATTGGTCTTGAGAACCGAACGCAGTTGCTCTTCGGAGGTAAAACCGCCGACAAAGTTTTCGGCAAGGAACGCCAGCCCGATACCCAAGCCGAGTGCGACCAGGCCCGCCAGCACCAGAAACACTCGGGTATTGGGAAATGACGGTGAATTGGGCGGCGTGGCTGGGGAAACGATGCGGCTGTCGGCAACCTGAAGATAGGCCTGCGCTTCCAGATCCTTCATTCGCGCCAGCAGCGTCTGATACTGCGTCCGCGCGATTTCGGAGGATTGCTGCAGTTCATAGATATTGGTCAGAACATCGGCCGGCAGGTCGCTGCTCAAGACGCTCGTGCGCAGTTGGGTGCGCAAATCGGTGGCTTGCGACTGCGCCGAGTTGACCTGTGTCCGCAGGGTCGTCAGCTCGGTCTGGGCGGTATTGGTAATGTCGCCCTGCACTTTTGCCAGCTCGGCGCGCAGATCGATGGATGTCGGCGAATCGGTTGCCGAACCGGCCAATCGCGCGGCGATCGCCTGGCGCTGGGCTTCCAGGCGCCTCAGGGCGTCCGACTGCAGCGTATTGGACAGGGCCGCGAAATCCTGCTGCTGCAGGCTGCTGTCGGCCGTCTCGACCAATTGCGCCAATCGGGTCCGGTTTGAGTTCGCCGCCTGCAGATCGTCGCGAATCTTGGCAATGTCGGTGCGGCCAGATTCTTCGGTAATGCGTTGGATATTGTCGGCAATAAAGGTGTCGAACGCCCCTTCGGATGCTACGACGGCGCCACTGGCGTCGGCAATGCGGGCCTGGATGATGTCACGCGACGCGAGCGTCGACGCGATCTTGGAATTGAGCTGCGCACTGATATAGGCGTTGGACATGGCATTGGCGATCTTCGTCGCGCTCTCCGGATCGTCGGCCCGAGCGCTGATCGCCAGCAGGTAGGTCAGGCCACGGCGCTGAACGGAAACCGAATCCCGCAACTTGTCCAACACCGAATTCAGCGCATCCTCGCCGGTCGGCAATTGCGGCGTTGCGATCCGCAACAGACCCAGTATCTGGTCGCGAAGACCAAGCTTTACGCCAAACTCCGGATCCGACAGCAATTTGGCGTCTTGAATGACCTGAAGCAAAATCGTCTCGGATTTGGCGATTTCCACTTCGCTTTCAACCCGGGCACTGTCCGACGTCGAGCTCGCGGCCGCTACTTCAGGATCCAGCAAGTCCTTGCGGCTCGGATCGACCAGCACTAGGGCTGTGGCCGTGTAGGCCGGCTTGACCGAAAACAGGGCGATACTGGCAACGCCAAGCACAAGAATGAACGTGATGATGATGAGCTTCAGTTGTCTCCGCAACAAACCAAGAGCAGCACGCAGATTGAATTCCTGATCGTCCATCTGTTGTCCTGGAATCTCACAGTTGTTGTCGAGTGGCCGGCAATCCGTTTTTTAGTGCCCGAGATCGGCCGTTCGCGCAATGGCCCCGGCCGGACTATGGCTAATTGCTCGCCCATAAAATTCCCCAGCGCACATATTGCCGGCGGGTGATGCCATTTCGGCACGTCCAAGCCTCTGTGGCGCCCTGCTGCCGGTAAACAGCGCCAACGGTTTAGCTGTGCTCCGATGGCGAAGCCGTGATAATCAACCCGCGAGCAGTTCTGGGAGAGATCAGTGGCGAGCCGACCGACCGAGCGCATCAGCTTTGTGACCAACGGTACCCCCGAATCCGAAATTGCCGCGCAGCGCTTGCGGCAGCGCTACGGCGACATCGCCTTTGACTCAGCCGAAGTCGTCGTCGCTTTGGGCGGTGACGGACTGATGCTGCAAACCCTGCATCGTGTCCTGCGCACCAATGTGCCGGTTTATGGCATGAATTTCGGCTCGGTCGGCTTCATGATGAACGCCTTTTCCGAGGATACCTTGGGCGAGCGCCTCTCCGCAGCCCAGCAGACCCGCATCTACCCGCTCTCCATGCAAGTGATCGATACAAGCGGCCGGCAGCAAACCAGCCTGGCGCTCAACGAAGTCTCGCTGTTCCGCTCGACCTATCAGGCCGCCAAAATCCAGATTGTCATCGATGGCGAAACGCGCCTGGAGGAATTGATCTGCGACGGCGTCCTGTTGTCGACGCCGGCTGGCTCTACCGCCTACAATCTTTCGGCTCATGGTCCGATCCTGCCGATCGAGGCACCGCTGCTGGTGCTGACCCCGATCTCGCCGTTCCGGCCGCGCCGCTGGCGTGGCGCCATCCTGGGCAATCGCGCGGTGGTCAAGTTCATTACCCGCGAGGCCGCCAAACGGCCCGTTAGCGCCGTCGCCGACAACATAGAGCTCCAGAACGTGCTGGAAGTCACGGTGCGCGAAGATCGCTCTCAAGGCGTCACGCTGCTGTTTGATCCAGGCACGAGCCTTGAGGAACGCGTCCTGAGCGAACAGTTTCGCTACTGATTTAATCGGTCGACCCCAAGGCGCCGAGCTATGCCGCGGGCAAGGCCAGGCGGTCATCGACGATGGAGGGCAGCGCCATGCGTTTATCAGCAGTGCCGGCGAACGCTGCCATGACCCCGCGCGCGGCCCGGCGGGCGAGTTGCACGTTCTGCTCGCTCAAATAGGCGAAGGCTTCTTCCAACTCGTTGGGGATAGCCCCGGCATGATCAACGATCAGCTCCTCGGTCAGTGCGGTCACGACATAGTGCCGCGCCGCTGCATCATCGGCCAGGTCCGCCGCACGTGCGTGCATGACCAGCTTGACGAAAAGCAGGCGCATTCCCTCCCCCAGGCCGCATCGGCCCAGCATGGCGTTAAGCGCCGGCCGGCTGCCGTTTTCCAACAGCGAGAACACTTTGTCGCGCGGGGTCTGCCCGAGCTCGGCCAGGCAATCGGCAAAAAACATGACATGGCCCGTGACCACCGCGTGCAGCAGCAGCCTGGTATTTAGCCGGTCGGAAACGATCAGATCGGCGGCAAAACCGGTTTGCGCCTTGACGGCCTCACGCTCGCCAATGGCCGATAGCGCAGTATCGCGGCTGTTGCGCAGGACCCGGGCCAGCCGATCGCTTGCCAGAGCGCCCTTGACGATGCGGGCGCCCGCCAGCGCTTCCACGGCTTTTTGCACCACCAGTGCGCGGATAGCCGCAGGCAGTTCGCGGCGCATCAGCAATGCTCCCCGCATATCGGCATCGTGCCCCTCGCGCTCGGCCAATTGCTGCAGCAAAGCCGCGCCCACCGCCGCATCGGCCCGCCGCAGGACGCGCAAGCTCACAGGCTGCTCCCCGCGTGCGATCAGCGCCGACGCCAGACGCTCGCTGATGGCGGAGCGCTGGCAAACCGCCAGCAGCATCGGCAGATCGAATTCGCGCACCAGCCCGACGATATCCGCATCGATCAAAACCGGCGAATATTGCACCACCGCCCGGGAGATCACGGCGCTGTCATGCAGCAGGGCCAGCATGATCGGCCGCGGCGCATCCGCCGCGTGCAGCAAACCATAGGCCAGCGCGGCGCGCACCTTGACCGAGGGATCGTCCAGAAATCCGATCAGGGAGGCGTACAAGGCGGCCTGTTCGTCAGCCGGCCCCTGATGGCCGAGATAAGCCATGGCCGCCATATGCGCCGCACCGCCGCGCTCTTCGCTGTCGCTGGATTGAGATAGCCGGACGAAGTCCTTGTAGCCAACCATTCCGATCTCCGGATTTCCCGCAGACCAAGCTAGCGATCAAGGCTTAAGGAACGGTTCACCATAAATGGTCGACGGTTTAGACGCTTGCCGAAATGTAGGCGAACAGCGCGGTCACAATGTGCATGCCGGCTATCACCAGACCCCATGAAGCCAGAGCCAAACCCAGGATTGTCAAACCCCTCGGCAGCGCTAAATTTTTTACTACGGCAGTGGCTGCGCGTCGCATCATATGGCCTTGTCTCGTCACCGAGCGATGCGGCATCTACGCGTCTTAATCTTTAACCGGTGCTGAATCTGCCCGGCGCGTTTGGCCGCAAATCATCAATCCGTCAGTTCCGTTCGATCTATCCTTCACCAATGGTGAACGCCTGCTGCTATCTTGCGTTCCTACCGCCCGTAAAGCTGGGTAAAAAACGCACTTCCCCCGGCACTCACCGGTCCCAGCGGCGATTGCGGGGCGGCCTGCACCTCGTTTTTGAACAGCCCGGTAAACGACATGTTCGCCGGAGAGAACCGCGACGGCACCACCGGCTCGGCAACATGCGCGACCGGCTGATTAGCCATTTGCTGGGCGGCGAACTGTGCTGAGGGCCCACCGATCTCGTGCTTGGACACTAAGGCACGATAGACTTGCCGGATGGTCCGCGGCTGTCCGTCGTCGTAGAAAATCGTCTTGTTGGCCTGCGCCTGGCGCGGAAACAGGTATGCCGCGATCTGGTCGGGATTGCTCAGCCCCGCATCGAACATCTTCTCGGCGCCTTGGGCTCCCAGGAAATGGGCTATATAGAGCTCGCCCGCGCTGGGCTGGCGGCCAAACTTGGCGCTCAGATAATCGCCGTTCGACTTGGTGAATGCGGCGGCCAAATCCGCTGCGATCTGAGGGTCTTCGCGCAACTTGAGGATTTGCGCGCGCGCCTGTGGATCGCTGACCTGATAGCCATCGCCGGTCTTTTCGATCGCATTGGCATATTGCTGGTAGCCCAGCCGCGGGCCCTCCTCCTTCATCACTTGCAACCAGGTGCTTTCCAGAAACTGGAACAGCCCGACGGCCGATGATGTCTGCGCCTTTGCCTGCGGGTCAAGGCTGCTCTCGCGCATCGCGGTCTGCAACAGGTAGTCGAAGTCCACGCCATTGCGATCGCCTGCCGAAGTCAGGACATAGGCAAGGCTCTGTGGTACGGCGATTGGCTGGACGCCCATGAACCCGTCTCGAGAGAATCGTCGAAGTTAATCAAACACGAACGCTGGTTAACTCCGCGTTAACCTTGCCGGAGTGCTCACTGGCTTGTCGACAGGTCGGCATTCTCGCCATCGGCGCCAGACTTCCAGGCGCTGTGGAACGTGGAATCAATATCCTGGACTAGAACTTCGACCTCGAGGCCCTTGCTGAACTCCACCCGGGCCGCCGCTACAGCCGCTACAAGCGCCTCTTCCTTGCTCTCGAACGGGCTCTGTTCGGTGCCGTGAAAGCTCACCTTCCAATGGCTGTCCGAGCGCGCGACGATAAAATGGTGGGTGACCATATGAGCCTCTCCTGCGCTCCGAAATCGCGCTTTCGGACAGTATCTTGCATGCTCTTAAGTCATTTGCCAACGGGACACGATGTCTTCAAGACGTGGCCGCGCCCGATCCTCGATCACCGCCGCTGCCGTACCGATCTGCACGAATGCGACGAAGCGTTCGCGCTCACGGGCGCCCAGAAAACGCGCCGCGTCCTTATCGAAGGCGTACCACCGGGTCACCCAATTGGCGGCAAAACCCATCGCAAACGCAGCATTCACCAGGTTGAGGGCCACATTGCCCGCCGACAACAATTGTTCGAACTCCGGCACGGTGGGATGCGGCTTCGGCGCCGACAGCACCCCGATGGTCAGCGGGGGCTGGAAGCGCATGCGCTCGCGTTCCAGGTCCGTTTCGTCCATGCCTGGGTTTCTGGCTTTCGCCATCTCTTTCAACTTATCCCCGATATGCGCGCGATCCTCGCCGGCAAACAGCACCAGGCGCCAGGGATTGAGCTTGCCATGGTCCGGCACGCGCGTACCCATGGTCAGGATCTGCTCGAGTTCAGACCCATTCGGCCCCGGTTCCTTCAAAAAAGCCTGGCCGACCGACCGGCGGTTCATCAGGTAATCGCGCAGCGCTGCATTGACCGGCATCATTGTCTCCTGGCATCTGCGCCAACCCATAACCACACTCCCGCAATCGGGATAGCCCTTGATGGGTAATTCCGGATTGGCCCGGTTACGGTCCGGTCAACGCACATAAATTCGTTGTTCCGGCACCACTAACCTGTTCCCAATCAGCAATGTCTATGACACAGCTTTTCCCCAATCGACGCCTATCGAGGCGCAGCACTCGACGGGGCGCAATCATATTGGCGTCCACGCCGCCGGGGATAACAATGCGTTCGGCACTCACTTTCACCCTCCTGTTGCTCCTGCTGGCGCCGCTTGCGCCGGCCGTATTCGTGCTGCCGACGCTGGCACAAGACGCGACCGAAATGCCGGCCCTGCCGCGACCCCGCCCCGATCGCGATGCCCCCACGCCGCCGGTGAACATCGCGCCGCCTGCCCCCGAAACCCCCGCTACCGAGGCGATCAGCGCCCTGACCTCAGCGCCGCAGCCCGTCTCGCTGTCCGCCCGCATTACCGAGGACGGCAGCGTCATTCCCCACGGTCTGGTCTGGCGCATTTTCGACACCACGCCCGACGCCAGCGGCGAATTGGCACTGGTCGCCAAGTCCGACGATGCCATCGCTTCGCTGGAACTGCCGCCCGGCGAATATGTGGTTCATGTCGCCTATGGCCGCGCCCAGGCCAGCGATACCCTGACCGTGGCACCGGGGCCCAATGAGAAGGGTTTCGTTATCGGCGCGGGGGCATTGCGGCTCAATTCGGCCATTACCGGGGATATCGCCATCCCCGCTAACCTGTTGAAATTCGACATCTTTACCACCGGCAGCGAAACCAGCCGCAGCACCATCGCCGAAGGCATGCTGGCCAATGAAATTGTCACGCTCAACGCCGGCACCTACCATATCGTCTCCCATTTCGGGACCGTCAATGCGGTGGTGCGGGCCGATCTGCGGGTGGAGCCGGGGCAGTTGACCGATGCGACGCTGTTCCAGAAAGCCAGCCAGATTTCCTTCCGACTGGCGTCCGAAGAAGGTGGGGAAGCTATTGCCGACGTCGAATGGACTGTCAAAACCACTGATGGCGCAACGGTTTTTTCCGATCTCGGCGCTTTTCCGTCCACGGTTTTGGCGGAGGGCGAATACCTGGTTCTGGCCAAGCAGGGCGAGACTGTTTTCAACCGGGAATTCCAGGTCCAGGCCGGTGCGGCCAAGGAAATCGAAGTGCTAACGACCGCCTATTGAGATGGCGTATCGGTTAGCATCGCGTTAACATTTGCCCCACCCCGACTGTCGCAATGCGCATTGCCTATTGCTGGTAAACCGGCAATGGCACAAATTGCGCCCGAACCAGCCCGGAGAGTTAACCGTGACCCTTGCTATTGCAGCCCATTCCAAACTTGCCGCCATCGCCGCCGCCTGTCTGCTGACGGTGGCACTGCCGTCCAGCGCCATGGCTCAAAAGATCAAGACGAAGTCCCCACCCGAGGCGCCGCCGCAAGCCGAAATCAGCAAGCCCGAGATCAGCGTCGAGATCGCCACCATCGATGCCGTCGGCTCCAGCGTCGACGAGGCGACCTTGCGCGATATGTTGAGTGGCAGCATCGTCGACAATGCCGATGCGCTGGCGACCCTGGATGCCACCAGCATCACCGTCCCCACCATTGCCGTGAGCTTTTCCTCCATGGTCGATGGCGAAGCCAAGTCCGGCGAAGCCGTCATCCAGGACTTGGTCCTGGATGACGTCAAAGACGGTGTTGCCGGCTCAGTCACCCTGGGCGGGATCGAGCTGACCAGCAATGACGACTTCTCCGGCAGCTTCGGCGAAATTTCCGCCAAGCAGTTCGACATCGGCGGCATGCTCGGCATCTATGGCCTTGTCGACGCCCCGGACAGCACCGACCTGGCTGTCATCTACAGCGACTTTGCCGCCGAGGGCGGCACGATCGAGGCCGAGGACGTTTCGTGCACCATCGGATCGATGGAAGTTGCCGAGTTCAGCGGCCGGCCGTTGAAATCGTCCTTCGCCGACATGATGGCGGTGTCCCAGGCGCTGGAAGCGGAAGGCGACACCCCCTCGCCCCAGACCATCGGCACCTTCCTGCACATGTATGCCGACATTTTCACCGCCTTCAAATCCTCCCCGTTCACGTTCAACGGCTTTGATTGCTCGGGCAAGGACGAGACCGGCGCCCCGCTCGACTTTTCCATCGAAAGCGCCAGCACCGATGGCATGTCTCCGGGCATCTATCCGGCCGTCAAGATGGAGGGCCTCAAGATCGCCGTTGAAGGCGATGGCGAAGTCAGCGTGGGCAATATCGCCATCAAGGCGACCGATCTCAGCGGCCCGATCGCGCTGGTCGAAGCCGCCCCTGCCGCCATTGACCAGGCCTGGTTCGAGGCCAATGCCCGTGCCCTGGTCCCCGCCTTCGGTGGCTTCTCGTTCGAGGACATCAAGGTGGACGTTCCCAATCCCGACGCCGAAGGCGAACGCATCGTCGCCTCCGTCGGCGGGTTCGATCTGAGCCTCGAGGATTATTTCAACGGCATTCCCACCGCGATCGCCAGCAGTGCCAGCCATATCGTCGTCGACCTGCCGACCGATACTGCGGACGAGCAGCTCCAGCAGTTGATCAATCTGGGGGTCACCTCGGTCGACATCGGCTATGTCCTCAAGGCGGCATGGGATGAAGCGGCCGACGCCATCGAGGTCGAGGAGGTGTCCATCAACGGCGCCAACCTCGCCAGCGTCGCGCTGGCCGGCACCATCGGCAATGCCACCAAGGCCCTGTTCGATACCAATCCAGATACCGCCCTTGCCGCCGGCATGGCCGTCGTCATCCAGAACCTCAAGCTCGACGTGGTCGATGAGGGTCTGGCCGACATCGTGCTGGCCAGCGTCGCGGCAGAACAGGGCTCCGACGCCGCCACCATGCGCCCGATCTTTGCGGGACTGGCCGAAGGCACCATCATCGGCATGCTCGCCGGCGCCGCCGAGGCCCAGAACGTGGGCGCTGCCGTCAGCTCCTTCATCAAGGGCGAGGCCAAGTCGCTGACAATCGAATTGACCGCCAAGGAAGAACCCGGCCTGGGCATGGCCGACTTCATGGCCGCCGAGCAGGACCCCACGGTGCTGATCGGCAAGACCAACATCACCGCGACGGCCAAGTAGGAACCAAGACTTCGGGGCGCGGCGGCCATGGCCTAGGGCCGAGAGCTGCCGCGCCGTCCTCGGACCTATCTCTGCATCACGGTGCAGCCCCCGCCGACGCCGAATCTCAGCTATTCATCACTCCCCGTCAGGAATATCGCGCCGCATCGTCTTGGTGACCGAGCGGATCGACTTTCCCTCGAGCCGCCGCTTTTTAGAGGCGAGCGTCGGCCGCGTTGCCACCCGGAACTTGGGCGCGACCGCGCCTTCCCTCAGCAAAGCCACCAGCCGCTCCTGCGCCTCGGCGCGGTTCATCGGCTGGTCGCGGTGCCCATTGGCGGTGATCACCAGCACGCCCTGCTTGGTCAGCTTGCGCCCGGCCAATACCGCCACCCGCCGCTTCATCGGCTCGGGTATATTGGGGGAATTGCGCAGATCGAACCGCAATTGCACCGCGCTCGATACCTTGTTGACGTTCTGCCCGCCCGGCCCGGCGCTGCGCACGAACGTCTCTTCGAGCTCGCTGGCATCGATCGAAATGGTGCGGGTGATTTCGATGGGGTCAGGCATTGTTTGAGACTACCCCCACCTAACCTTCCCCTGGAAGGGGGAGGAATACCATCGAGTTAGCCACCAACTCGCCCATCAACCGCACTGTCCCTCCCCCCTTGCAGGGGGAGGAAAGGTGGGGGTCCTACCGCCGCAGCCGACCGGCGAAGATGATCTCGCCTTCGTGGATCGTCAGCCCCGTGATCGTTGCCCGGAATTTGCCGGGTAGTCCCTCGGCAGGAACCACCCAGCCTTTTTTCAGCATGCCGGCGAAGGTCTTTTCGCCGATATCCTTGAAGTCGTCCGGCCCAAGCGCGTTATCCTCCCCAAGGTGAGTCAAGGCCTTGATCTCGCGGTTGGACGGGCGCTGCGGCATGGATCAGGCCGCCTTGGCCTTGAGATCGGGCGGGGTCGCCTCCGCCATCAACTCGACCAGGGCATCCATGAACGGCACGACCTTCTGACCCTCGGTGCCGAGCCGGCGCACGGACACGGTGCCCTCCTCGGCCTCGCGCTTGCCGACGACGAACATCAGCGGCACCTTACCCACCGAATGCTCGCGCACCTTGTAGTTGATCTTTTCGTTGCGCGCGTCGAGCTCGGCCCGAATGCCAGCCGAGCGCAATTGCCGGACCAGCTTTTCGGCGGTCTCGTCGGCATCCGAGACGATGGTTGCCACCACTACCTGGGTCGGCGCCAGCCACATTGGCATCTTGCCGGCATACGATTCGATCATCATGCCGATGAACCGCTCCAGCGATCCCAGGATGGCGCGGTGCAGCATCACCACATATTGGCGGCTGCCGTCCTCGGCCACATAGGTTGCGTCGAGCCGCTCGGGCAACACGTAATCGAGCTGCAGCGTGCCCACCTGCCAGGATCGCCCGATCGCGTCCTTGAGGTGGAATTCCAGCTTGGGCGCATAGAACGCCCCCTCGCCCTCGGCGATCTCGAAATCGTAGCCGGTGGCCCGCAAGGCGTCGCCCAGCGCTTTTTCGGCAGCATCCCAGCGCTCGATGGTGCCGCCGAATTTCTCCGGCCGCGTCGCCAGTTTGATCACCACGTCCGAAAAGCCCATATGGGCATAGACCGAATAGAGCAGATGCACGAAATGCTCGGTTTCGGCCTGGATCTGGTCCTCGCGGCAAAAGATATGCGCGTCGTCCTGCGTCATCTGGCGCACGCGCATCAGCCCATGCAGGGCGCCATGTGCCTCGTTGCGATGGCAGCAGCCGAATTCGGCCATCCGCAGCGGCAGGTCGCGATAGCTCTTGATGCCCTGGTTGAAGATCTGGATATGGGCCGGGCAGTTCATCGGCTTGAGCGCCATCAGCTCGCCCTTGCCGCTGAGCACCGGGCCCTCGTCTTCGGTACCGGGCACTTCGTCAGGCACCACGAACATGTTTTCGCGGTACTTGCCCCAGTGCCCCGAGGCCTCCCAGAATTTGCTGCTCATCAACTGCGGCGTCTTGACCTCGACATAGCCCGAGCCATTCAGCCGGCGCCGGATATACGTCTCCATCTGGTTGTAGAGCACATAACCCTTGGGATGCCAGAACACCGACCCCTGCGCTTCGGGCTGGAAATGATAAAGGTCCATTTCCTGGCCGATCTTGCGATGATCGCGCTTTTCGGCCTCCGCCATCATGTGCAGGTACGCGTCCAGCTCTTCCCTGGTGGCAAAGGCCGTGCCGTAGATCCGGCTCAACACCGGATTGTTGCTGTCGCCACGCCAATAGGCGCCAGCCACCTTCGTCAGCTTGAACGCATTGCCGATATCCTTGACCGTGCGCATATGCGGGCCACGGCACAGGTCGATCCACTGGCCCTGGCTGTACATCTTGAGCGACTGGTCGGGCGGAATGGCATCGACCAGCTCGACCTTGAAGTTCTCGCCCTTGGTCCGGAAGAAGTCCTTGGCCTGATCGCGGCGCCAGATTTCCTTGCTGAACGCCGCACCCCGGTCGATGATTTCGGCCATCTTCTTTTCGATGGCCGGGAAATCGTCCTCGCTGAAGGGCTCGTCGCGCTTGAAATCGTAATAGAACCCGTTCTCGATCACCGGCCCGATCGTCACCTGCGTGTTCGGCCACAGCTCCTGCACCGCCTCGGCGAGCACATGGGCCGTGTCGTGCCGGATCAGCCCCAGCACGTCCGCCGAGCCGCTGTCGCGCGTTACGAATTCAATTTTGCCATCGGCTTCCAATGGGTCAGACAGGTCGCTCAACACGCCGTTCCAGCGCATCGCCACCGTCTTCTTGGCCAGGCTCTTGGAGATACCTTCGACCACGGTGGTCCCGGTGGTGCCACGCGCATAGTCGCGAGCTGCACCGTCGGGGAACGTCACCTTGATCGTCATTTCTAATATCCTTTGTCGTGGCACAATCGCCGTCATACTGCATTGGCGAATTCGCTAAATCGCCAGGCGGCCTATCTATCATGGTTTGCACCGCGTGCCAGCCCATTGCGCACTGCCACGCCCTCGTGGTTCGAGGCTCGTGAAGAACTCGCACCTCACCATGAGGGCTACCGGAAGATTCGGGGCCGAAGAGTAGCCCTCATGGTGAGGCGGGAGCCCTTGCGACCCTCGAACCACGAGGGCTTGGCACTATTTCCAGCGTCCATAGCTCCACGGCAAAAACCAGTGCGATCCGGGCGGCAGCGTCACCGGGACCGGATCGTAGCCATGCGTTCCGCCCGGTCGGCAGCGGACGATCCGCGCCAACCCCATCCATCCGCCCGGCCAGAATCCGTGCCGCCAGATTGCGTCCCGGGTAAATTCCGAGCAGGTCGGCGCATGCCGGCAGCTTCGACCCAGCAAAGCCGACAGCGTATGGCGGTAAAGCTGGATCAGCGCGAAGGCGACGAGCTTGAACGGCCAGTCGATCACCCGCCACGCCATGTCGATGATCCTTTGCATCAACCGACGACGCCAACCGATTCCGCCGACTCGATCTTGTCCAGCGCTTCGACCAGGGCATCGAACACCAGCAGTGTCGAGGCATGGCGCGGCCGATAGGCCCGCACCGGCTCCAGATATCTCAGATCGCGCCACTTGCCGGCGGGCGGCGCGCCAGTCTCCTTGAGCATGGCGTGCATCTGCACCCGCAGCGCCCGAACCTCGCCGACCGGCGCGCCGACGATCTCGCGCGCCACCACTGCCGCCGAGGTCTGGCCGAGCGCGCAGGCCGAAACCGCGTGTCCGTATTGAACGATCACCCCGTCCTGCACCACCAGGTCCACTTCGATGACCGAGCCGCAAATGCGGCTGACCTTGCGCGCCGAACCATCCGGCGCGGCCAGACGGCCGGGCTGGGGTGCATTGGCGGCCAGTTCCAGAATAGCGTTGGAATAGAGATCGCTAAGGTCCATGAAACGCACAAATCTGTTTCTTGTGAGCGGCTTTGTCCGTCCTTATATATGTGCTCGCGAAGCCACTGTCAGGGCGACCCTGTTGCTTGTGGTCCAAATTCGCATTGGCCCCGTATCAGTGCCCATGCACATCAAGGACAACGCCCCATGGATGCCCGCGTGAAGCCTGTTACTGCTCAAGCCGCCGAACAATCCGCCATAGCCCGCCCCAGCCAGAGCGAAGCCGAGGCCGCTATCCGGGTCTTGATCGCCTGGGCCGGCGACGATCCGGCGCGCGAAGGCCTGCTCGACACACCCCGGCGCGTCGCCAAGGCCTATGGCGAATTTTTCGCGGGCTATGACCAGGACCCCAAGCCGATTCTGGATCGCACCTTCAAGGATGTCGGCGGCTATGACGATATCGTGCTGGTGCGCGATATCCCGTTCCATTCCCACTGCGAACACCACATGGTTCCGTTCGTGGGCAAGGCGCATATCGCCTATCTCCCCCATGACGGTGTGGTCGGCCTGTCCAAGCTCGCCCGGCTTGTCGAAGTGTTCGCCAGGCGCCTGCAGACCCAGGAAAACCTGACCGCGCAGATTATCGACGCGCTGAACGAAAACCTGGGGCCGCGCGGCGCTGCCGTCATGCTGGATGCCGAGCATATGTGCATGACCATGCGCGGCGTGCATGCCCATGGCGTATCGACCGTCACGCACCGTTTCACCGGTGTCTTTGCCGAAGACCGCATCGAGCAGGACCGCTTCTTCGCCATGGTCGGCAAGCGCTAGGCTGGCAAAACCGCATGGAGCGGTATAAAAACCGCTTCATGACTGACCCTTTTGCCGATCCCACGACGCTGAGCCATGCCGAGCTTGAAGAGGGCACGGCGCTGGCGCCCCGCTTCGACGCCAATGGCCTTGTGACCGCCATCACCATGGAGGCCGGCAGCAACGAGTTGCTGATGCTGGCGCATATGAATGCCCAGGCGCTGGCGCTGACGCTCGAGACGGGCTTTGCGCATTACTGGTCGCGCTCCCGCGGCAAGATCTGGAAGAAAGGCGAGAGTTCGGGCGAACTGCAGCGCCTGATCGAAATGCGCATCGATTGCGACCAGGACGCCGTCGTCCTCATCGTCGAGCAAACCGGGCGCGGGGCCGCCTGCCATACCGGCCGCAAATCGTGCTTTTATCGTCGGGTCGTCACGAACGGCGGCACTGCTGCCCTGGAGGACATTGGCCTGCCCAGGCTGTTCGACCCCGCCGAGGTTTACTGACGCCGCTCGAACAGCCCCACCAGCAGCAAGCCGGCGAAAAACCCGCCGAGATGCGCCTGCCAGGCCACTTGCACATTGGTGCCCGTCAGCATGGGCAAGAGCGGCACCGCGGCATTGAGCACCACCCAGACCAGGATGAACATGCGCGCCCGCGTGTCCCCGGCCAGGTCGGCAAAACTTGCCAAGCGCCGCCCCAAGACGATTCGCTCGCCCGTTTCGGGATGCTGGGAAACCAGCACCGGCTGGAAAATGAACCGGACGGCAGCCCCCGTCAGCCCCGCAATGCCGCCCGAAGCCCCCACCAGATAGGCCCCGCTCTGCAGCGTCGTTGCCGCGAACAGGGCTGCCCCCGCCGCCGATGCAACGAAAAACAGCGCCAGCATCGCCCAGGGACCATAGCGGCGCGCCACGGGCGTACCGAAAATGGCCAGCCAGGCCATGTTGATCAGCAGATGGTCCCAGCCCCCATGCAGCAGCGCATGGGTAAACGGCGTCCACACCAGGGGCAAGGCCAGCGCGGGATCCTGCCCGGCGGCAAGAATTCGCAGCGGCAGGAACGCGAACCAGCGGATCACTTGCCCATAGCCCTCCTGGTTAAGAACCAGGGTTGACGCCGCATGAATGGCCACCATGATCCCGATCAACGCCGTGATCACCGCCGGAAGTAAAAACACCGGCTCACGCCCGCCTGCCCCGGCATTGGGCGCTTTTTGATCTTGTTCATGCATCACTTCGCTCCGACTCGCCGGGCCACCACGCCTCTGCCACTTCTTTTCCACATTGGGACACCAGCGTTAACCTTAACTCTTCTTTAAGGGCGCTTTTGCCCTGCCCTTTTGCCAATGTCGATCCGCAGCAGAAGCGCTCCATCGGAAGGAGCGCATGCCCCAGTTTGGATCAACACGAATGCAAAAGACGAGCACCAAGACGCTCTATGAATACTGGAACGGCATCCGCGGTTCGCGCAGCGCGCCGGACCGCAAGGATATCGATCCAACCCGCATTCGCGAAGCCTTGGCCAACACCTTCATTCTCGAACTGGACGAGGACGACAAGTTCTCCTTCCGCCTCGCCGGCTCGCACCTGTGCACCGCCTATGCGCGCGAACTCAAGGGCCGCTCCTTCTCCGGCCTTTGGCATGCCCGCGACAAGGATGCCCTGGATACCCTGATCCGCGCCGTCACCGAGGATCATGCGGTGGCTCTCGTCACCTTCCAGGGCACCACCGCCATCAACACCAAGGCGAGCTTCGAGACCATCCTGATGCCGCTGCGGCATAACGGCTCGACCCATACCCGCCTGCTCGGCGCCATGACCGCGCTCGACGAGCCCTATTGGCTCGGCGTCCAGCCGATCATGGAACAGCGCATCACTGGCCTGCGCCTGATCTGGCCCGATGACGTGGCCCTCGACGACATGGTGCGCGACGTGACCGCCAAAGTCGTTGGCGACGTAGGTTACGCCTCCCCCGTGGCGATGCCGGCCATGGTCTATGGCCGCAGCGCCCGGCGCTATGCCCATCTCGCCGTCATCGACGGCGGCAGGCAGTAAGTAATCTCCCCATCGGTACGCGGCGATTTGAATCCAACTTGCCGCGTGCTCGGCGCGGCTGCGCAACCATGCGTTAACCAGATTACGATAGTGTGATCGGCACGTTAGTCGATTTGTTGGTCAATGCATGCTCAGCGACGGCCTTCCTTCACCCCAGTTCATTGCGCCGGCTCGCACACGGGCCGAAAAGGTGCGTTTCCAGCGCGTCAAGGTGTCGGTACTTGGCCGCTACATGCTGGCCGACCGTCGCGAGTTCCCCTGCCAGATCCTCGAAATGTCGCCCGGCGAGGCCCTGGTCATCGCCCCGGTGCCCGGCGTCGTCGGTGAAAAGATCATCGCCTATGTCGACCATATTGGGCGCATGGAAGGCACCATAATCGCCCAGGTCGATGGCGGCTTCCTGATGGAAGTGGCCGCCTCCCCGCGCAAACGCGACCGGATGGCGGCCCAGCTCACCTGGCTCGCCAACAAGGACCTGCTGAACCTGCCCGAGGATCGCCGGCACGAGCGCGTCGTTCCCGACAATCGCCATTCCACCGTCGTGCTCGATGACGGCCGGCGCTACAATTGCAAGATCATCGATATCTCCCTGTCCGGCGCCGCCATCGAACTCGATGTCCGTCCGGCCATGGGCACGCCCGTCACCCTGGGCCGCATGCGCGCCCGGGTGGTCCGTCATTTCCAGAACGGCGTTGCGGTCGAATTTGCCTCGGCCCAGGAAATGTTGACCGTGGTCCAGCAAAATCTGCGCATGAACTGACCCGGCATGTGGCGAAAGCCGCTCAATCGCTTTAGATGACACTCATGTCACAAATCCTGCGCGCCTCCATTCTTGCCACCGTCGCCGCCGGCGTCCTCTCGCTCGTGCCCGACGCCTCGGCGCAGGGTCGAGCCGACTGGCAGAACTACGCCTGGCAAAAATTCTCGACCAGCAAATGCCTGCCCAATGCCGACGGCATGCTGACCTGCCCGCCCTACCACCAGAAATGGGACTGGAAGCGCAACCAGTGGGTCAATATCGCCATCGCCATCGACCCGGCTCGTCACAGCCTGACCCTCGTCCAGCGCCTGACCGACCGTGACAGCCACGATCAGGACTATGTCTGCGTGACCGCCCTGGTGCTCGACGCCCAAGGCAACGATCTGGTTGCGCACCACCAGAACTGGGAAATTTCCGCAGGCCAGGTGCTGACCGACACTTTTGCCTATGTGTCCCCGATGCTGGACCGGGCCGCCAGCATCCATATCGGCTCCAAGCAGTGCCGCGATGGCGCCGGCCAGGATGACGCCGTCTACGCGGCGGTGCTCGCCCGACTCGGAACCTGAGTCATTTCCGCCAATTAGTTGCTTTTCTTGGTTAATCGCGACGAAATCGGATCGATACAATTCGATTCAAAACTGCATTGTAGTTTTCGGGCCGGCGAAATGGGCGCTCTCTAGATTGGTCTCCATCAGGGAGATCACCAATGCAATTCAACCAGAAGGGACTGCCGGCAGCGCTGATTGGCGCAGTTCTGGCACTGGCGGCAGCCATTGCGCCCGCCGCCGCCTTCGACACCACCGACATAGCGTTCATCCAGACGCTGGACGTGGCGACGTCCATTCCGGTCGGTCACGCCGAATTCTGCAAGTCCCACGGCAAAGAATGCCAGCCCAATGCAGTCTTGGTGCCGGCGGTCAATCTGGACGAGGCGAGCTGGAGCCAGCTGCTCACCGTCAACGCCAACGTCAATCAAACCGTGGTGCCGGTCTCCGACGAAGACCTCTACCAGGCCGCCGAATTCTGGACTTATCCCAACGGCTATGGCGACTGCGAGGATATCGCTCTCGAAAAGCGCCGCGACCTGATCGCCGCCGGCTGGCCTGCCAGCACCTTGCTGATGGCCGTCGTGCGCGAGCGCAACGGCGACGGCCACGCCGTGCTGATGGTCCGCACCGACCGCGGCGACCTGGTGCTGGACAACCAGGACGGCGCCGTGCGCGTCTGGAACGAAACGCCCTACCACTACATCAAACGCCAGTCCCAGGCCGACGCCGGCAAATGGGTCGACATGATCGACGACCGCCCCATCATTGTGGCTGCCGCCAACTAGTTCCAGCACAACGCGGGTCGGCTGAGATTGAGGTCAGGCTGAGTCGAAAATGCCGGTCTTCGAGAACCGGAGCGGAGCGTACATTGGTGCGTGAGCACCGGAAGCGCAGAAGGCCGGAATTTGCAGACCAGCATCACCTCAAGATCGCCCGACCCGAAGTTCCGGACCCCGACCAAAGCCTATCCCTGATAGGGGTCTGATGAATGAGGCCGGTTTCGTGCGAACGAAGCCGGCCTCATTGCCACGCAGCCAATGGTTCGTCTAGCGGCCGACCGCTATATAAAAGCCCATGATCAAAAGGCCGGTGATGAATGCCCAGCCAAAGGCGACGACGGCGGACAGCAAGGCCGACCCCACCGGCGCGGTGCCGCCATCATCGCGGGTCCAGCCCATTTGCAGCATGATATAGGGTCCGCAAAAAAAGCTCATCACCACATGCCCCATCGAGGCCAGTGCCGTCGCGCCGTCATAGCGCAGCACGGCCTGCTGGCGCAGCCGCCACTGATAAAAGTGCGTTCCCGCGCCGGCAACGCAAAGGCCCACCCCGATGATGAAAGCCGCCAACAGCACTTCCCTGAGCATTTCCAACATCCCCGCAACCCGAGCCCGCAGAACCCGGCACCAATATTAACCCTTCATTAAGCATATTGCGGGCTCTATGCCGTGTCACGTCCCCTCGCCAAAGCTGGTTAATTCTGGTCATGCCCCCCCATGCAAACCCGGCTGCCGCGTCCAAGCCGGACCTGGCATCGTTCGGTTTCAACCTGGCCGGCATTGCCGTGCTGGTGCTTCTGGCTGCGGTCGGGCTGGCCTATGGCGTCGATCTGCTTGGCCGCAATAGCCGGGCCGCCCTGCCCGACCGCGCCGACACCACGACCGTTGCCATTGCCGTGGCGGGGCACGAGCTGGCCATTCCGGCCTCTTGGTTCCGCTATGGCGAGCAACAGCGCGGCGGGTTCGTCAACGAAATCGATCTGCACGTGCTGTTGCAGGGCCTCGATGGGCAGCCCATCCCGGTTGACGTCACGCTGGTGCCGCGCAGCCGTGCCCGTCCCGGCAGCGACTTGCTCGACGGGGTCTATCTGCACCAATTCAGCGATAACACTGTGGGTGGCGTGCCCGGGCTCGTGGGCAAGCCCCTGCACGATGGCGATGGCTTCACGGGCGAGAGCGTCTGGTATGACGCACTGTCACCAGATCCGTTCGTGGCAAAATGCCTGGCGCCGGTCGCCGAGGGCCAGCCCGCGCAGTGCCTGCGAACCGTATTCCTGCCCAGCGGCATCGCTGCCGTTTACGCGTTCGATGTCGCCGCGTTGCAATCCTGGCGCAGTTTTGACGGCGAGATGCAGCAGTGGCTAAGCCAGATCGGTGCCTGGTAGCGGCGCCGCAGGATCGATGTCAGCCGACCTCGTCCAGGTCGATATCCAGGATCGACATGTTGAAGATGTACGACTTGTCGCCGTCTTCGTCATCCAGGTGAATGAGCCCGATCGATTCATCGCCGATGAACACTTCCACCGAGTCGTTGAGCTTGTGGCGCGGACGCACGTCGATGTTCTTGTTGTTGAACTTCACCTGCAAAAACTTCTGCAGCTTGATGATCTCGGGATGATTCACTGAAAAACGTCCTGTTGTGGAGCCGAGGCCGCAATGTAGTGCCTCGCGCGCCGGGGGCAACCCTGAGCATTCGAATTAATGCTGTACGGCGTCTTTTCAGGCGTTGAGATCGTGCACCAGCACCATCTGGTCCATCACCAGCGCCGGCTGCGCGCACCCCGCTTCGCCAATGATCTTGGCCGGAACCCCCGCCACTGTCACGCGCGGCGGCACCTCCTTGAGCACCACCGAACCGGCCCCGATCCGCGAGCAATCGCCAATCCGGATATTGCCGAGCACCTTGGCGCCGGCCCCGATCAGCACGCCATTGCCGATCTTGGGATGTCGGTCCTGATCGGCCTTTCCGGTGCCGCCCAGCGTGATGCCCTGCAGCATCGAGACGTTGTCGCCGACCACCGCCGTCTCGCCGATCACCAGCCCCGTGCCATGGTCGAGCATGATGCCATGCCCGATCACCACTGCCGGATTGATATCGACCTGGAACATCTGGCTGGCCCGGCTCTGCAGATAAAGCGCAAAATCGCGTCGCCCGGCAACGAACAGCGCATGGGCAAAGCGATGCGTCTGGATCGCCTGGTAACCCTTGAAATAGAGCAGCGGCTCCACCGCGCGATGGCAGGCGGGATCGCGCTCCAGCGTTGCTGCCAGGTCGACCCGCGCATCGGCGCCGATCTTGGGCGTATCGGCAATGATTTCGGCAAAGGTCTGCCGGATGATGTCGGCCGATACGTCCTCGTGATCGAGCCGCGCGGCGATGCGGTGCGCCAGCGCCTGCTCGAACGTATCGTGGTTGAGCACGGACGAGATCACCAGATTGGCCAGCGACGGTTCGCTCGCCAGGATCTGGCGCGCCCCGGCGCGGATCGCCTCCCAAACGGGATCGATCGCCTGGATCGTCGCCGACTTCTTGGCGCTGCCGCTCATGGCCAGTCACTCCGCAAGACAAGGGCTTCGATATACGCCATTATTTACCCCAAAACAAAGCCCGGATGGCCCTTTTGGTTCACGATAAACTGACGTTGGCGAAATTTCTGCCCAGAAAGGCCAGGGCTGCCTGCTTGAACCTGGGATCGCCGGTGCCGCGCATATGGTCCCGCTTGGGAATGACGAAAGCCTCGCCCCTGGGCAGCAGGTCGGCCAAGGCTTCGGGCGGGCCGGCCATGGTATCGGCCTCCCCCACCGCCACCAGCACCGGCACGGCGATGCGCCGCACATCGGCCCGCGCCATCGGCTCGCGCGAGGTTTCCATGCACGCCGCCAGTGCCTCCCGATCCGCCTTGGTGTGATCGGCAAAGATTCGGAACTGCCGTGCGGTCGGATGCGTCAACTCGGCCAGCGTCGGCGCCCGCAAACCGGCGATGATGTCGTTGCCGTCGCTCAGCCCGTTGACGAGGTTTATTCCCATGCCGCCGAATACGGCGCAGGCCACCCGGCCCTCATCCCGAAACGCCATGAACGCGGCGATGCGCGCGCCCATCGAATAGCCCAGCACTGCGGCCCTCTCGATCCCCAGATGATCGAGCAAGCGCACCGCGTCGCGCGCCATGTCCTGGGGATAATAACGCTCCGGATCATAGGGCTTGTCGGAGGCGCCATGGCCGCGATTGTCGATGACGATTGCCTGGTAGCCAGCGCCGGTCAGCGTCTCGACCCACCCGGTATCGATCCAGTTGACCTTGCCGCTCGAGGCAAACCCATGGATGCACAGCACCGGCCGTCCCGTGCCGAACACCTCGTAAGCCAGGCTCAGGCTGTCGGATTGAAATGTGGGCAAGACGATAACCTCGATGAGTTCACGGGCTGGCTTTTAGACCGTCGCCTGCCCTCGCGTAACCCCGCAGCCTAGCCTTCTTCACCTCTCCCTTTGCGGGAGGTGAAGCCTTCCAAAGTCGGCCCAGTTTGGGTAAGGTCCGGCGCAAATCATTCCACCTGCGCAGGTCCTCACCATGGCTCACGGCACCACGCCCCATTTTCACAACACCGAGGGTCTGCGCCAGATCGAAGTCGGCTCCAAGGAATTCCAGTGCGTCGGCGCCCTGCCGCCCTTCGATCATCCCCATATCTATCTGGACATGGGCAAGGACAGCGAAGTGGTGTGCCCCTATTGCTCGACCCATTTCGTCTTCAATTCCCGCCTTGCAGCCGGAACGTCACATCCGCTCTCCGCCGTGTTCCAGGCTGACGCCGCCTGATTGATGACCATGCCCGGCTCCGGCCGCAGCTATTATGTCGTTGGGGCAGGTATTGCGGGGCTCACCCTGGCTTTGGCGCTGGCCAAGTTCGGCGCCCATGTCGTGGTGCTGGAGCGCAGCCCCTTCCCCTCCGAATTCGGCGCGGGCCTGCAGATCAGCCCCAATGCCCGCCATGTGCTTGATGGTCTAGGCCTAAACGACGCCCTGACCAGCCACGGCCTCGAACCCACGGGCATTGATATCTATCCCGGCGTGCGTTCCCATCCGCTGGTCACCCTCCAGTTGGGCAGCGCCATGCGCGACGCCTTCGGCGCCCCCTATGCGGTGATGCACCGCGCCGATCTGGCCGATGCGCTCTACAAGGCCTGCCGGCGCTTTGCCAATATCGACATGCTGTTCGGCGTGCGCACCTGGCAAGCGGTCTCGGAAGGCGCCGGCGTCGCCGTGACCCTCGAACAGGCCGATGGCCAGGCGCGCCATGGCCGCGCCGCCGCCCTGATCGGCGCCGATGGCGTGCATTCGCACACCAGGACGCAGGTGCTCGACGGGCCCCCGGCCCGTTATGACGGCCGCGTCGCCTGGCGCACCCTGCTGCCATTCGACGCCATGGCCGGCCAGGTGGCGCTGGATCGGGTTTCGGTATTCTTTGCCGCTGGCCACCACATGGTTTGCTACCCGCTGCCGCATCGTCGGCAGGTCAACCTTGCTTTGTTTGCCAGGGGACCGTCCGAGCAGTCCGCCGGCATCAGGCTGGTCCAGCCGCGCACAGCACGGCGCGGTGCGCGGTTGGGCGTGATCATGGCTGCTGCGGGCGACAGTTGGACCCCTTGGCCGCTGTTCACCGTTCAGACGCCTCACTGGCACCGCGGCAATATCGGCCTGATCGGCGACGCTGCCCATGCCATGGCGCCATTCCAGGCCCAGGGGACCGCCATGGGCATCGAGGATGCGGCGGTCCTTGCGCCCCTGCTGATCGGCTGCCCCGATGCCGAAACCGCCTTTACCCGCTACACCGCGCTGCGCCGCTCCCGTGTCGCGCGGGTTGCCAAACTGTCGCGCAACAATGGCCGCGTGTTCCACCTGCCCTGGCCGCTCAGCACCGCGCGCAATCTCGTCATCGCCGCCCAAGGCAGCCGGGCGCATCTGCGGCGGTTGGACTGGCTCTATGGCTACAAGGCCGACGGCACGACGGAACAGGACTGGTCCTGATTGATTGATCCATCTGCGGCGAACCGAACAAGCCCATGATCGTTGGTCACAAACGATCGCTACGGTGAACTCGCCCCTTGCGACAAACCGCCTTGTGGCCTTGCCTAGCCATGCCTGCATGTGTCAACTGCGCGACAGATCGAAAGGGTAGCGACCACTTTATGCAAGCCGCCACACGCTCACGACTGACCCTCATCTGCATCCTCGTCACCATCCTTCTCGATATGATTGGCGTGGGCATCATCGTGCCGGTGCTGCCCGAATTGCTGGAGGAATTGACCGGCGGCAGCGTTGCCCAGGCGGCGGTCATCGGCGGCTATCTGGTATTCGCCTACGCGTTCATGCAGTTCGTGTTCTCGCCGGTCCTGGGCAATCTGTCCGATCGTTACGGCCGCCGCCCCGTGCTGCTCTGCTCGCTGGCCGGACTGACCTTCGATTACCTGATGATGAGCATCGCCCCCGTCGTCTGGTATCTGTTCGTCAGCCGCATCATCGCCGGCATTGCCGGCGCTGCCGTGGCCACCGCGACCGCCTATATGGCCGATATCACCCCGCCCCATAAGCGCACGCACCGGTTCGGGTTGATCGGTGCTGCCTTCGGGCTCGGCTTCATCATCGGCCCGGTCATCGGCGGCGAACTGGGCGAACTGGGCCCGCGCGCGCCGTTTTTCGCAGCTGCGGGCCTGGCCTTCGCCAATTTGCTGTTCGGGCTGTTCGTGCTGCCCGAAAGCCTGCCCAAGGCCAATCGGCGCAAGTTCGATATTCGTCGCGCCAACCCGTTCGGTGCCATGATGGCGCTGCGAAAATATCCCATCGTGTTGTGGCTTTTGGCCGTGCTGTTCGCGTTTTCGCTGGCGGCGCAGGCGCTTCCGGCCGTCTTCAGCTACTTCACTGTCGAGGTCTTCCGCTTCACCTCGTCCAATATCGGCCGCTCGCTGGGCGCTTTCGGCGTCGGCTTCGCCATCTGCCAGGCGTTCCTCGTGGGGCCATTCGTCAAGCGCCTCGGCGAAACCCCGGTGGTCATCCTGGGCCTTCTGGCCGCCATCGCCGCCTTTGCCGGCGTGGCGTTCACCAGCGAGGTGTATTACCTTTACCTGTTCATCATGATCGGCGCGATCAGCGGACTGGCCGCGCCTGCCATCAATGGCGTGCTCTCCCGGCAGGTCCCCGACAATGCGCAAGGCGAGTTGCAGGGGGCCGTCAATGCCTCCAATTCGCTGGCCACCATCATCGGGCCACTCGCGGCTACGCAGATTTTCTCCTACTTCACCTATGCCGCCGATTCGCCCGGCTATTTCCCCGGCGCGCCCTTCGTTGCCGCGGCCGCCTCGGTCGTACTGGCTCTGGTGATTTTTGTGGTGGCGGTGTTCAAGTTCGATCTGGCCCATCGCCCGAGCATCGCCAACAAGCCCAGACTGCCCGACATGCCGCCGCCCGGGCAGATCAGGGTCCCCCCCATCGATGAAGACGCCGACGATCCCGATGCAGATCCGGCCCGCCGCTGACGCCGACCGGTCGGCGGTGCTTGCCATCGTGGCGCCAATCCTGGCTGCCGGCGAGACCTATGCCACCCCGCGCGATTGGACTGACGATCAGGTGCTGGCCTATTGGTTCGACCCTGCCTACGACGTTTATGTCGCGGAGGTCGATGGGCGGATCCTGGGCACCTATTATCTAATGGCCAATCGGCTGGGCGGAGGCGCCCACATCGCCAATTGCGGCTACATGACCGCGCCAGACGCGCAGGGAAAAGGCGTTGCTCGCGCCATGTGCAGCCATTCCCTTGTCCGCGCTGCCGGGCGCGGCTTTCGGGCGATGCAGTTCAACCACGTGGTCTCGTCCAACACCCGCGCCGTGGCGCTTTGGCAGTCGCTCGGCTTTGCCATCGTTGGCACTCTGCCCGCCGCCTTCAAGCATCCCGTCCACGGCTATGTCGACAGCTACGTGATGTTCAAAACGTTCTGAACCACGCATTGCATGGGCGCGTACAAACCACATGAAAACACTTCGGCTCATTCTCGGCGACCAGCTTTCCCGCGATATCTCCAGCCTCAACGACCTCGATCGCGACAGCGATGTGGTGCTGATGGTCGAAATCGCCGACGAGACCACCTATGCGCCCCATCACAAGCAGAAGCTGGTCCTCGTGCTCTCCGCCATGCGCCATTTCGCCGAAGACATGGGCGAGGCCGGCGTGACGCTCGACTATGTCCAGCTTGAGGACGCCGGCAATAGCGGCAACTTCACCGGCGAACTGCAGCGCGCCATCGAGCGCCACGACCCGGGCCGCGTGGTCGTGACCGAGGCCGCCGAATATCGCGTCCTCGACATGATGCGGGATTGGACCACGTTCCTGTCGGTGCCAGTCGAGATCCGCCGCGACGATCGCTTCATCTGCTCGCTCGACGAATTCGCTGCATGGGCCAAGGATCGCAAATCCTTTCGCATGGAGTTTTTCTATCGCGAGATGCGCCGCAAGACCGGCCTTTTGATGGACGATGGCAAGCCCGCCGGCGGCGCCTGGAACTTCGACGCCGACAACCGCAAGAGCCTGCCCAAGGGACAGACCACGCCGACACGACTTCGTTTCGAGCCGGACCAGATAACGCGCGATGTCATGGCCTTGGTGGCACGCCGATTTGCCGGCAATTTCGGCGACCTCGAACCCTTCGGCTGGGCCGTGACACGGCTGCAGGCCTTGGAGGCGCTGGACCATTTCATCGCCGAATGCCTGCCCCGGTTCGGCGACTATCAGGACGCCATGACCGAGCGATCCGCCTTTTTGTGGCACTCCATCATCTCGCCCTACATCAATATCGGCCTGCTTGATCCCATTGCGGTCTGCAGCGCCGCCCAGGACGCTTGGCGCGCAGGCCAGGCCCCGCTCAACGCCACGGAGGGCTTCATCCGCCAGATCATCGGTTGGCGCGAGTATATCCGCGGCATCTACTGGCTCAAAATGCCGGACTACGCCAAAACCAACGTGCTGAACGCCCAGCGCCCCATGCCCTGGTTCTATTGGTCGGGCGAAACCGCCATGAACTGCGTCGCCAATGTCGTCGCCGACACGCGCCGGCATGCCTATGCTCACCACATCCAGCGGCTGATGGTCACCGGCAATTTCGCGCTGCTGGCGGGGATACGGCCGGCTGACATCGAAGAGTGGTACCTTGCCGTCTATATCGACGCTTACGACTGGGTCGAACTGCCCAATACCCATGGCATGGCGATCTTTGCCGATGGCGGCCTGCTCGCGTCCAAGCCCTATGCCGCCTCCGGCGCCTATATCAATCGCATGTCCGACTATTGCCGGGGCTGCCGCTATGATCCACGGCTGCGCACCGGCCCCGATGCCTGCCCCTTCACTCAGTTATACTGGAACTTCCTCATCGAGCACCGGCAGCGGCTCGCTGCCAATCCGCGCATGGCCATGCCCTATCGCAACCTCGACCGCATGGAGGCCGCCGAGCGCGACACGATCCGGCAAGAGGCCGCGATGTTTCTCGATACGATGGACGAAGCACCCGGAGCGAACCAGCAAATGCGGCTCGATCTCTAGCGCTTTCCCTCGATGTCACGCCCGTGCAGGCGGGGCTTGGCTTGAGATACCAGGATGCGTCCCGCCCTACTTCCCCAGCGTGCTCGGCCACGTGCCGTGCAGGTCCGCGCCGCGGCCGGCGATCTCGAAGCCGTGCGCGCCGAAGAAATCGCGCTGGCCCTGGATCAGGTTGGCCGTGCCCTGTGCCTGGCGATAGCTGTCGAAATAGCTCAGCGCCGCCGAGAGGCAGATCATTGGGAACTCGCCCACGGCCGCCGCAGCCACGACCTTGCGCAGCGAGGGGTGACTATCCTTCATCAGCGCCACAAAGTCTGGCACGACCAAGAGGTTGGTGTTGCCGCCCTTGGAATAGGCTTCCGCCATCTGGTCCAAAAACCGCGAGCGAATGATGCAGCCGGCGCGCCAGATCTTGGCGATGGTCGAAAGCGGCAGGCCCCAGCCGTTTTCCTCCGAGGCCTTGGCGATGACCGCAAAACCTTGCGCGTAAGAGACGATCTTGCCCGCCAGCAGCGCTTTTTCCAGGTCGGCCAGCGTAATGTCGGCCTTGCCGGCGCCGCGCTTGCCGTAGATGGCTTCGGCCGCGACACGCTCGTCCTTGCGCGCCGAGATCGAGCGCGCCGCCACGGCTCCCTCGATGGCCGTCGCCGGCACGCCCATCTGCTGGGCCGCAATCGCCGACCACACGCCGGTGCCCTTCTGGCCTGCCTTGTCCAGGATCAATTCGACCAGCGGCTTGCCCGTCTCCTTGTCGAGAGCGGC
The DNA here is from genome assembly GCF_964244875.1 of uncultured Devosia sp. NCBI lineage: Bacteria > Pseudomonadati > Pseudomonadota > Alphaproteobacteria > Hyphomicrobiales > Devosiaceae > Devosia > uncultured Devosia sp. The sequence goes on from NZ_CAXTKA010000003.1 coordinate 293,319, forward strand.
CAGCACATGGCCGGTGATTTCGATGAGATAGGAGTTGAGCGGCCCCTTGTTCCACTCCTTGAACACCTCGGACGCCGCCTGCGGCGACATGCCCAGGCCGTCGCGCATCACGCCATAAACCTCGGCGATCATCTGCATGTCGCCATATTCGATGCCGTTATGGATGGTCTTGACGAAGTGCCCCGCGCCGCCCTCGCCCAGATAGGCGCAGCAGCTTTCGCCGTTGAACTTGGCCGCGATCGCCGTCAGCACGGGCTCGGCATTGTGCCACTGCTCCTTGGAGCCACCCACCATGATCGAGGGACCATGGCGCGCGCCCTCTTCGCCGCCCGAAACGCCGACGCCCAGATAGCCGATGCCCTTGGGCTTGAGATAATCGAAGCGCCGCTGCGTATCGGTGAACAGCGAATTGCCGCACTCGATGATGGCGTCGCCCTGCTCCAGATGCGGCAACAGATGCTCGATCATTTCATCCACCGGCGCGCCCGCCTTGACCATGATGATGATCGAACGCGGCCGCTTGACCGCCTGCACGAAGTCCGCCAGCTCGTATTTGGCGATGGTCTTGCCATCCAGGCCCTGCGCCTTGGCCTCGGCCAGAAATTCATCGATGCGTCCCGCAGACCGGTTGTGCACGGCGACGGTATAGCCCTTTTCGGCGATATTCAGCGCCAGGTTCGAACCCATCACCGCAAGCCCGATAAGGCCGATCTCCGCTGTCGACATCTGCTAGTCCTTCCGAGGTCCGAACGCTTCTGTATGCCAGCAAATTTAGCTCCGCCGGGCGCGCGCACATGACCACATACCGCGCCCGGACGGAAGTAGCACCGACGCACTATTTGGCTTGTCGCGCATCTGGTATGGCAGTTTATGTTGCCGGACCCGGCTGCGGTGACATAGGGTCGCGCCGACTCCTGGAGCACGCCATGCCACCGCTTTCGCAGTTCGACCTGACCGGCAAGCGCGCCCTGATCACCGGCTCCAGCCGCGGCTTGGGTTACGCTATGGCCGACGCGCTTGCCCAAGCCGGCGCCGCCGTCATCCTGAGCGCCCGCGACAATGTCGCGCTCGGCGCTGCGGCGCAGACCCTGGCGGCCACCGGCGCCAGCGTCAACGCCGTCGCCTTCGACGTCACCAGCCGCGACAGCGTCAACCAAGCCGTCACCTATTGCGAGGATACGCTGGGCCCGATCGATATCCTGGTCAACAATGCCGGCATGCAGTTCCGCAGCGCGCTGGAAGCCTTTCCACCCGAAAAGTTCGACCAGATCATCACCACCAACGTCACTTCGGTGTTCAATGTCGGCCAGGCCGTCGCCCGCCACATGATCAGCCGCGGCGCCGGCAAGATCATCAACATCTGCTCGCTGATGTCGGCCGTGGCGCGCCCCTCCATCGCCCCATACGCCACCAGCAAGGCCGCCGTGGCCAATCTGACGCGCGGCATGGCGGTGGATTGGGCCAGGCATGGCCTCAACGTCAACGGCATCGCGCCCGGCTACTTCGCCACCGAACTCAACGAGGCCCTGACCAAGGACGAGAAATTCAATGCCTGGATCGAAACCCGCACGCCGATGGGTCGCTGGGCCCAGCCCGACGAACTGGGCGGCGCTGCGGTCTTTCTCGCGTCCGAGGCCTCCCGCTTCGTCAACGGCCACATCCTTTATGTCGATGGCGCCTTTTCGGCGACTGTGTAGGACCGGCCATGGACCATCCAGAGGCGCGCATCATCATCGTCATGGGCGTCAGCTCATCGGGCAAGTCCACGGTGGGTCAATCGATCGCCCGCCGCCTGCACGTGCCGTTCCTTGATGGCGACGGCTACCATCCACCGGAAAACGTCGAAAAAATGCGGGCCGGAACGCCGCTGACCGATGCCGATCGCTGGCCCTGGCTGGCCCGCCTTGCCGGCGCCCTGCATGAGGCCGCGGACAAAAAGGGCGCTGCCGTGGGCGCCTGTTCGGCCCTGCGCCGGAGCTATCGTCAATATCTGGAGGAACAGGCCGGCGAGCCTATCCTGTTCGTGCATCTGTCCGGCACGCGCGAAGTCATCGCCGAGCGCATGGCCCGCCGCCACCACGAATACATGCCCGCGAGCCTCCTCGACAGCCAGTTCGCCACCCTTGAGCCGCCCGATCCCGCATTCGAGAATGTGCTGATCCTGCCGGTCACCGACGCGATTGAAAAGCAGACCGCCACAGTGCTCAAGGCCCTTGATCACCTCAAGACCTTCAAGCGCTGGCAATAGGCTCAGGCCTGCGGTGGTGCATCCGTCTGTGACAGGCTCGCATTATAATACCGGTCGTCGTCCGAAACCTCGCGTCCGGCCCAGCTTGGCAGCGGAACGGCCTGCGCCTCGTGCTCGAGCTCGATTTCGGCCAGCACCAGCCCCTGGTGCCGCCCCGAAAAGACGTCCACCACCCAATCCAGCCCGGCATGCCTGATCTTGTGGCGCCGCTTGGCCAATACATGCGGGCGCGCCATCTCCATCATTTCGTGCGCGTCATCAAGAGGAATGTCATATTCGAATTCGGCTCGCGTAATCCCCTTGACAGCGCCCTTGAGCGTGATGATCGCCCGCTTGTCGTCAAAAATCCGCACCCGCACGGTGGCTTTGCCATTGGACGACAGATAGCCCTGCTCGATTGCCTCGCCTCCGTCTGCCGTCTCCCGCCAATCCTGGGACGTGACGATGAATTTGCGCTCGATCTCGCGGCCCATTGCTACGCCGCCTCCAGCATCCAGTATTGCCGCAATCGTTCGGTCAGCGCCCGCGGTTTTTCCGCCGCAACCTGCCGGCCCAAGGCAAAGGCCTTGTCGCTGAGCCCCTTTTGCCGCTCACTCGCAAGGCTGGTGAGTTTCGCCAGGGCAGCAGGCGCGCCCACCGCCCGGCCATTGAGCACCTCGATCAGAACCGCCAGGTCATGATGGTCACCCAGCAGGTCGCCCAGTTCTCCCAACAGCTTGCTGCGCCCATTCATTTCGTCGGGCGCATGCCGGCGCAGCAGCATGACATGGTGGCGGTGATACTTGGCCTGCTTGCGCCAGGCATGCATCAGCAGCGGTGCTTCATCGGCTGCCGCGTCCGCCATGCGCTCCCGCAGGCGCCGATAGGTCGCCTCGATGCCTTCCGCAATGCCGCCGAATTTCTTGCGCTCCAGCGCCCATCCCTCGACACGCCCCCGCATTGCCAGCATGGCCTCGCTGAACTCGGCAAAGAGTCCCGCCTGATCCATGTGCTGTGCCATGCCGCGCTCCCGCTCGGCCAGCAGATCGTGCAATTGCTTGTGGTCCGCTGCGTCGATGACAGGCGGCCCGCCCCCTTTGGCCAACACCAATTTGTCCAGCGTCATCAGCATCACGGCCGCGTCTCGCGCCTGCGACAGGCGTGTTGCGATGCCGCTCACCGCCGCGTCCTCGTCCTCGAACACCGTCAACCGCGGCTTGACCATGCGCAGCAGGCCACGCAAGTTCTTGCAGCGCCGCCGCAGGCCATGCACAGTCTCGTCAAAATCCGCATGTGGATTGGAAGCTTCCTCAAGCGCCTTGTCGATCTGCTCACCCGCAATCCGGCGCAGGCCATCCTCGACATTGGCATCGCTGTGCTCGAAGGCAAACGGCATTTGGCCTCTCCATCCGGGACGCTGTCGCGATGCAACACGACACCGGTCTGAGCGGTTGCGGAATCGCGCCGTGATTCCTCGTTGAAGGCTACGCCGCCAATCCTTGAACGCCCACAAAAAGGCCGCCTCGAGGGCGGCCTTCTTTAAAACTGTATGATAGCTGCTCAGCGCTTGAGCGCATCGCGGGTCGCGTCCTTGGCCTTGCCGACATTTTGCTGCACCTTGCCGGCGGCCTTGTCCATCTTGCCTTCGGCCTGCAGCTTTTCGTTGCCGGTCAAACCACCTACGGCGTCCTTGATTGCGCCCTTGGCTTGCTTACCCGCCCCGTCGACTTCGTCCTTGTGCATTTCAACTTCCTCTGGTTGTTCGCGCTTATGGAACGGCCCAAGCAGACACTCCGTTCCGTTACAAATCCGTAACCTGGCATTCCTGTCGATTCCGGCGCGATCTGTCCCTGAGCCGCAAACCCTGCTAGGGGGTGCCATGCCCGGTCCCATGCCTCCTTTGCTCGACTATTTTCCCCCGCTCGAGCCTTATCTCACCCTGATTTATGGCGATGACGACATCCTGGTGTTCGACAAGCCCAGCGGGTTGCTGAGCGTGCCCGGGCGCGATCCGTCGCTGTGGGACTCCATCCGCCACCGGGCGCGGCAAAAATGGCCAACAGCCGAAATGGTGCATCGTCTCGACAAGGACACCTCCGGCATCATCCTGATGGCTATCAACAAACGCGCCCATGGCAAGCTCGGTGCCCAGTTCGAAAACCGGCTGACCAAAAAAAGCTATATCGCCCGGGTCTGGGGCGATGTCGAAGCCGATAGCGGCATCGTGGATTTGCCCCTCGCCGCCGATTGGGACAACAAGCCGCGCCAGAAGGTCGACCGCGAACAGGGCCGCGCCGCCCAGACCCAATGGACGGTGATGGAACGCGAGGGCAATTTCACCCGGCTGCGCCTGATGCCCCTGACTGGCCGCACGCACCAGTTAAGAGTGCACATGAAAGCCATCGGCCATGTGATTCTCGGCGATGCGTTTTACGCCGGTCCAGCCGCCCTGGCCGCCGCCGACCGCCTGCAGTTGCATGCCGCCGAACTCGGTTTCACCCATCCCACCACCGGCGCGCCGTGTCACTTCGTGGCGCCGGTTCCGTTTTAGCGTGTGCGGCAAGGCTTCAGCCGCCTTGGTCCTCGTCCGCAAAGCGCACTTCGATCCGCTGGAACAAATCGCCCGGCTTCATGGTGTCGAGCCATTTGCGAAAATCGGCCACGTCCCGGAACCCGGCCCGGTTGGCATCGGCCTCGGAGACATCGGCCGGGTCCATGTCAGCGATCGCCCCGATCGACAGCAACCCCAGCTTGGTCTTGAGCGTCCCGCCAGGCTTGACGCTGGGCCGGCTCCAGCGCCGGAACACCAGGTCCACCTGCCCGGCCTTGATCGCTTCGAGCAGTTCGCGCTTGAGCAGCATCAGTCCAGCACCGCCGTCGCCAGCATCTCGACGCGCAGCCCCTTGGCCAGCAATTCCTTAACCACCACGGTGGCGCGCACCGGATAAGGCTGGACGAAAAATTCGCGATAAACCGCGTTCATGCCCGGCGCATCGGCGCTATCGATGAGGAACACCTGGACCTGCACGATGTTCGCCAAAGTGCCGCCCGCGGCCACGACCGCGATCTGCAGGTTTTCGATGGTCCGCCGCGCCTGCGCCTCGATCCCGCCGGCAACGATCGCGCCGGTCAGGGGATCTTCGGCGATCGCCACCAGCCAGACCTGCTGTCCCGCCCGCACCGCGTCATTGACCGGCGAGGCCGACGGCGCGATGCCGGTATCGATTCTGGTGATCATCGCCCGATCTCCGTCGCATTCAGGACACGTAGCCAAGCGCCGTAAACTGCTGCTGGAACCAGACATATCCCGCCGCAGTCAGCAGCGCGACGACCGCGAAGAGCACCCATCCCGTCACGCTTAAATTGGTATGCGCGTCGTTTCGGTAGTGCAACGCCGGCCCCATCGCCAGAAATCCCAGCCCGAACACCAGGCATAGCGGTACCGCGATAAACGCCCGCAGCGAATAGCTGACCTCAGCCGCCCCGCCTTGCGCCGCCTGCAGCGGACCGACCAGGAAAAACCAGCCCACCGCCAGCCCCACCAGCAGCAAAATAACCCCGCCCAAGCGGTACTTGACGCTATCCGACATTAAAAACCGTTCCCGAAAAATGACCTGGAATCAAAATAGACCATGGCCAGCCTACCCTGCCGCCCATTCGCCGGCAAAGACCGCGACTGGCCCATCTGAACCGGACAGGGGCGCGTCATCCATCTGGTGCGGGCGGCGGGACTCGAACCCGCACGGGGATACCCCCTCAGGATTTTAAGTCCTGTGTGTCTACCATTCCACCACGCCCGCGCCCGCTGGCGATTAGCATGCCGCCCGGCGCCTGCCAACGCCGATAGGGGATCAGCGGACAGCAGAACGCGCCGCCCGGCCTTGCGGCGTCGCGGGGACACGGTGGGAAGCGGCTTTCGCCCCGAGGGCTTGCGCCCCCGATTTGGTATATTGAAGAGGCGAAAGCCGCTTCACACGATCTGGCTTTCCCGCGCACGCATGGAGCGGCCGCCCTTTCGGGTTGGACGATTACGTCCGGCCGGTTGTCAGCGTCACGCTCGTGCCTGGGCGACCCCATGCAACCAGCTCCCCGCCCGGCACTTCGTCGGTGCCGCGTGAACGGCGGGAATGGGGGAAGTTTGGCATGGAGTTTGGAGGCGGGGATAAGTTTTTGGCAGAGGGGCTGACGACAGGACGCGCACAGACGTAACTTGATTGTCTCCTTTGCAGCATGCAGTACGCCCGCTTCCGACCCCATTGCGGTCATTGCAGCCCTTTTGATCTAGTCCTCAAAGCAGTCAATCGCATCACTCTCGTGCATCGATGCACCCCAATCAGCGCTGAAGAAGTTGAACCGACTGGGCTCGTGTAGTCCTGAGCTGGATAGCGCCCGAGGGCGCGATCAAGTACGCCTGGCTGGATAACCTATATGAGTTTCTAGCCGTCAGGGCGCCCGTTGAAGGCTGTACAAAAGGAAAACGAAGCATGAGGATTACGGTCGCTTTCGATGTGAAAAATCACGTCAATGTAATGGAGTCATGGCCCCTAAAAAGGGGCGACCGCACATTCTTTCTCGAGCGCGAAGGAGACACCCTGAAAAAGGTCTGCATTTCCTTTTCAAATGTAGGAATTGAGTATGCACCCAGCCTTGTTCCAGGCGACGGTGACAAATCAGCGGCGCACATCACTATCAACGGCGGTATCTTTGCTTCCATGGCGCGACAGAGCGCAATGAACTGGCAAGCTGTTCTGAGTGGCCTTCAGATTGTAGACTTGGACTTCGACAACTATGAGTTGATTTTTGCGGCCGAGTCCTTGGAGGAGGAGCCTCGCGTCCAAATAAGGTCCTTCAAAACTGATAGTAGCAAGTCGCTCAACTCTCCCTGCGACTACGAGCAGATCGGCAGGGCTTTTCTGACAAACCTAATCCCTGACGAACGGATTGAATCCACATCGCATTTCCGCGAGGGCCGCATCGCATCTGGCGCGGGGCGGTATGTGGACGCTTATAATAACATGTTTCTCTTCTTGGAGACGCGCTATTGCGACGGAAAGACAAAGACTGACCAGCAGGTGGAGCTGCTTTCAAAGGAAAGACTTTTCTGCGACGCCCTGGAGAGCACGTCTACCGAGTTCCTTAAGAGAAGCAAAACATCATCGAGAGACAAATTCGAGCTATTGACGGCAGACCAATCGACGCGTGAGAAAATTAAGGTGCTGGTGCTTCTTCGAGGAAAGCTGCGGCACCATTCCCTCAAAAGTCCTCATCGTTGGGACCCAAACAAGCAGGAAGAGTATGAGAGCGCCGCACGTTTTATCGGCGCGGTAGTTGGAGATATCGTCCTCAAGGAGTCTCTCGGCGACATCTACGAGCCGACCACAATGGAACGATTTCGACAGTTAGCGGTCAGCAATGGCTATGAAAGCAAGATCACGGTCAAAACCCATCGGCTGGAAACCAGGCCGACCATCGCGCTGGATATGAGTTATCCAACAACCTTGTTATCCAGTAGCCTCTGTCTCGCGGTTGCCATGCATGCCCTTGAGGAATGTGACCGTCAGGGGCAGCTCGCCGACACGGTTAAGCTGAAGGCTACAGATAGCCGAAGCGACCTGGAATTGTTTACGCTCGAACTTGGTGTGTGGGCGTACACAAAAGATCGAGCGGTGGAATCATCCGGTCCCTTGACAGCCATCCGGTGCAGCTTCGAGCACGAGATAGAGGGCCTCGTCACTCGGAATGAGTTCTCCGTTCCCCTGCCAGGCAACCGCATCAGCATTTTGGAAGTTTGGCGCAGGCTAAAAGCAAGCATCGATCACATCCAAAATAGAAACCCGACCACGCGTATCATGGCACTCAGACTCCTTTTGGGGAGCAGCAACACCATCCTGACGTATCGGGTCGGGGTTCAGGTCAAGCATTAAACCGCGCCGTGCAGAAGGCCGCGTGAACTCGAAATCCTGGTTCCTCTAGTTAGTCTGCAGCGTCGTAGCAAAACGGCTATCCAAGCGCCGCGTAAGGGGCCATTGGCGCATAGACTACCACACGCTGAAAGTGTCGCTTCGAATGACAATTCGACCAACCCGAATGACAATCTCTGCAACCGTGCCGCTTTCGCCTAAATGCCACCTGTCCGGTTTCCACCCCATTTTGGACGCGGCGAGCAGCTCAGCGCACCAGCGAACTCTCAATAATTCAAGCAACCCGCCGCCATGCGACCGAAGGCGTAGGATTGGACTAAGTTTACAATCCTAGTCCGTGCCCCCACCGATCGGGGCGGCATACGCCACGTCCAGGTCCCACGGGAAGAAAATCCAGGTGTCCTGGCTGACTTCGGTGATGAAGGTGTCGA